>JAKJEY010000028.1:0-18973 GCA_022705165.1 Pseudomonadota bacterium
AGTCGCGCGCGTGCTGCAGCATCCCCTCGCGGCCGTCCGGGGCGACGATGCCGAGCACGGCGCCCTTGGCGTGTTCGACCTTGTTGAGGTGCGAGAAGCTCATCGCGCCGGGGTGGAAAGCCGTGATCTGGTTGTCGTCGAGGTCGGTGGTGATGAAGGCCTGCGCGGTAAAGCTGCCCGGCACGTGACGTACGTGATCGCGTGCCAGTCCGAGCCTGTCGAGGCGCTCCAGGTAGGGGCCGGCGTCGTCGCCGACGGTCGCCATGATGTAAGGCTCACCCTCTAGCAGCATCAGGTTGTAGGCGATGTTGCCGGCACAGCCGCCGTATTCCCGGCGCAGTTCCGGCACGAGGAAGGCGACGTTCAGGATGTGAATCTGGTCCGGCAGGATATGGTTCTTGAACTGGTCGTTGAAGACCATGATGTTGTCGTAGGCGATCGAGCCGCAGATCAGCGTTTTCATGCCGGTACTCCGGGGAAAGAATGAGGGTCAGGGGTAGAAGACGTACAGACGGTAGCCGGCTGCCGCGATATCCCTCGCTTCCAGCCAGAGCTTTACCGCGATTTCGGCATTCGGCGGGAAGACCGTTGGATCGACCTTGCCGGGCAGGTAGTCAGCCGGCTGCAGCACACGGCGAAGTACCGCGTTGTCCTGCACGTCGGTCAGTGTGATTTCAAGCAGGGGCCAGGCTTGCGCATAAGCGGCGCGGTTTTTCAGCGTCGCGGCGAGGACGAGTGCGCCACTGCTGGTGGGGTCGGACTGCAGATCGGATGCTTCGATGCTGACCAGTTCGACGTGGCGCGGCAAGGGGATGTCGCATTCGAGAAATGCGCATGAGGATTCGAGTAGCTGGCGCAGGGCGGGGGCTGCGACGGCAAGTTCGGCGCGGAACTGGTGCGCGACCTGGCCGGCAAGCGTGGCAAGCAGCAGCAGTGCGGCCAGCACGAACGGCCATTTTGGCGGCGCGACCGGTATCGATACCTGCACCGGCGCTGACAGTGCGCCTTCGGCCCATTTGTTGTAACCGGGAATCTCGGTTGTTTCGCGCGCTGCGATCAATCCGTGCGTGAGGGCGGCATCGCGCACCGCTTCCGGGCTGATCGGCTCGTTCGACGCGTCGGTGTCAGGTGTCCTGTCGCGGGCGGGTGCGGCACCGATGTCTTCGATCGGTACCAGGTCGATGGTATCGACGAGCGCTGCAGGAGCCGCGGGCTGCCGTGCGGGCGCACTGGGCGACTCGGCCGTGGTGCCGTGCACCGGTGATTCCAGCAGACTGTCGATCGCGTTGAAGACAGTCTGGCACTTCCCGCAGCGCACTTTCCCGGCACGCAGCTTGAGTTGCTCGGGGGTAACCCTGAAGCTGGTCGCGCAAGCGGGGCAGCGCGTCAGCATGCGCAACTCTCCGGCTTCCGTCCGCTCAGGCAGACCCAGCCTTCACGACTGTCGGCAACGTGCAATGGAATCCACTCGCTGTAAATGGCCATCAATTCCTCGGCCTGTTCGGCGAGGATACCTGACAGTGCCAGCTCTCCACCAGCGCGCACGTGGCCGCAGATGGCCGGTGCCAGAACCTTGAGCGGATTCGACAGGATGTTGGCGACGACCCGGTCGTAGCAAGCGCTGACCGGTCGGGTCGAATCGAAGAAGCGGGCGCTCACATTGTTGCGCTGCGCATTGGCTTCAGCAGCCAGAACTGCCTGCGGATCGATGTCGACGCCATCGACCGGGCAGGCACCCAGTCTGGCGCCAGCGATCGCGAGGATCCCCGAGCCGCAACCGTAGTCGAGCAGGCTTTCCCCCGGCCGGACGGAGCGCTCCAGCCACTCCAGGCAGAGCCGGGTCGTCGGGTGCGAGCCCGTTCCGAAAGCCATTCCGGGATCCAGAATCAGGTTGACCGCATCCGGATCGGGCGCATCGTGCCAGGACGGCACGATCCACAGGCGTTCAGAGACGCGGATCGGATCGAATTGCGATTGCGTCAGCTGTACCCAGTTCTGCTCCGCGACGGCTTCAGTCGTGAATGCCGGTACTTCGGACATCTTGCAGGCGGCCGCCGCGATTGCGATGGCATCGGCGATATCAGCATCCGGTTCGAACAGGGCGACGATTCGCGAGCGATCCCAGCCCGGGGTCGTGATGGCCCCCGGCTCGCCGAACTGCGGTTTCTCTTCCGCTGTGCCTGCTGCCGCATCTTCGATGGTCGCGGACAGTGCGCCCGCTTCCATCAGCGCATCGGCCAGCCCTTCGGCGTGCGCGCAGTCGGCTTCCAGCGTGACCGATAGCCAGCCCACGGATCTGGCGCCTATTTCTTGACCTCGCCCTTGGCGGCGAGCTTGTGCTCAAGGTAGTGGATGCTGGTCCCGCCGTGTACAAAGTTGGCGTCCATCATCAGTTCCTGGTGCAGCGCGATATTCGTCTTGATGCCTTCAACACTCATTTCCGAAAGGGCAATGCGCATGCGGCGGATGGCCTGCTCTCGCGTGTCGCCATAGGCAATCAACTTGCCGATCATCGAGTCATAGTGCGGCGGCACGGTATAGCCGTCATAAACGTGAGAATCAACGCGGATGCCGGGGCCGCCCGGCGGGTGCCAGAACGTGATCTTGCCGGGAGATGGGACGAACGTGAAGGGATCTTCGGCGTTTATGCGGCATTCGATCGCGTGCCCCTTGAATGTGATGTCCTTCTGGCGGAGGCGCAGCTTCTCGCCGGCTGCGATACGGATCTGTTCCTGGACGATGTCCACGCCGGTGATCGCCTCGGTGACCGGATGTTCCACCTGGACGCGGGTATTCATCTCGATGAAATAGAACTCGCCGTTCTCGTAGAGGAATTCGAAGGTGCCGGCACCACGGTAGTTGATACGACGGCAGGCATCGGCACAGCGGTCGCCGATGCGCGAAATATAGCGCGGGGCGATGTGCGGCGCCGGCGCCTCCTCGATCACCTTCTGGTGGCGGCGCTGCATCGAGCAGTCACGTTCGCCGAGGTAGATCGCGTTGCGGAAGCTGTCGGAGAGCACCTGGATCTCCACATGGCGCGGATTTTCCAGGAATTTTTCCATGTACACCATCGGGTTGCCGAAGGCGGTCTGGGCCTCGGTGCGCGTCATGTTGACCGCGTTGATCAGTGCCGCCTCGGTATGCACGACGCGCATGCCGCGACCACCACCACCACCGGCTGCCTTGATGATCACCGGATAGCCGACACTCTTGGCGATGCGGATGATCTCCTTGGGGTCCTCAGGCAGCGCACCTTCGGAGCCCGGGACGCAGGGGACGCCCGCGGCCTTCATGGCATCCTTGGCCGACACCTTGTCGCCCATCAGGCGGATCGTCTCGGGGCGCGGGCCGATGAAAACGAAGCCGGATTTCTCGACACGTTCGGCAAAGTCGGCGTTTTCCGAGAGGAACCCATAGCCCGGGTGGATGGCCTGTGCATCCGTCACTTCGGCGGCAGAAATGATCGCCGGCACGTTCAGGTAGCTATGTGCCGAAGCTGCCGGGCCGATGCAGACGGATTCGTCGGCGAGCTTCACATACTTGGCCTCGCGGTCGGCCTCCGAGTGAACAACCACCGTCTTGACGCCCAGTTCGCGGCAGGCGCGCTGGATGCGGAGAGCAATCTCGCCCCGATTGGCGATGAGAATCTTGTCGAACATAATGGCGCTTAGCCGATGATGACGAGCGGTTCGCCGAATTCGACCGGCTGGCCGTTCTCCACCAGGATCGCCTTGATCACGCCGGATGCGTCAGCCTCGATCTCGTTGAGGAGCTTCATGGCTTCGATGATGCACAGCGTGTCGCCCTGCTTGACTGTTTGTCCGATCTCGACAAAGGGCTCGGCGCCTGGGCTCGACGAGCGGTAGAAAGTGCCGACCATCGGTGCCTTGACGGCGTGGCCGTCGAGCTCGTCGTCCTCTTCCAGGTTGACGCTGCTCGCGCCCGGGGCGCCGCCACCTGTCATCGGCATCGGTGCGGCCGGCAACATGTAGGTCTGAGGTGCCATGGCGCCGCCGTAGTGCTTGGCGATGCGAACCTTCTCTTCGCCTTCGGTCACTTCCAGTTCGGAGATGCCCGACTCCTGGACGAGGTCGATCAGCTTCTTGAGTTTTCTGAGATCCATGAAAATTCCCCTAGGAAAGTATTCTGTATTTTGGCGACAAAAGACTGCGCTTTGCCGTCAATAACGGCGCGTTGGGCAGTATTAGTCGTTGGCGAGTTTGTTCAGCAGGTACTCGAGTGCGAGCAGGTAACCCTCGCTGCCGAGTCCGGAAATGACACCGATGGCCAGATCCGAGAAGTAGGAATGCTGACGGAATTCCTCACGCGCATGGACGTTCGACAGATGAACCTCGACGAACGGGATGGCAACGGCGGCAATGGCATCGCGCAGTGCGACGCTGGTGTGCGTGTAGGCCGCCGGATTGATGACGATGAAGCGGACGCCTTCGCCGCGTGCGGCGTGGATGCGCTCGATCAGCGCGCCTTCATGATTGCTCTGGAAAGTTTCCAGTTCGACACCCGCAGCTTCGGCCCGGCGGGCCAGCGCGCGATTGATGTCGGCCAGCGTCGTGGCGCCATAGTGTTGCGGTTCACGTGTACCGAGCAGGTTCAGGTTCGGCCCGTGAATGACCAGCAACTTGTCGGCCGGCGCTTTGCGGGTGCTCTTACTGCTGCCTGCAGTGGATTTTTGCTTCGTCATGCCTGCAAGTTTGCCGCAAATCGATGCAATTTGTCCAGCCGGCGCTTAAAACGAGCGTTTCCGGCGGCGGGTTGTGGCTGGGGGCGGGAGGCCTCGGCGGATGGAGCGAGCAGCGATTCGTGGCTGTTGGTGCCCGTGGTGCAACTTGTCTGCATTTTCCGCCAAATGCTGAGTATTAAGCTGCTTGATTGGCGAAATTAGGCACTATTTGCCGTAAGGAGCGCCTGTACCGCGGTCAGGCGGGCTCGTTCGCGTGGTCGGCCATCGCGGCCCTTGGGGGTGATGCGTTCATCCAGCGTGGGATAGACGACGAGGTTGGCAACTGCGTCTTCCGATTCGACGACCAGTACGGCCTCCGCCCGGTCGTTACGAGGGGTGGCGTGGCTGTATGGGATACCCCGGTTGAGCAGGAAGATCTCGATTTCCTTGGCGCTGTCCGCGAAGAGCTGCAGATCGATTTCGGCATAGCGGCCGGCGGTGCCGTCGAGTACCGAACCTGTCAGATAAGGGCGAAATTCCTGCAGGATCTCCATTAATTCGGCGGCTTTTCGGCGAAGATGCTCCACCCGTTCAATCTGCTCCTCATCCTGGAAGACTGCCTGCCACTCGCGCAGGGCGACTTCGACCTCGGCATTGCTGGGAAGTGGTGTGCTTTCCGGCAGCCCCAGCTGGCGTAGCGCCTTGCGTTTGGCCTGGCTGTAGTCGCTGATGCCCTCCTCGGCGATCAGTCGGGCTGCGGTGTCGCAGATGCTGGCCCGGGTACGGTCTTGCCATTGCGGCATGGTGTCGGGTGCTGTCGAGGTAGAATGCGATCCATTCTAACCGGGAATCGCAACATGCATATTCATATCCTCGGCATCTGCGGCACCTTCATGGGCGGTGTTGCGCAACTCGCACGGGCGGCGGGGCACCGGGTAACCGGCTGCGATGCGGGTGTCTATCCGCCGATGAGCACGCAGCTCGAGGCGAGCGGGATCGAATTGATGGAGGGTTACGATGCGAGCCAGATCGCGTTAAATCCCGACATTTTCGTGGTAGGTAACGCGGTTTCGCGCGGAAATCCGCTGCTTGAGGAGATCCTTGACCGTGGTTTGCCCTATGTGTCCGGCCCGCAGTGGCTTGCCGAGCATGTGTTGCGTGGCAAGTGGGTGCTGGCGGTTGCGGGCACGCATGGCAAGACCACGACCAGTGCGATGCTGGCATGGATCCTCGAGGATGCGGGCATGGCACCGGGATTCCTGATTGGCGGCGTGCCGGTTAATTTCGGGATTTCCGCCCGCCTCGGTGAGACGCCGTTCTTCGTGATCGAAGCTGACGAATACGACACGGCTTTCTGCGACAAGCGCTCCAAGTTCGTCCACTACCAGCCGCGGACCGCGGTGCTGAACAACCTGGAGTTCGATCATGCGGACATTTTCTCTGATCTTGCCGCCATCGAGACGCAATTCCATCATCTCGTGCGTACTTTGCCGCGCTCCGGCCTGATCGTGTCGAATGCCGGTGAAGCCAGCCTCGAGCGCGTCCTCGCGCGGGGCGCCTGGACGCCGGTCGAGCGTTTCAATGCTGCTGACGGATGGCGTGCCGAAGGTGACGATGCCAGCGGACGCCTGGCGCTGTGTCGTGGTGGGGAATGCATCGGTGAAACGCAGTGGGCGCTCACCGGCGAGCACAACCGCGCCAATGCCGTGGCGGCGCTACTGGCGGCGCGCCATGTCGGCGTTCCCTTCGACAAGGGGCTCGAGGCGCTGTCCCGCTTCGCCAACGTCAAGCGGCGGATGGAAGTGCGGGGCGTCGCGAACGGCATCACCGTCTATGACGATTTTGCCCATCATCCGACGGCCATCGCGACCACGGTTGCCGGTCTCCGGCGCAAGGTGGGGGCTGCGCGCATCCTGGCCGTCCTCGAGCCGCGCTCGAACACGATGAAGCTGGGTGTCATGAAGGACCAGTTGCCGGCGAGCCTTGCCGAAGTCGACCTCGCCTTCTGCTACGGCGCCAATCTGGGCTGGGATGCGGCTGCCGCGCTGGCGCCGATGGGGGCCCGGGCGTGTGTCGAGGATGACCTCGCGCAACTCGTCGAGCGGGTCCGCCGCGTGGCACGCCCCGGCGATCACGTGCTGGTGATGAGCAACGGTGGTTTTGGTGGTGTTCACGGCAAGCTCCTGACGGCGCTTGCCGGCTAGCGGCGGGCCTCGCTCAGGAGAACAGGCGGTCGGCGAACAGGGCCGCGAAGAGCAAGGTCAGATAGATGATCGAGTAACGGAAGGTTTTCTTCGCCAGCGCGTCGCTGTAGTCGCGGTAGAGCGTCACGGTGTAGAGCAGGAAGCCGACGTTCAGCAGCATCACTGAAACGAGGTAGAACCAGCCGCTCATGCCGATCGTGAAGGGGATCACGCTGGCTGCGACCAGCATGATCGTGTAGAGCACGATGTGCTGGCAGGTGAAGCGGATACCGTGCGTGACCGGCAGCATCGGCAGGCCGCTCTTTTCGTAGTCGGCAATGCGGTAGCAGGCCAGCGACCAGAAGTGCGGCGGCGTCCACAGGAAGATGATGAGGAACAGCACCAGCGGTTCGGCCGAAATGCCGCCGGTCATCGCGGCCCAGCCAAGCACCGGCGGCATGGCGCCGGAAGCGCCACCGATGACGATGTTCATCGGGGTCATCGGTTTCAGTACCGCGGTGTAGATCACTGCGTAGCCGACGAAGGTGGCAAAGGTCAGCCACATCGTCAGTTCGTTCACGAACGCGTGCAGGACCCACAGACCGATACCGCCGAGGATGATCGCCATGGTCAGGGTTTCGACGGCGCTGGCTTCTCCCCGCGCCGTGGCGCGAGCGCGCGTACGCGCCATCAGGGCGTCGATGGTGCGTTCCACGAGGCAGTTGATCGCCGCCGCGGAGCAGGCCACGAGGCCGATCCCCAGTGATGCGAGCAG
Source organism: Pseudomonadota bacterium (assembly GCA_022705165.1). Classification (GTDB taxonomy): domain Bacteria; phylum Pseudomonadota; class Gammaproteobacteria; order Burkholderiales; family Rhodocyclaceae; genus Proximibacter. Next base: position 7,643 of record JAKJEY010000028.1, read on the forward strand.
GAAGAGCTTCATCGGCGGCAATTCGCGCGAAGGCAGCAGCATGCCGATCATGGCGGTAAACACGATCAGGCTGTTGACGCGCGGCTTGCACAGTTCGGCGAAGCCGGCGAGCTTCTGCATCAGTGTAGCGGTAGCGGTCTGGCTGTGGCCTTGCATGCGACGATCCTTTGTTGTCAGCCGATCCAGGAGTGTTTCAGCAGCCGTTCGAGATCGGCGCGCACGCCTTTCGCTTCGGCTTCGGGCGCGTATTGCATCATCAGGTTGCCGGCCGGGTCAACCACGTAGAAGCGGTGCCGGCTGCCGGCCTGCAGTGCGGGGTGCCAGCTCGCGGGGGGCGCGACGACCATCAGGTCGGGCTGCCGGGTCTGCAAGTCCAGCAGCGCAGGTGTTGGCGCCGCCGTCAGCACGATGCGGGCGAGCCGTCCCATGTCGCGATTGAGCGAGACCTGGATGGCACGCGACTGTTCGGCGAGAACGGTGCAGTCCTTCTCGCACGGGCCGTCGCCCGCGATCAGCAGCAACCATTTTCCGGCAGTACGGGTACGCACCTCGCCGGCGAGCTCCTCGAAGGCCAGTGCCTTCGGCGGCTGGATCAGTTCTCCGTGATTGGCCATCTTCGTCGGTCGCCAGCCGAAGATGTAGAGGCTGCCGCCAACGAGCACCGGGGCGAGGAAGATCAGGATCGTCAGCAGCAGTGTCCGTCTGCCCGGTGTCAGCCCGCCCGGCGGTGGCGTGTCGATGGCGGGGCTCATGCGTTACTGCCTTTCCGTCCGAAATACGGGCGCAACAGGAAGAACAGCCAGATGCCGACGCTGGCTGCGGCAAAACCGTACCACTGCCACGCGTAGCCGACGTGGCGCTCGATGCGTTCGTCCGGCCGTGGCCATTCGCGGACGAACCCGGCGGGGGATGCGGGGTCGAGTTCAAGCACGATAGGCTGCAACGGAAAATCGACGCGCGTACGGTAGCGGGCGAGGTCGAGGTTCTGCCAGACGGTTTGCCATTCGGCGCCTGCCGGTTCCGCGCCAAGGGTGAAGAAGCGTGATCCCGGAACGACCGCCGTCGCCAGCAACTCGACGGAACCGTCGGTTGTGGCAATTTCCGGCAGCGTCGCCCGGCTCGGGCCTGCAGGTATCCAGCCACGATTGACGAGTACGCGCAGTGCTTCTTGGCCCGCGGTGCCTTCAATGCGCAGGGGTGTCACGACGTGGTAGCCGGCCTGATCGTGATGCACACGGTTGTCGATCAGGATTTGCCGCTGTGGCTCGAAGGTGCCACGGACGGTGACGCGCCGATAGCGCATCGATTCCGCATCGACCGGTGTGGCCGCGAGCCGGATCGGCGCGTCTGCCGCCCGGGCATCGAGCAGCGTCTGGCGGGATTCCTTGACCGCAGCCTTGTTCCACTGCCAGTTGCCGAGCGAAATGAAGAGCGGCACCAGCACGGCCACCAGCAGGCCGCCGCCGAAGACGACGAAGCGCCGGGAGGCCGTACTTGCCGGAACCTCTCCTGTGGATGCATGCTCCAAGCCATTCGAGCTTTTCGGGACATCGCCCATGATCAAGCTGCTGGTTGTCTTCGTGCTACTCGCCATCGTCGGCAGTCTCTTTTCGGGGCTCTGGTTTCTCTACAAGGATCGCGGCGAAGGGACCCGCACCGTGCGGGCCCTGACGCTGCGCATCGGTCTTTCGATCTCGCTCTTCGTCCTGCTGCTGCTGTCGTACCGTTTCGGATTCGTTCCTGGCTACAGCCAGTAGACGAAGATGAAGAGGCCGAGCCAGACGACATCGACGAAGTGCCAGTACCACGCCACGCCCTCGAAGGCGAAGTGGCGCTCCGACGTGAAGTGTCCTTTCAGGCTGCGGCCGTAGATCACCATCAGCATGATGGCGCCGAGCGTCACGTGGAAACCGTGGAAGCCGGTGAGCATGAAGAAGGTGGCACCATAGACGCCGGCGCCCATGGTCAGGCCCAGTTCGTGGTAGGCGTGGTGATATTCGTAGGCCTGGAAACCGAGGAAAACGACGCCCAGCGCGATGGTGCAGAAGAGGCCAAGGTTCAACTGCGCCCGATTGTTCTTCAGCAGCGCCCAGTGCGCCCAGGTGATCGTCGCGCCTGAGGTCAGCAGCAGCGCCGTGTTCAGCGCCGGGATGCCCCAGGCCCCCATCGGCGTGAAGGCCGGCGCCTTCGGCCCCTGACCGGACTGCGGCCAGAGCAGATCCTTGTACTCGGGGTAGAGCGTGACGTCATGGCGCGGCAGCATCGTCAGCAGGTCGGGTACCGAGATATTGCGCACGTAGAACAGCGCGCCGAAGAAGGCGGCGAAGAACGCGACCTCGGAGAGGATGAACCAGATCATGCCGTAGCGGAAGGACTTGTCCTCCCAGTCGCGGTAGGCGCCGCTCTGAGACTCATGGATGATCTTGCCGAACCAGTTGTAGAGCACGTAGAGGATGATGCCGAAACCGCCGAGCATCATCCATGGCCCGAGGCCGAACTTGTTCATCTGCAGGATGAAGCCGAAAGCCAGTGTGAACAACCCTCCGGAGAGGATGAACGGGTAGATCGAAGGTTGTGGAACGAAGTAGTGCGTGTCGTGGCTGCCAGCGTTGGTGTGCGCCATTTTCACTCCCGGGTGTTGAGTGCCGTCTTGTCTGAGACGGCGCTGAAGAACGAATAGGAAAGGGTTACGTGCCGGATATCCTTGCCGATTTCCGGTTTGACGATGAAGCTGAGCGGCATCTCGCGCGATTCGCCCGGCGCCAGCGTCTGCTGCGAAAAGCAGAAGCATTCGATCTTGTCGAAGTGCTGGGCTGCCTGCCCGGGCGAAACACTGGGGATGGCCTGGCCGGTGATCGTCCGGTCCGAGGTGTTGCGTACCAGATATTTCACCAGCTGCATCTCGCCCGGATGGATCTCCAGGTTGAAGGTCAGCGGCCGCATGTCCCAGGGCAGCCCGGGCATGACGGTGCCGGTGAATTCCACCGTCACCGTCCGGCTGCGGTCGATGCGTGACGGCGGTTCGGCGGTGCCGGTACCGAAACCCCCCAGCGAGAAACCTCCGACGCCTTTCGGGCTGCCCTCGGTCTTGCCGTTGAAACCGGTTGCGGCGCACAGCACGTCGTAGAGCGGTACCAGCGCAAAGCCGAAGGCAAAGGCCGCGGCGACGCCGATCAGCAGCTTGCCGATCAGGCGTCGGTGCGAGACCGCTTGTGCAGGGGCGGCGGTGTGCAGATCCATGCTCAGCGGAACCAGAAGGCGGCGCCGTAGATGAACAGCGCCACGGCGCCGATCACCCACGCCAGGCGCCGGCTGGTAGCGCGGCGGCGGGCGAGTTCGGCTTCGGTCCAGTGGGTTGCGGTCGTCATGGCAGGCTCCTCACTTGATCACCGGCGGCGTTTCCCAGCTGTGGTGCGGCGGCGGCGACGGGAGTTCCCATTCGAGGCTCTCGCCACCTTCCCAGGCGCGGCTTTCCGCCTTCGGCAGTCCGTACGCATCGCCTTTCATGCACTTCCAGATGTTGTACGCGAAGAGCAGTTGCGAGAAGCCGAGGATCAGCGCGCCGACCGTAGAGATCGCATTGAACTCGGCGAACTGCAGCGCATAGTCGGGAATGCGGCGCGGCATGCCGGCCAGCCCGACGAAGAACTGCGGCATGAAGGTCAGGTTGAACGAGATGATCGTCAGCCAGAAATGCAGCTTGCCGAGCTTCTCGTCGATCATGTAACCGGTCCACTTCGGCAGCCAGTAATAGACGCCGGTCATCACGCCCATGATGCCGCCGGCGAAGAGCGCGTAATGGAAGTGGGCGACGACGAAGTAGCTGTGGTGGTACTGGGCATCCGCTGCCACATCGGCGAGTACCAGCCCGGTGAGGCCGGCGATGCCGAAGAGCACGATGAAGCCCTGTGCGAACAGCATCGGTGTCTCGAAGCTCATCGAGCCTTTCCACATCGTCGCGATCCAGCAGAAGAAGAGCACCGCCAGCGGTAGCGAGATCGACATCGTGCTGTACATGAAGTAGAGCAGCGCCGGCACCGGCATGCCGGCGGTGAAGAAGTGGTGCGCCCAGACGACCACCGAGAGCAGGCCGATGGCGATGAACGAGTACACTTGCGCCGTGTAGCCGTAGATCGGCTTGCGGCTGAAGGTGGCCAGTACGTGCGGCATCAGTCCCCACAGCGGCAGCAGCAGGATATAGACCTCGGGGTGGCCGAAGAACCAGAACAGGTGCTGGAAGAGGATCGGGTCGCCGCCACCGGCCGCGTTGAAGAAATGCGTGCCGAAGTGGCGGTCGGTGAGCAGCATCGTCACTGCGCCGGCCAGTACCGGGATGGTCGCGATCAGCAGGAAGGCGGTGATCAGCCAGCCCCAGGCGAACAGCGGCAGCTTCATCATCGTCATGCCCGGTGCACGCAGGTTGAAGATGGTGACGATGACGTTGATCGAGCCGAGGATCGAACTGATGCCGAGGATGTGGATCGAGAAGATCGCAAAATCGACGCCCAGTCCGCCCTGCACCGAGAGCGGTGCGTAGAGCGTCCAGCCGGTCGCCACGGCGCCGTCGCCGATGCCGAAGAGCGCCAGGATGAACGGCAGGGTGAGCAGCAGTGCAGCCGGCGGCAGCAGCCAGAAGCCGAGGTTGTTGATGCGCGGCAGCGCCATGTCCGGCGCGCCGATCATCAGCGGGATCTGCCAGTTGGCGAAGCCGGTGGCCGCCGGCATCAGTGCGGCGAAGATCATCACCAGCGCATGTACGCCGATCAGCTGGTTGAACAGTTCCGGCTTCATCAGCTGCAATCCTGGCTGGAACAGCTCGACGCGAACGGCAAGGATCATCGCGCCGCCGACGAAGAACATGAGCAGCGCGAAGAGCAGGTACATCGTGCCGATGTCCTTGTGGTTCGTGGTCGTCAGCCAGCGGAGGATGCCGCTCGGGTGATGTGCGTGGTCGTGGGAATCGTGCGGTGCAGTCGTAGCGTGACTCATGCCGGGCCTCCTAGCGCAAAGCCTTGATCTGGGCGGGCTGGATCAGATCGCCCTTGGAATTTCCGAGCGCGTTGCGCTCATAGGTGATGACGGCGGCGAGCTCGACATCGTTCAACGTGTTCCTGAACGCCTGCATCGCCGTGCCTTCCTTGCCGTTGAGCACGCGATCGACATGGCTGTCCTTCAACAGCTTGCCGTCCGGCGAGAGCAGCGGACCGGTGACGATCTTGCTGCCACTGAGCGCCGGGAAGGCCGGGGGCATGCCCTTGCCGTCGGGCTGGTGACAGACTGCGCACTGCGCTTCATAGACTTCCTTGCCCTTGGCGAGCAATTCGTCCTTGCTCCAGGCCTTGTCGGCACCGGCAGCGGCGGCGGCGAGCTCGCCCTTCTTCTTTTCGATCCAGGCCGCGTATTCGGGCTCCGGCACGGCGCGCACGACCACCGGCATGAAGCCGTGGTCCTTGCCGCACAGCTCGGCGCACTGTCCGCGATAGACGCCGGGCTCCTCGATCTTGACCCAGGTTTCGCGCAGGAATCCGGGCACGGCGTCGCGCTTGACCCCGAACTGCGGCACCCACCAGGTATGGATCACGTCGGTGGCGGTCAGGAGGATGCGTACCTTCTTGCCGACCGGGAGCACCACCTCGTTGTCGACCTCCAGCAGGTAGTGATCGCCCTTGGCCTCCTTGTTGGCGATCTGGTCACGCGGGGTCGACATGTTGCTGATGAACTTGACGCCGGATTCCGGATATTCGTACTGCCATTTCCACTGCATGCCGGTCACCTTGAGCACCATGTCGGCCTTGGTCTTGGTGTCCTCCATGTCGATCACCGCGTGGTAGGCCGGGATGCCCATGATCACGAAGTCGATGAAGAGCAGGATGGCGAACGGGACGAGGGCCCAGATCCACTGGATGGCCCCGGTCGGTCCGCTGAATTTCGCCGGCGCGTGGCCGACGCTCTTCCGGTGCTTGACCATCGAATAGATCATGATCGCGAAAACCACCGCGAACAGGATGCCGATGATGATCATGAACTCGTTGTGGATCTTCAGCGTATCGCGGGCGATCGGCGTCACCGGCGTCGGGAAGTTCCAGGTGTAGTCCGCCATTGCCGTGCCAGGCACGAGCATGGCCGCCAGTGCGGCGAGCAATCCCTGCGTGCGTGTGGCACGCGGGTGGCGATGCCGGGCGAAATGGTCCGTCGCGTCCGTCGTCTTCAAGTTCCCTCCTCCGTTGGTAGGTGTTGTGCTCATTGCAGGCTTGCCTGTTGCGGCCCCAGTTTTTTCTTCAGTTCGTCGGCCAGTGCCTGCCGCTGGGGATCTGTCAGCAGGCGCCCGATCTCCAGTTCTCGCCCATGCGAGCGGAGAATCAGGCGCTGGACCCGGGAACCGGGCGCTGGTTCGAGTCGCATCCGGGCCCAATAGCGCGAGAAGCGATGCTGTTCACGGTGGCCTGCGACGAGACGGGTGATCGTGATTTCCGCCTCTTCGACATCGATGCGCTCCTCGTCGTCGGCATGCCGCTGCAGATGACGCAGCGCCAGCCAGAGGGCGGCAATCTCGATACCGGCGAAAGGCAGTACCGGCCATGCGCCGAAGGCGGAAAAGGCGAAGGCGATGAGGAGGGTGACGGCAGCGGCGGAAAGCACGAGGCGACGCGCCTGCAACGGGCCGAGCGCCCGGTTGGGCCGCGCGATCCATTCCTGCCCCGCAGTGGTTTGCCTGACCGTCAAGGCCATCCCGTCCCCCCGTTAATGAGCCGCCCCGTGCCCCGATTGAAATTTGATCCAGATCAAATTTTTGTCGAGTGTAATGGTGCGGACGCCCTAATGCAACAACAGGGCGCTTGCAAGTTTATGATTGCAAAAGGGAATATTTGGTTCCGGATGTTGCGGTGCGGCAAAGTGCCGCGCCTTGGCGGAACGCGATTGTGTGCCGTAAATATTGCATCACGGCCTGTGATTGTTGCGGCGAACAATGCACCGCGGTGCAGCGTCCGAAAAAGAAAAGGCGACCGGGTGGTCGCCTTTTGTCGAGCGGTGTATGGGCGAAATCAGGCGCCCAGCACGCCTTTCATCTTCTGCAGTGCCTTCGCTTCGATCTGGCGGATGCGTTCGGCGGACACGCCGAATTCGGCAGCGAGATCGTGCAGGGTGGCAGCCTCGTCCTCGGCCAGCCAGCGGGCCTCGATGATACGGCGGCTTCGCGCATCCAGGCTTTCCAGTGCGGCACGCAGGCCGTCGCTCTGCAGGCGGTCGTACTCGCGCGCTTCCAGCACGCGTGTCGGCTCGCTGTTGCTGTCCGCCAGCCAGGCGATCGGGGCGAACTTCTCGTCCTCGTCGTCATGCGATTCCAGCGCCAGATCGTGGCCGCCGAGGCGGGTCTCCATCTCGGTCACTTCTTCCGGCTTGACGCCAAGCCGCTGTGCGACGTCGAGCGTCTGGCCGGGGGTCAGCGCTTCGCTGCCCGGCTTCATGCTGCGCAGGTTGAAGAACAGCTTGCGCTGGGCCTTGGTCGTGGCGACCTTCACCAGGCGCCAGTTCTTCAGCACGTATTCGTGGATTTCCGCCTTGATCCAGTGGATCGCGAACGAGACGAGGCGAACGCCACGGTCCGGGTCGTAGCGCTTGACGGCCTTCATCAGGCCGATGTTGCCTTCCTGGATCAGATCGGCGTGCGGCAGGCCGTAGCCGAGATAGCCACGGGCGATCGAAACCACCAGACGGAGGTGCGAGAGCACCAGCTGGCGGGCGGCATCCAGATCCTGTTCGTCACGGAAACGACGGGCGAGCGACGACTCCTCTGCCTCGGTCAGCATCGGAAAACGGTTCGCCGCCTGGATGTAGGCATCCAGGTTACCGACGGCGCTGGGCATCGGGAGAGCCAGAGCTTGTGTCATGGGGCGGTGTCCTCCAGTGAAGGGTACAGGTTTATTTTAGCACTCGCCGACATAGAGTGCTAATAGCCCCGAAAAGTTCTATTTGGGGTCGCGGAGACTGAGGCTGACCGAGAGGAATGCGCCGATCCAGCCGAGCAGGGCACCGCATGCGACAAGCAGCAGACCGTGCGCGGCGGAGGGGCCTTGCAGGCTGAAACTGGCGTCATAGAGTTGCGCCAGTTCTGCAATCGACGGCGCCAGCAGCCATTTGCCGGCGTTGATGAAGACGAATGCGAGCAATCCGCCCAGCGCGCCCTGAAGCGCGCCGTAGTAGGCGAAGGGGCGGCGAATCCAGCCATCGGTGGCGCCAATCAGGCGGGCAACCTCGATCTCGGCGGCATGCGCCAGAATCTGCAGACGGATGGTATTGAAGGTAGCCAGTACAAGCGCGGCCCCGAAAATACCGGCCAGCAGGCTCACGAACAGCTTGCCGATGCGGACGAAGGCGTCAAAGCGCCTGACCCAGTCGGTATCGAGCTGAACATGGGCCACCCGGGGCCAGTCGGCAATGGATTTGGCCAGTCGCTCCATGGCTGCCGGCGAGGTGTCGGTCGGCTCGACGACGAAGGCATCCGGTAGCGGATTGCGTGGCAGGCCGGCGGCCAGATCGCCCATACGGCTACCACCCTGCAGCCGCTTCAGCGCTTCCTCGCGCGGGACGAAGCGCCAGTCACCCGGCGGATTGGCCTTGAGGCGGGAGGCGATTTCCTCGGCCGCCTTGCGGTCGGCGTCGAGGGCCATGAATACGCTGATCTGCTGGATGCCGGCAGCGCTTCTGGCGGTACGCTGCACGTTGTCGACGAGCAGCCAGCCGGCGGCTGGCAGCGTCAGGGCGATCGCGATCACGCACAGCGACAGCAGTGTGCCGAGCGGCGATGCGATGAGACGTCTTGCCGCGTCGCGCGCGGCCAGCAGGTGCTGATTGAGCCAGGCGTTCATGCGACCAGGCTCCCGTGGGCGAGCCGCAGTTCGCGGGTCGCAGCCCGCCCCGACCATTGCGGGTCGTGGGTCGCGACCAGCACGGTGACGCCGACCTGATGGAAGGCGTGGAAGATATCGAGGATCCGGGCGGCCGACTCGGCGTCGAGATTGGCGGTCGGCTCGTCAGCGATCAGGATGGCGGGTCGATTGACGACGGCGCGGGCGATTGCCAACCGCTGCTGTTCGCCGCCCGACAGGGCAATCGGGTTCGCCTTGGCCCGTTCCAGCAGGCCGACCTTGTCGAGCGCCGCCTGCGCGCGCCGGGTCGCTTCGCGCATCGGGGTGCCGATGATGGCCAGCGGCAGCAGCACGTTTTCCAGCGCGTTGCGGTCGAAAAGCAGTTTCTGGTCCTGGAAAACCAGCCCGAGGTTGCGGCGCAGATAGGGCAATGCACTCCCTCGCAGCGCAGCGAGGTTCTGGCCGTTTACGACGATGCTGCCGGCAGTCGGGCGTTCGATGGCGGCAATCAGCTTGACCAGTGTCGACTTGCCGGCACCCGAATGGCCTGTGATGAAAACCATCTCGCCGGCGGCGATGTCGCAACTGACGCCGTCGAGCGCCGTCAGCCCGCCGGGGTAACGCTTGCCGACAGCGGAGCAGGTGATCATTCGAACATCGCGTCCACGAAATCGCGGGCGACGAAAGGACGCAGGTCGTCGATGCCTTCGCCGATGCCGATGAAACGAACGGGCTTCGGCGATTGCCGCGCGATCGCGGCCAGCACGCCGCCCTTGGCCGTGCCGTCGAGCTTGGTGACGACGAGTCCCGTGACATGGATCGCCTTGTCGAAGGCCTTCACCTGCGCCAGCGCGTTCTGGCCGATGTTGGCATCGAGCACGAGCAGCGTCTCATGCGGCCCGGAGGGCTCCGCCTTCTGGATGACGCGGCGGACCTTGGCGATTTCTTCCATCAGGTGCAACTGGGTCGGCAGGCGGCCGGCGGTATCGGCGAGGACGATGTCGATGCCACGCGCCCTGGCGGCGCCGATGGCATCGAAGATGACGGCGGCCGGATCGCCGCTTTCCTGCGAGATGACGGTGACGTTGTTGCGTTCGCCCCAGGTCATCAACTGCTCGCGGGCGGCGGCACGGAAGGTGTCGCCGGCGGCGAGCAGCACCGATTTGCCGTGCGACTGGAAATATTTGGCGAGCTTGCCGATCGACGTCGTTTTTCCTGCGCCATTGATGCCGGCGATCATGATGATGTACGGATGGTGGCCGCTCACGTTCAGGGGTTTCTCCAGCGGCAGCAGCAGTTCGTGCAGGGCGTCGGCCAGCGCCTGCTGGATCGCCTCCGGTGTTTCCAGCTTCCCGGCCTTGGCGCGGCGCTTCAGTTCCTGCAGCAAGTGTTCCGTGGCCTCGATGCCGATATCGCTGGTCAGCAGCAGGGTTTCCAGATCCTCCAGCAGTTCGTCGTCGACCTTGCCGCGGGCGAAGATCGATTTGAGCTTGCCGCCGAACTGGCTGCGCGTCCGGGCGAGGCCCGCCTTCAGTCGCTCGCGCCAGGTCGGTGCGGCGCCCTTGATGTCGACCGGTGTTTCGCCTTCTGTCGACGGCTTCTTCAGGAAACCAAACATGTGGATGGGGTGTCTCTGGGTGACGTAATTCTTTGTGTGAATCGGTGCCGCTCCTGACAGCGACTGGGGCGGTGTTAAGATTGCCGTCCAGCGCCGCCAATGCGGTGCAACTGGCCGAAAATTCTATCAGAAGCCTTCTCATGACCCTACGACGATACGTTCTGACCGCCTGCCTGAGCCTTCTTTCCGCCGCTGCATTTCCTGCGCTGGCCAATCCCTTCGAGCACAGGCTGGCCAACGGCCTGCGCGTCATCGTCAAGGAGGACCGTCGCGCACCGACGGCAGCGCACATGGTCTGGTACCGCGCCGGCTCGATGGACGAGAGCAACGGCACCACCGGCGTTGCCCATGTGCTGGAACACATGATGTTCAAGGGTACGCCGAAGGTCGGGCCGGGCGAGTTCAATCGCCTTGTCGCTGCGGCCGGTGGCCGCGACAATGCCTTCACCAGCCGTGATTACACGGCCTATTTCCAGCAGGTGCCGGCGGACCGGCTGGAGGAAATGATGGCGCTGGAGGCTGATCGCATGCGCCATCTGACGCTGTCCGCCAAGGAATTCGAGCAGGAGATCCGGGTCGTCATGGAAGAGCGCCGGCTGCGCACCGACGATCAGCCGCAGGCCCTGCTTTTTGAAGCAATGAATGCCGTTGCCTTCAAGGCGCACCCCTATCGTCGGCCGATCATCGGCTGGATGGACGACCTCGAGAACATGACGGCCCAGGATGCGCGCGACTGGTACGAGCGCTGGTATGTGCCGAACAACGCTTATGTGGTGGTGGTCGGCGACGTCGATCACAAGGCCGTTTTCCGGGCCGCCGAGAAGTATTACGGCGGGCTCAAGTCGC
>JAKJEY010000028.1:19090-19358 GCA_022705165.1 Pseudomonadota bacterium
GCCGGTTCAGACCGGGGTTCGCCGGGTGGTCGTCAAGGCGCCGGCCGAACTGCCGGTGGTGATCATGGGTTACCGGGCACCGGTGGTGCGCGATGTCGAAAAGGATGTCGATCCTTATGCGCTCGATATGCTGGGCGCCGTCCTCTCCGGGCATGGGGCCGCGCGCTTCAGCAAGCATCTCGTCCGCGAGCAGCGCCTTGCCGTTTCGGCCGGTGCCGAATACGACTCGACGGCGCGCGGGCCGGGCATGTTCTACCTGATCGGCATG
>JAKJEY010000029.1:0-18640 GCA_022705165.1 Pseudomonadota bacterium
CATCGCCGGGATGATCAGGCCCATGACGCCAAAGGTGAAGATGTGCACCGGCAGCGTACCGATCCACACCAGCGGCACGAAGCGCCCGAAACCATCGAGCAGCAGCTGCGCGACGATGGCCAGATAGCCGAGGTACATGATGCCAATGTCGAGGCGCTTCATTGCCAGCAAGGGCTTCCAGAAGATGAAGCGCGCCAGCAATGCCGAGGCCAGCGTCAGCCCGATGGCGCCGGACAGTGGTGCCGGCATCAGGCTCTCGAAAACCATGGCCAGCGCCAGCAGCTTGATGGCGTTGTCGAGCGGCGGCTTGCGCAGGATTGTCACCTGGAAAATGCTCTTCATGAACTGCGACAGCGTGCGCTCGAGCATGACCAGGAAGGCCACGCGGAAAAGCCCCATCGCCATGCTCCAGCCGATGGTGAAAGTGTCCGTGTTGAGCAGCAGGTTCTTGGCGATCAGGAAGAGGGGCAGGGCGATCAGGAAGAAGCGGTTGTCGACGCGGTAGTTGTCGTCCTTGCGGTGGCTGATCAATGTCGCCAGCAGCATCGCCACGATGCTGAGCAGAAACAGATTGCTGGAGAGGATGAACAGCGCTTTCGGCCAGTTGCCGCCGCACCACATGCCCAGCCGTTCGAATAGCCAGGCAGCGACCAGCAGCATCAGCGCCGGGCCGTGGTAGCCGCGGATGCTTACCCAGTTCTTGGTAGAGGTCAGCAGGAAACCGCCGAGTACGGCCCAGCCAAAGCCGAAGAACATCTCGTGGGCATGCCACTGGTTCGGGGTCAGAAACGCCGCCGGTGGCGTGATGACGCCGGTGAAGATCAGCGCCCAGAGGATGGGCAGGCTCATGCCGGCGAGGCAGGCGAGGGTGAAGAAGGGGCGGAAACCAACCAGCCAGAGCGGGTGTGAAGCGAAACGCATGCGGAACATTCCTTGCCTTGAACAACGGTGTTATTTCGTCAGGGGCCGAGTATAGCTTGGTTGCCGTGCCGCCTTCCTTGATCCGGATTGGACCGAAGGAAAATTCGCACAAGTGTTTGAAACAGGGTAAGCGCGACGCCGCACATTCGCGTAAAATCGCCCGAGTCCTGATGCCTGCCAAACGTGTGTAGCGATCGGACAAAGACCCGGACAGAAGGATAAGGACGCATGAAGCGAGTCGATGATTTCCGCTTGCGCTTTGGAAAGCGCGAGCTGGTGCCGATCATGATCGGTGGCATGGGGGTCGATATCTCGACCACCGATCTGGCGCTGGCAGCAGCCCGCCTTGGCGGCGTCGGCCACATCTCCGACGCGATGATCAATACCGTTGCCGATCGTCGCTACAAGACCAAGTTCGTCAAGGACAAACTCAAGCAGTACAAATTCAACGTCGAGAACGCCGACAAGGCCGTGGTCAAGTTCGACCTCGGCACGGTGGAAGAGGCGACCCGCCTGCACGTACGCAGCGCCATGGACCGCAAGCAGGGTGAAGGCATGATCTTCATCAACTGCATGGAAAAGCTGACCATGAACGCGCCGAAGGAGACGCTCAAGGTTCGCCTTACCGCTGCGCTCGACGCCGGCATCGATGGCGTCACGCTCGCCGCCGGCCTTCACCTCGGCAGCCTGGCACTGATCGAGGACCACCCGCGCTTCCGCGATGCCAAGATCGGCATCATCGTCTCTTCGGTGCGCGCGCTGCAGCTCTTCCTCAAGAAGAACGCCAAGCTCAATCGCCATCCCGATTACATCGTCGTCGAAGGCCCGCTCGCTGGTGGCCACCTCGGCTTCGGCATGGACTGGGCCGAATACGACCTCGCGACCATTACCGCCGAAGTCATCCACTACCTGCGCGAGGAAAAGCTCGACATCCCGGTCATTCCCGCCGGCGGCATCTTCACCGGTAGCGACGCGGCTGGTTTCCTGGAGCAGGGGGCTGCCGCCGTGCAGGTGGCAACGCGCTTCACCGTGGCGAAGGAATGTGGCCTGCCTGAAAAGGTTCAGCAGGAGTATTTCAAGGCCGACGAGGACGACATCGAGGTCAACCAGATCTCGCCGACCGGCTACCCGATGCGCATGCTGAAGAACAGCCCGGCCATCGGCAGCGGCATCCGCCCGAACTGCGAGGCCTACGGTTACCTGCTCGACGCCAATGGCAAGTGCGCCTACGTCACGGCCTATAACCGCGAAGTCGAACTGCACCCCGAGGCCCGCCGCGTCTCGGTGATGGACAAGACCTGCCTGTGCACCCACATGCGCAACTTCGACTGCTGGACCTGTGGCCACCTGACGTATCGCCTGAAGGACACGACGGTCAAGCGCGCCGACGGCAGCTACCAGATCCTCAGTGCCGAACACATCTTCCGCGACTACCAGTTCAGTACCGACAACAGGATTGCCCTGCCGGACATTGCGGCCTGAAGATTCCCCCCGAAACCCCGTCGCAAGACGGGGTTTCTGTTTCTGCCCCTACAGCAGTACCTCGATCGCCTTCCTCAACTCTTCCGGTTTCGTTGCCGGCGCGTAGCGCTCGACGACTTCGCCATCCTTGCCGACGAGGAATTTCGTGAAATTCCACTTGATGCCCTCCGTGCCGAGCAGTCCCGGCTTTTCTGCTTTCAGATAGCGGTAGAGCGGGTGGGCGTCATCGCCGTTTACATCGATCTTGGCGAACATCGGGAAGCTGACGTTGTAGGTGAGCGAGCAGAAACTGGCGATTTCCGCCGCGTCGCCGGGTTCCTGCGCACCGAACTGGTTGCAGGGGAAGCCGAGAATGACGAGGCCGCGCGGGCCGTATTCCTCGTGAAGCTTTTCCAGTCCCTCGTACTGCGGCGTGAAACCGCACTTGCTGGCGGTATTGACGATGAGGACGACCTTGCCCTTGTAGTCGGCCAGCGATTGCTCGCGGCCATCGAGGGTGGTGGCGGAAAAGTCGTGGATGCCGGACATGCCTTGTTCTCCTGAGGATGTGTCGTGGTTGCTGGCTTCTTTGACGCGATTCGTGCTGTCGCGTTCAATGAAAACCCCGCCCGGAGGCGGGGTGTAATGGAGCGCAGCTTGCTTACTTGGCCGGGGCGAGGATGTCGCGCAGGCAGCTGCGGTGCTCGGGGCCAACTTTGTCCTTGCATGCCTCGCGCGCCTTCTGGTGCTGTTCACAGCGTGCTGCGTCAGCGGCCTTGCTACAGTCTGCCGGTGGCATTTTCTGTTGCACGCACTGCTTGAAGGCAGGGCCCTGCTGGCCCTTGCACTGGTCATAGGCCTGCTTGCGCGCTGCACATTGCTCGGGATTGCGCGCCTTGCTGCAATCGACGTTCTGCGCCTGCTCGCGCATGCATTGCTTGCGTTCGGGGCCAGCCTTGCCCTTGCAGGCCTCGGCTGCCTTCTGGCGTGCTTCGCGGTGGGCGGCACAGGCGGTCGGGTCGGCTGCCTGCGAGCAGTCGCGCTGGCCGCGCTGGCCGCCGGGACCACCGGAACTGCCGGGGCCGCCCCCTTGCTGGGCGGATGCGGGCAAGGCAGTCATGGCGATGATGATTGATGCCAATGCAACGAGCGATTTCATGTTCGGCCTCCGTTCGTGGTTGGGATGACTTCATTCTAGCGACCACCCCGAACTTTGGGGGTATTCATGTGTGTCGGGATGTATCCGGCATTGAGCAGCGTTGCCGGCGGCGGTATAGTGCCCGCAGGACATGGGGCGGGATTCGCGATGAGTGCTGAGGTAGTGCATGAACACCGGCTGACGCTGCAGGAAGTGGTCGGCTGGCTGATCGAAGACGGGATGGTCGACCGCGCGGCCGGTGACAAGCTGGTCGCCGAGCGCCGTCTGTTCAAGGGCGGCGTGCATCCGCTGGTGCTGGTCGCCGATCAGGAGTGGCGCAACCTGAAGCCGCCTGAGAAGACGCTGACGCTGGAGGATCTGACGGTCTGGCTGGCGGAACGCGTCGGTATGGCGTACGTAAAGATCGATCCGCTCAAGGTCGACTTCTCCATCGTCACCGAGGTCATGTCGAGTGCCTATGCGACGCGGTTCAAGATCGTGCCGCTGCAGATGACGACCAAGGAAGTCGTGGTAGCCAGCGCCGAACCGTACATCCGCGAGTGGCAGAAGGAGCTGCAGCCGATCCTGAAGCGGGAGATCCGGACGCAGTTCGCAAATCCGGCCGATATCGAGCGCTACCTGGTCGAGTTCTACAACCTGGCGCGCTCGGTGAAGAAGGCCGCAAAGACGGGTAGCGGTGCCAGTGCACTGTCCTCGTTCGAACAACTGGTCGAACTCGGCAAGACCAACAAGCAGTTCGACGCCAACGACCAGCACATCGTCAATATTGTCGACTGGCTGTTGCAGTACGCATTCGAACAGCGCGCCTCCGATATTCACATCGAGCCACGGCGCGAGCTGGCGATCGTCCGCTTCCGCATCGACGGCGTGCTGCATCAGGTGTACCAGATCCCCGTATCGGTCGCGACGGCGATGACCAGCCGCATCAAGCTGCTTGGCCGCATGGACCTGATCGAGAAGCGGCGGCCGCAGGACGGCCGCATCAAGACACGAACGCCCGACGGCCAGGAAACCGAACTGCGTCTGTCGACGCTGCCAACGGCATTTGGCGAGAAGCTGGTGATGCGTGTCTTCGACCCGGATGTGCTGGTGCGTGATTTCCGCGACCTCGGCTTCTCCGACGATGATCTGGCGCGCTGGAACTCGATGACCGCGCAACCGAACGGAATCATCCTGGTCACCGGGCCAACCGGCTCCGGCAAGACGACGACGCTGTACTCGACGCTGAAGAAACTGGCGACGCCGGAGGTCAATGTCTGCACGATCGAGGATCCGATCGAAATGATCGAGCCGTCGTTCAACCAGATGCAGGTGCAGCAGGCGATTGACCTCGGCTTTGCTGACGGCGTGCGTTCGTTGATGCGTCAGGATCCGGACATCATCATGGTCGGCGAAATCCGTGACTACGAGACGGCCGACATGGCCATCCAGGCAGCGCTCACCGGGCACCTGGTGCTGTCGACGTTGCATACCAACGATGCGCCGTCGGCGATTACGCGCATGCTCGATCTCGGCGTTCCTCCGTATCTGCTGACCTCGACGGTTCTTGGCGTGATGGCCCAGCGCCTTGTCCGGACCTTGTGCCCTGCGTGCAAGAAGGAAGGCGGTCTGCGTGCCGAGGATGAGGAGCATTGGAACCAACTGGTGGCGCCGTGGAAGGCGAGCCGCCCGCCGCGGCTATATCAGCCGGTGGGGTGCCTCGACTGCCGCATGACCGGATATTCCGGACGGATCGGCATCTACGAAGTGATGTTGATGTCCCAGGAAATGAAGAAACTGATTCGTCCCGACACCGACATTGCCCGCCTGCGTGAGCAGGCCTATCGCGAGGGCATGAAGGCGCTGCGCATTTCGGGGGCGACAAAGGCCGCGCAGGGGCTGACGACGCTCGATGAAGTGATGAAGGTTGCGCCCCCCGGAGAGGATTGAGCCGGTGGCTTCAATAACCTGAGGCGCCTGGCTTCCCGTAGAACGGCGGCCAGCGGCCAACCAGGTTTTCGAGCAGGATGAGTTCGCGGTCGGTGTGGTTGACGACCGTGGCGGGGGCCATCGTCGGCATCGCGGAATCGTTGTGGATCAGGATCGGATGGTCGTGATGTTGCGTTTCGATCCGCTCGACCTGTTTCGGATCGGCCAGCGGGGTGACCTCGGCGATGCCGTAGCAGAGACAGAAGTAGACCGATTTCCCCTGTGTCTCGATATAGCAACCTGTGCCGCGGATGCCGATCGTTGCGTTCGGAACTTCCAGTTTCTTGGCACCCTTG
The DNA here is from genome assembly GCA_022705165.1 of Pseudomonadota bacterium. GTDB lineage: Bacteria > Pseudomonadota > Gammaproteobacteria > Burkholderiales > Rhodocyclaceae > Proximibacter. Next base: position 5,806 of record JAKJEY010000029.1, read on the forward strand.
CCGAAGACCGACAGGATGCCCCCGGTGATGACGCGCATGATGCCGGCGGCAGTATCACTGGCGAAACTCACCGTACTCCGTTCGCGCTGCATGTAGGCATCCTGCCCGATCACGTAGATGGCTTCGCTTTTGGGTCCGGTGACGATGGTGTCGCCGCTCTTGACCAGCATGCCCTCGCGTGCGGCCTGACCGTTGACGGTGACGTTACCGCTGATCGTGTGCATGCCGGGGGCAATCGGTTTGTTGCCTTCAGCAAGCGCGTTGCGAATGAGCCCCGAAATGCCGCCTGGCCCCAGACTGCCAGCAGCTGCGAGCGCCTGCAGCCATCTGCGGCGTGCGATCCTGTTCATCAGTGGGCGATGCCGCCCGAGGGAGAATCGCCGGATTGCAGCGCGGACGCGATTACATCGCGTAGCAGGCTGCGCGTCAGTTCGGCCTTCTTGGCATAGCCATCGATGGCGTATTCGCGGCGAATTTCCTGCTCCGGTGCGTGTCCAGGCTGGCCGGTACGGATAATGATCTTGAGGTCGCGGCAACCAAGCCGCTCGCGGATTTCCGTCACGGCACGCAGACCGGCGTCCGGCGTCTCCATGACGACATCGAGCAGCACCAGTTGCACCGGGTCGCTTGTCGTCAGGAGTTCGATGGTTTCGGCGGCGGAGTAGGCATGCAGGAAGCGCAGCGGACGGCCATGAATCTTCTGGCCGGCGAGCGCGGCAACAGTCGCTTCGTGGACGCTGTGGTCATCGTCCGCGATCAGGATCTGCCAGGCGGAATGGGCGTGCGTTTCGACGCCTTCCGTCTCGGTCGTGTCATCCTCGATCACCACGATGACGTCCTCGTCGGCTTCCGACAGGCGGCGATTCGTGGCCTGTTGCCTGGCGCCATGCCTCGAGTGATGGATCAGCCCAGCCATCGTCTTCTCCTTTGCTCCCTGGTCTTGAATTCGCCGGCTTGCGCATTATTCTCGCGGTTGCTTGCCGGTCATCCTTCGTCGCAGTCTACTCCGGCTCGCAGGTGAGCGAAATACCCCGGAGCCGATGCGCATCGACGTGCTGCAGGCCGGGCGCAAATGGGTTCGGTTTTCTCGGCAGGCTACTTGCCGAGCTCGCGGATGCCGCGCGTCAGCCCGTCGATCGTCAGCGGATACATGCGATTGCCCATCAGGTTCCGGATCAACCCCGTCGACTGGCGGTACTGCCAGACATGCTCGGGTTCCGGGTTCAGCCAGATGGCGCGGGGGAAGGTGGTCGTCATGCGGGTGAGCCACTCGGCACCGGGCTCTTCGTTCCAGTGCTCGACGCTGCCGCCGGGGTAGAGGATCTCGTAGGGGCTCATGCTGGCATCGCCGACGAAGACCAGCTTGTAGTCGGCACCGTAGCGGTGCAGAACTTCCTGCGTCGGAATGCGTTCCGTGTGGCGACGACGATTGTCCTTCCAGACACTTTCGTAGACGCAGTTGTGGAAGTAGTAATGCTCGAGATGCTTGAATTCACTGCCGCAGGCGGAAAACAGCTCCTCGCAGACGCGCACGTGGTCGTCCATCGAGCCGCCGATGTCGAGGAAGAGCAGCACCTTCACGGCGTTGTGTCGCTCCGGGCGCAGGTGAAGGTCGAGCCAGCCGGCATTCTTGGCAGTGCCAGCGATGGTGCCTTCAAGATCGAGTTCCTCGGCGGCGCCGGTGCGGGCGAAGTGGCGCAGGCGGCGAAGGGCGACCTTGATGTTGCGCGTGCCAAGCTCGACCTGATCGTCGAGGTTCCTGAACTCGCGCTTTTCCCACACCTTCACTGCCGATCGATTTTCGCTTTTCCCGCCGACGCGGATGCCTTCCGGATGAGTGCCGCCATGCCCGAAGGGCGAGGTGCCGCCGGTACCGATCCATTTGCTGCCGCCGGCATGACGGCCTTTCTGTTCGGCAAGGCGCTTTTCGAACTCCTCCATCAGCTTGTCCCAGCCCAGCTTCTCCAGCTTGGCCTGCTCCTCTGGCGTGAGGTGGCGCTTCATCGACTGGCGCAGCCACTCCTCGGGGATCGCCTTGTCCATGCCGGGGAGTGACTCGATGCCCTTGAAATACTCGGCAAACGCGCGGTCGAACTTGTCGAAGTGCGCCTCGTCCTTGACCAGGGCTGCACGCGCGAGGACGTAGAAATCGTCGAGGCTGTGGCCGATGACGCCCCGCTGCAGCGCTTCGAGCAGGGTCAGGAATTCCTTCGTCGAGACCGGCAGCTTGCGGTCCTTCAGGTGCAGGAAGAAGTCGACGAGCATGGCGATTGCGCCGAGGCTTAGCGGTTCTGCCGCGCCATGAAGATCAGCCGCTCGAAGAGGTGCACGTCCTGCTCGTTCTTCAAGAGCGCGCCATGCAGCGGCGGAATCGCCGCCTTCTGGTCCTTGGCGCGCAGGGCCTCGGGCGGGATGTCCTCTGCCAGCAGCAGCTTCAGCCAGTCGAGCAGTTCCGAGGTCGAAGGTTTCTTCTTGAGGCCGGGTACCTCGCGCAGCTCGAAGAAGACCTCCAGTGCCTCGCGCAGCAGATCCTTCTTCAGGTCCGGGAAATGGACGTCGACGATCTTGCCCATCGTCTCGCGGTCGGGGAACTTGATGTAGTGGAAGAAGCAACGGCGAAGGAAAGCGTCCGGCAGTTCCTTCTCATTGTTCGAGGTGATGAAGACCAGCGGCCGGTGCCGGGCACGTACCATCTGCCGCGTCTCATAGACGTGAAATTCCATGCGGTCGAGTTCGCGCAACAGGTCGTTCGGGAACTCGATATCGGCCTTGTCGATCTCGTCGATCAGCACCACGCACGGCGTCTCGCATTCGAAGGCCTGCCACAGTACGCCCTTGACGATGTAGTGGGCGATGTCCTCGACCTTCGGGTCGCCGAGCTGCGAGTCGCGCAGGCGGGAGACGGCGTCGTACTCGTAGAGCCCCTGCTGCGCCTTGGTGGTGGACTTGATGTGCCACTGGAAGAGCGGCAGGCCGAGCGCTGCCGCCACTTCCTCTGCCAGCATGGTCTTGCCGGTGCCCGGTTCGCCCTTGATCAGCAACGGCCGCTGAAGCGTCACCGCGGCGTTGACGGCAAGCGTCAGGTCGCGCGTGGCGACGTAGTTGTCGGAACCTTCGAAGCGCATTCCACCCATGTCAGCCTCCGAGTGCCGGATAGTCGATGTAGCCCTTTTCCTCGCCGGCATAGAAGGTTTTCGTGTCGGCTTCGTTGAGCGGTGCGTCTGCCGCGAGTCGTGCCGGCAGATCGGGGTTCGAGATGAAGGCGCGGCCGAAGGCGATCAGGTCGGCCTGGCCACCGGCCACGGCCGCCATGGCGCGGCCACGGTCGTAGCCACAATTCGCCATGTAGGGGCCGGCGAAGGCCCGTCGCAGAGCCGCGTAATCGAAACCGGGGGCCGACTGTCCGGTCATGTCGCCCTCCAGCACGTGCAGGTAGGCCAGGCCGAGCGGGGAGATGCGGTCCACGACATAGCCGAAGGTCGCCTGCGGATTCGCATCGCTGATGTCGTTGAAGCGGTTCTCGGGCGAGAGGCGGATGCCGACGCGGTCGGCACCGAACACCTCGATCACCGTGTCCATGACTTCCAGCAGCAGCCGCGCGCGGTTGCCGATCGGGCCGCCGTAGTCGTCGTCACGCTGGTTGGTCGAGGAGCGCAGGAACTGGTCGAGCAGATAGCCGTTGGCGCCGTGCACCTCGACGCCGTCGAAGCCGGCGGCTTTCGCGTTCAGTGCGGCCTGGCGATAGGCTGCGATGACGCCCGGCAACTCGTCGCGGGCGAGTGCACGCGGGGTCACGTAGTCCTGCAGGCCGCTGCCAGTCCATACCTGGCCGGCCGGCTTGAGCGCGGACGGTGCGACCGGCGCCGCGCCGTTGGGCTGCAGCGACGGATGCGAGATGCGGCCGACGTGCCAGAGCTGCAGGAAGATGCGGCCGCCCTCGGCGTGCACCGCATCGGTGACGGCGCGCCAGCCGGCGACCTGCTCTGCCGAGTGGATGCCGGGTGTGCGCGGGTAGCCGTGACCTTCGTCACAGACCGGCGAGGCCTCGGTGATGATGAGACCGGCGGACGCCCGCTGGCGATAGTAGGTCACGGTCATCGGACCGGGTACGTTCCCGGGCAGCGCGCGGTTGCGCGTCAGCGGCGCCATGACGATGCGATTGGGCAGGGTCAGCGCACCGAGGCGGATAGGGGTGAACAGATCGTTTTGGCTCATGAGCGGGTTCTCCAGGCGTTGTTTTTGTAGGACGGTGCTTCGACTCAGCCGCGCGCGGCGCGTTCAATGCTTTCCACGTAGGCCTGGGCATCCATGCCGCCGCCGACCTGCTGGGCGCGGAAGATGGTTTCGCCGAGGCATTCCAGGATGATGTGCTCGGCGGCGTGTGGGTCGTGGCGCGCAGCGAGCTTCTGCCAGGCGGCGCGAATGCCCGGTGGCTGGTCGATCGAGACCTGCTCGGCGACCGCGAGGTGCAGCGAGAGGTGCAGGAAGGGATTCATCTCGCCGCCTTCGGGCGTCCAGTCGCGGGCGATGGCATCCTCGCCGCTCGCCAGCAGCGTCTGGTATTCGGGGTGGCGCAGGATGATGTCGATTGCGGTCGCCTCGGCGCCCTCGACGATGCTGCGCTCAAGATGCTTGCGCCAGGCATCGCAGAAGAAGCGGCGGACCTGCTCACGGCTGGGGTTGAACATCGGGATCCTTTCGGTACAGGGCGGCTACTACCGCATTCTGCAGTTGTCGGCTGTTCTTGTCATGGAAGGCGATCTGTCCGGTGCCGTAGGCGCCGATGACCGGCATGCCCGGAAAGCGTCGGGTCAAGGCGGCGAGGTCCTGGTCCTGGTCGCCGTAGAACCAGGGGCCGCGTCCGATGCATGAGAAATAGAGTGCGAAATCCGGCTGGGTCGTCGTGGCGCCGGCCAGCAGGGTCGCCATTTCATCCGCTGCAGCCAGCGGGTCGCGAATGCCCCAGCGGAAACTGTCGCCCGGCTGCAGTGCGGTGCTCAGGGTCAGCGAAGCGTCGGCGTTGGCCGTGATGATTGCTGCGCAAAGCGATTCACCGCTGCGGGTAGTCGTGCAGACGTTGATCAGGTGGAGGGGGAGCGGAGCGCGTTCCCGCCAGGCCGCGGGCAAGGCGTCGAGCAGATGATCCAGCGCTGGCTTGCCGTCTACGCTCAACAGGTCGTAGCCGCGCACGGCGGAGACCAGATGCTCCTCGCCGAGTGGCTGTACGCCGGCAGAAAGCAGCGTTTCCAGGGCGGCGCCCTGCAGATGGGTTTCAGCGATCCCCTGTCCAGCCAGGCGGGCCGACTGCCAGACCGCGCCCTGGCCGTTGCTTCCGTGGAAGTGCAGGCCGAAACGGCGGCTGTTTGCCCATGAGGAGGGGAACGGGCTGCTTGTGCAGCATAGCAGCGGAGAATCATCCCCTGTCGAGACCAGGGACAAGCCATCGCCAATCACCATTGCCGCTGCAGCCGGGCCATCGAGCCGCCATTCGCGCTCGTTGCAGATGCCGGCGGCAACGCACCCGAACACCTGGGTGCAGCGGGTTAAGCGCGCTGCTGCCAGAACCGCGGATTCGGGATGGCGCGCAAATTCCGGTGTCAGGAAAAGCAGTACTCCACCAACAGCGCCCAGGTCGGCCTTCTGCATGGCGCGGCGGACGGCATCCTCGACCAATTGAGGGGACGCTTGCCTGCCGGATACGAGGGCGGTTGCGACGGTCATTGGTGTCGGTTGGCGGGGAATGGCGTCGAGCGGCGTCGAGCGCTTCAGCCGATCGCCTTGCCCTTGAATTCGCAGAGATCGACGATCAGGCAGCGTTCGCACTGCGGTCGGCGGGCGGTGCAGACATACCGTCCGTGCAGGATCAGCCAGTGATGTGCGTCGCGCCGATACTGCTCCGGCACCGTTTTTAGCAGCTTCAGTTCTACGGCGAGCGGGGTCTTTCCCGGCGCCAGTCCGGTTCTGTTGGACACGCGGAAGATGTGCGTGTCGACGGCGATGGTCGGTTCACCGAAGGCGGTGTTGAGCACCACGTTTGCAGTCTTGCGGCCGACACCGGGCAGCGCTTCCAGCGCCTCGCGTGAGCGTGGCACCTCGCCGCCATGTTGTGACAACAGGATGTTGCAGGTGGCGATGGCGTTCTTCGCCTTGGTGCGGAAGAGGCCGATGGTCTTGATGTAGTCGGCCAGCCGCTCCTCGCCGAGCGCTGCCATTGCATCCGGTGTCGGTGCGTCGGCAAACAGCCTTCTCGTCGCCTTGTTGACCGAGACGTCGGTGGCCTGCGCAGAAAGCAGGACGGCGATGAGCAGCTGGAACGGTGAGCCGTATTCGAGTTCGGTGGTCGGTGCCGGATTGACGGCCTGCAGGCGGGCGAAGATTTCGGCCCGCTTGGCGGGGTTCATCAGTGGCAGCCGCCAGTTGCGACCGGCACGGCCGGGCGCTGCTGCCGCGCAGCGGCACGTGCCTCGACCCAGTTCTTCCAGGCGATCATGCAGCCGAGCAGGATGAAGGCCCCAGGCGGCAGGATGGCAAGCAGCAGGCCGGGGTAGTCGGCGGGCAGCACCTGCAGCGGCTGCAGGTTCGAGAACACGAGGTCGATGCCCGAGAACAGCGTGCCGGCGCCGATGAATTCGCGCAGGCCACCGAGCACGGCCAGGGTCCACAGCATGCCGACCCCCATGAAGATGCCGTCGAACGTGGCGTGCAGCGGCGGGTTCTTAGCCGCGAAGGCCTCGACGCGGGCGAGCACGATGCAGTTGGTGACGATCAGCGGGATGAAGATGCCGAGCACCAGGTAGAGTTCGTGCAGGTTGGCATTGAACAGCAAGTCGACGACCGTGACGAGCGCCGCGACGATGAGGATGAAGACCGGAATGCGGATCTCGTGCGGAATGAAGTTCCGGAGGCTGGCAACGGCGAAGTTGGAGAGTGCCATGACCAGAATGGTGGCGAGCGAGAGCATGACGCCGTTAACCATGTTGGTCGTTACCGCGAGCAGCGGGCACAGGCCGAGGATCTGGATCAGGCTGGTGTTCTGCTTCCAGACGCCGTTGTGGGCAATGGTACGGAATTCGTCGCGTTCGATCATGGCGTTTGTTCCCGTTTATTTCGACGCGTAGAGCGCATCATGGTTCTCGGCGACGTACTTCGTTGCCTTGCGCACGGCCTTGATCACCGCTCGGGGCGTCACCGTCGCACCGGCAACCGAATCGAACTGGCCGCCATCCTTCTTCACCTTCCATTCCCGGTCGGTCGCGCCTGCGTAGGCATGGCCGTTGAACTGCGTGATCCAGGGACGTTCCTTGTTCCTGTCCTTCTTCGGCTCGATGTAGTCGCCGAGCCCCGGCGTTTCGCGGTGCTGTGTCACGCGCACGCCGGCGATGCTGCCATCGAGGTTGACGGCAATGATCAGCCGGATCTTGCCGGAGTAACCGTCTGGCGCCACTGCTTCGAGCACCAGTGCGACCGGTTGGGTGCCCTTGCGCGCGCGATAGGCCGTCGTCGCTTCGTCTGTGCCGAGCAGCGGGCTGGCCGGCAGGGTCACGGTGTCCTTGAGCAACTCATTGTCGTAGGCGCTGCGCGGCAGCACTTCATCGATCAGCTTCATCTTTTCTTCTGCCGCCGAGGCTTCCAGTGCCGGCCTGGTCCACAGATAGGCACCCGAGAGCACGCCGGTGAAGATGATCACGAAGACGAACAGGATGGCGGCAGTGCGTGCCGCCATCGTCACGGCCGTCGGTTCCTTCTTCTTCACGATTTGTCCTTCATGCCGAAGATGGCGGGCTGCGTGTAGTGATCGATCAGCGGTACGCAGATGTTCATCAGCAGCACGGCAAAGGCGACGCCATCCGGGTAGCCGCCAAAGACGCGGATAAGGTAGGCGAGGGCGCCGGCGACAAAGCCGAAAATCAGCTTGCCCTTCATCGTCGTACAGCCGGAGACCGGATCCGTGACGATGAACCAGGCGCCGAGCATGGCGCCACCCGAGAAGAGGTGGAAGAACGGGTTGGCAAACTGTGCGGGGTGCCACACCCAGAGGGCACCGGAAAGCAGCGTCAGACCGGCGATGAACGATAGCGGGGCGTGCCACGAGATGATCCCGCGCCAGAGCAGGAAGATGCCGCCGAGCAGGTAACCGCCGGTGACCCACTCCCAGCCGCGGCCCGCGAAGAAGCCATAGACCGTCTGGTCGGCAAGCAGTTGCGTGACGCTGACCGTGCCTTCCTCGAGCTTGAGTGCGGTTTTCAAAGTATCCAGCGGCGTCGCGCCGGAAATTGCATCCAGCCGCGGCATCATGCCGAAGACGACGCGCGCCTGGTCGGCAAAACTGACCTGCAGGCCGACCGACGGCCACTGCGACATCAGTGCCGGGAAGGAGACGATGCAGACCGCGAAGGCGACCATCGCCGGATTGAAAGGATTCTGGCCAAGGCCGCCATAGAGGTGCTTGGCGATGACGATGGCGAACAGGGTGCCGGTAACGACGAGCCACCAGGGCGAAAGCGGCGGGAAGGTGAGTGCGATCAGCCAGGCGGTGACGATCGCACTGCCGTCCGACAGGAACATCGCAAGCGGCTTCTCGCGCAGCTTCAGCATCGCGGCCTCGGCGGCGAGCGCCGTAGCGGTCGCCAGCGCCAGCTGGACGAGGATGATCGGCCCGAAGATCCAGACGTAGGCGGCAACGCCGGGCAGCAAGGCGGCCAGCACCTGCAGCATGACACGCTGGACGCTGGCGTTGTTCAGCAGGTAGGGCGGGGTGCTGAAATCCATCACGATTTGGGTTCCTCCGCTTCCGCCGCGGGTGCGGGTTCGATGCCGGCCTGTTGGCGCACTGCATCGACGGCGGCGATGTCCTTCTGCTGCAGCAGCGTCAGGTTCTCGGTATTCTTTGGCTGGATGGCGGCCCGCTGGGCGCGGGCGCGTTCCATGGCTGCCGCGATGGCAGCCTTCTTGGCGGCATCCGCGTCGACCGGTGCATCGGTCGTTGTGGCAGATTCGGTGGCGGCCGGAAGCGGTGCCTGTGCCGCTACGCCTGCGGCAGTTGCGGTCGCCGGTGCCGGTGTTGCGTCACTGTCAGCAGCCGGCGCCGCAGCAGCTGCAGCGGCTTCAGCGGCCTTCTTCGCTGCCTGCGCGGCTGCGGCCCTGGCCAGCTTTTCGGCCTTTTCTGCCTTCTCGCGCTCCTCCCGTTCGGTCTTCCACTCGAAGCGGGCCTTCGCCTGATCGGCAGCGTTCTTTTCCTTTTCGCGTGCCCAGATTTCGCTCTTGGCGAAACGGAAGTACTGCACCAGCGGAATGCGGCTCGGGCAGACGAAGCTGCAGCAACCACATTCAATGCAGTCGAAGATGTGGTACTCCTGCGTCTTGCCAAAGTTGTGAGCACGTGAGAACCAGTACATCTCGAAGGGCTGCAGTTCGTGCGGACAGACCTTGGCGCACTCGCCGCAGCGGATGCACGGCATTTCCGGCGCCTTCGGCGGAAACAGCGTTGGCGACCCGGCGATGATGCAGTTGGTGGCCTTGACCAGCGGCGCATCCATCGCCGGCATTTCGAAGCCCATCATCGGGCCGCCCATCAGGTAGCCGTTGGTGTCGGCCTTCGGCTGGCCGAGTGCGACGAATTCCGAGAGCGGCGTACCGATCAGCGCTTCCCAGTTGCGCGGCCGCTCGACGTTGCCGGTTAGCGTGACGATGCGCGAGATGACCGGCTCGCCGTGGGTGACTGCGCGCCACGCGGTATAGGCGGTAGCGACGTTGAAGCACTGGACCCCAAGGTCGGTCGAGCGCTTGGACGAGGGGACTTCCTTGCCGGTCAGCACACGGATCAACTGCTTGGCACCGCCGGCCGGGTAGCGGGTCGGTACGGCGATGACTTCAAATTTCTCGTTGAGCTTCGCCACCGCGGTCTGCAGTGCAGCGACCGCCTCCGGCTTGTTGTCCTCGATGCCGATCAGTACGCGCTTCGGCTGCAGCAGGTCGCGGAAAATGCCGACACCACGGATGACCTCTTCGGCGCGTTCGCGCATCAGGACGTCGTCGCAGGTGATGAAGGGCTCGCACTCGGCGCCGTTGATCACCAGTTCGTCCATCGGCACTGTCTTCGAGGCGGTGAGCTTGCCGTGCGTCGGGAATACTGCGCCCCCGAGGCCGACGACGCCGGCCTCGCGCAGCAGTTCGCGCACCCGCTCGGGAGGCAGCTTGGCGTAATCGATCGGGGTGCGTTCGATCCATTCATCCTTGCCGTCCGGCTCGATTTCGACCGAGAGCGTGGTCAGGCCCGACGGATGGGCGGCAATGTGTTCGGCGATGGCGCGCACGGTGCCCGAGGTCGGCGCGTGCACGGCCGACGAGATCCAGCCATCGGCGGCGCCGATCAGCTGCCCCTTGAGCACACGGTCCCCGGCCTGCACCAGCGGCTGCGGCGTGCCGCCGATCGACTGGTGCAACGGCACGAACAGGCGCGAGGGCAGCGGGGCAACGGCGATCGGCTCACTGACCGACTGCGTCTTGTTGGTCTGCGGCTTGACGCCACCCTTGAACTTGAACAGGGACAGCATCAGGCAACTTTCTTCAGCTCAATGACCGGGTACTTCCACTTCCAGTTGTCGAGGTTCTCGGTGATCTGCGGCATGCTGATGCATTCGACCGGACACGGCGGGACGCATAGTTCGCAGCCGGTGCACAGGTCGGCAATGATGGTGTGCATCTGCTTGGCAGCGCCGACGATGGCATCCACCGGGCAGGCCTGGATGCAAAGCGTGCAACCGATGCAGGTCTGCTCGTCGATGAAGGCAACCGCTTTCGGCTTTTCCTCCGCCTCGAGCGGTTTCACTTCGCGGCCGAGCAGGTCGGCCAGGCGCTGTACGCCCTCCATGCCGCCCGGTGGGCAGAGGTTGATGTCGGCCTCGCCCTTGTTGATTGCTTCCGCATAGGGGCGGCAGCCGGGGTAGCCGCACTGGCCGCACTGCGTCTGCGGCAGGATGGCTTCGATCTTCTCGACCAGCGGGTCACCCTCGACCCTGAACTTGATCGAAGCGTAGCCGAGCAGGGCGCCCAGCACGACGGCGCCGAGCGCCATGATGGCGATGGCGGAAATCATTGGTACTTGTCCAGGCCTGCGAAGCCCATGAAGGCGAGCGCCATCAGGCCTGCGGTGACCATGGCGATCGCGACCCCCTTGAAATGCTGCGGGACGTCGGCACCGTCGGTGCGCTCGCGGATGCCGGCAAAGAGCACGAGTACCAGTGAGAAGCCGATGGCGCTGCCGGCGCCAAAGAGCAGGGAATCGACGAAATCGTTCTTGTTGGCAATGTTGAGCAGCGGAACGCCGAGCACGGCGCAGTTGGTGGTGATCAGGGGCAGGTAGATGCCGAGCACCTGGTGCAGGACCGGGCTGGTCTTCTGGATGACCATTTCGGTGAGCTGGACGATGGCGGCGATGGTGACGATGAACGAGAGCGTGCGCAGGTATTCCAGCCCGAAGGGCATCAGCAGGTAGTGGTCGATGATGTAGCTGGCGCCGGTGGCGACGGTCAGCACGAAGGTGGTCGCAGCGCCCATGCCATAGGCTGTTTCCAGCTTCTTGGAAACCCCCATGAAGGGGCACAGGCCGAGGATCTTCACCAGGACGACGTTGTTCACCAGAACGGCGCCGAGGAGTACGAAGAGGTAGTGGGTCATGGTCGCGAAATGTTACAGATTCGCCATTATCCGGGCTTGCGCTGTATCAAACAACCGTAGGAGTAGTGTGGAAATCCCTGTGACGTCAGGGTTCTGTGCGGGATCGCCGGATGGCACCGGCAGCTTCGGCGACCAGGTCCGGGCCGCGATAGATGAAGCCGGAATAGAACTGGACGAGGCTCGCACCCGCCGCGATCTTTGCCGCCGCATCCTCACCCTTCATGATGCCGCCGACGCCGATGATCGGCAGTTCGCCCTGGAGTGCCGTAGCCAGCTTCCGCACGACTTCGGTCGAGGCTGCAAGCAGCGGCGCGCCCGAGAGGCCGCCGGTCTCTTCGGCATTGGGCAGGCCTTCGACACCGGCGCGCGAGATCGTGGTGTTGGTGGCGATCACGCCATCCATGCGGTGCCGGCGCAGCAGGTCGGCGATGCCGGTAATCTGGGCGTCTTCAAGATCGGGCGCGATCTTCAGCGCCATCGGGACGTAGCGGCCGTGAGCGTCTGCCAGACGCTGTTGGGCGGCCTTCAGTGGTGCGAGCAGGGCGTCGAGCGCCTCGTCCTTCTGCAATTCGCGCAGGTTCTTGGTGTTCGGGCTGGAAATGTTGACGGTGATGTAGCTGGCCAGCGGATAAACACGCTCAAGGCAGGCGAGGTAGTCGTCAGCCGCCTTTTCGATCGGCGTATCGAAGTTCTTGCCGATGTTGATGCCGAGAATGCCGCCGCGCTGCGGGAACTTGGCTGCCTTCACATTGGCGATCAGCCTGTCGACGCCCTCGTTGTTGAAACCCATGCGGTTGATGATCGCCTGCTTCTCCGGGATGCGGAACAGGCGCGGTCGCGGGTTGCCAGGCTGGGGGCGTGGCGTGATCGTGCCGATCTCGAGGAAGCCGAAGCCAAGCGCGGCGAGACCGTCGATGTGGTCACCGTTCTTGTCGAGGCCGGCAGCGAGGCCGACCGGGTTCGGGAACTTGATGCCCATGACCTCGACCGGGCAGGCCGGTACGGGCTTCGCGAGCACGCCGGCAAGGCCGCTGCAGGAGAGGGCGGAGACGCCTCGCATGCCGATGCCGTGGGCGTCCTCGGCATCGAGCGAGAAAAAGAATTTGCGGATCAGGGGATAGAGCATCCCGCGATTTTACCGCAATGCAGCATCGGCGGG
>JAKJEY010000029.1:18674-19058 GCA_022705165.1 Pseudomonadota bacterium
CCCGCCGTGAGTACAAAGCGCGCAGGTAAATCAGTTTCGCCGTGTGATCATCGAACCGCTGCGGTCGACAACGTCGTACAGCGACTGGTAGAGCGTCGTGTTGCTGCTGGAAATTCGCGACAGGGCCAGACTCATGTCACGCGTTGCCGTCTGGTAGTCGGTGAGTGCCTTGAGGAAGGCGTCGCGGGCCTCGGAAAACGTAAAGGACGTCGAGGTTCCAGTGGCTGCCTTTTTCATCACATGCTCCGTACCGGTGGGTGATGCACATCATCCTAGCCGGCGGGTGTGACAAAAAAATTGATATGGCGCAACAAAAATATGACTTCGGTATGCGATGCGGCAACGGGCATCAAGCAGTTTGCAGGCGTTGCCACTCCCCGTCGA
>JAKJEY010000002.1:0-21809 GCA_022705165.1 Pseudomonadota bacterium
CCAGACCGAGGCCGCCGTACCAGTGGCCGACCATCGACGTGGCGAAGTTGATCATCCGCTTCGCCACCCCGCCGTGGGTCAGGAAGTTGCCGGCGAGAATGAAGAACGGAATGGCCATGATCTCGAACTTCTCGATGCCGGTGAACAACTTGAGCGCGACCGATTCCAGCGGCACCTGGGTCATCGTGAACAGGAAGGTCAGCACCGTCAGGCCGAGCGAAATCGAGATCGGCATGCCGGTCAGCATGAGCACCGCCAGCAGGCTGAAGATTACGAGTGCGTTCATTTCGGCATACCTCCGAGGTCATCCTTGCGACGGTCGTCATCGACCGGCTTCTGTTCCTTGCGGCGGTTCTCGCCGACCATCGTGTGCTTCATGTCACGCATGTGGAGGTTGTCATCCATGCCGTAGGGATCGAAATCGACCGGTGGCGTTTCTTCCTCTAGGCCATCAACGTGGCCGTGATCATGGTGCGGCAACTCGCCGGTCTTGATGAACGACCAGGTCACCTGCAGGAAGCGGAAGCACATCAGCGAAGAGCCCAGCGGAATCGCGCTGTACACGATCCAGGTCGGCCATTCGAGGTCGGGCGTGATGGGCCCTTCGAAGAGATCGCCCATTTCAGCGCCGAAGAACTTGAAGAAGGCGTAGTGAGCACCGTTCTCCCAGACAAAATGGGCACCCAGCGTCGCCACGATGCCGGTGAAGGTCGCCCCGGCGAGCAGGCCGAAGACGATGAACTTGCCGCGCATGCGGTCGCTGAGCCGGTTGATCAGCACGTCGACGCCGACGTGGATGCCGGTGCGCACGCCATAGGCGGCGCCGAACTTGGCCATCCACACGAACATGATGATGCAGAGCTCCTGCGCCCAGCCGACATTCAGCGACAGCAGCCAGTCCTGCAGGCCGGGAATCTCGTATCCCGACAGGTAGCGGTGCATGACCGATATGAAGATGATGACTGTCGCCGCTCCCATCAGGAAGGTGACAAGCAACTCCTCAAGATGATTGAGTGCCTTGTTGATCATTGTTATCCCCTGAAACACCGCTTGCGCGGCCTGTCATGGCCCGGGACGAATATCCCGGGCCTCCGACACCAGACAGACTTACTTGGCCGGCGTGAAACCGGTGGCCTTGTACACCGCCTGGATCGTTTCCTTACCGATGCGGCTTTCCATCTTCTGATGCACCGGCAGCAGCGCCTTCATGAAGGCCGCCTTCTCTTCCTTGGTCGGCACATACACGGTCGTCTTGCCGCTCTTCTTGACCGCCTCGAGTGATTCGTCATTCTCGACCTTGGCGATCTGGTTGGCGTAACGGGTCGATTGCTCCATGGCATCTTCCAGCTGCTTGCGCACATCAGCCGGCAAACCGTCCCAGAACTTCTTGTTCACGATCACCGCATAGCCGAGATAGCCATGGTCCGTGATGGCCAGATGCTTCTGCACTTCGTGCATCTTCTGCGTGTAGAGGTTCGAAATCGGGTTCTCGGTACCATCGACCACGCCCGTCTGCAGGGCCTGATAAACCTCGGAGAAAGCCATCTGCTGCGGCAGCGCGCCGAGTGCGCGAATCTGCTCTTCCAGCACCTTCGACGACTGGATGCGCAGCTTCTTGCCCTTGAGGTCGGCCGGCATCTTGATCGGGGTGTTGGCGGAGAACGACTTGAAACCGTTATCCCAGTAGGCCAGACCGCGGATACCCTTCGGCTCGAGCTTCGCGAGCAGCTGCTTGCCGACTTCGCCGGTGGTGACCGTATGCAGCTTGTCGTAGCCATCGAAAATGTACGGCAGGTCGAAAACCTCGAATTCCTTGACGCCGAGGGGGCCGAACTTGGCCAGCGACGGTGCCAGCATCTGCACGGCGCCGAGCTGCAGCGCCTCCATTTCTTCCTTGTCCTTGTAGAGCGTCGAGTTGGCGTAGACCTCGACCTTGACCTTGCCCTTGGTCAGTTCGTTCGCCTTCTGGGCGAAGAACTCTGCCCCCTTGCCCTTCGGCGTATTGGCCGCAACGACATGGCTGAACTTGATCACGATCGGCTGCTGCGCGAAGGCGCCAAACGAGAAGGCGGCGGCGGTGACACCGACGAACAGTGCGGACAGTTTCAATTTCATGATTTCTCCTCCGGAATTATTTGGACAGGGCGGGACGCGAAAACCCTTCCCGACGTGACGCAGTATCCGCTCACGCGCGCAAGCCAAAAATTGTGGATATCCACAATCCGGCCGTAACGCCTCCCCCTGTGCCAGGTAGTAAGATGCAGCCATGCAGATCGAGGCCCCCACCGCAGCAGCCAAGACACCGAAGTGGTCCAGCTGGTATCTGACGATGCCGAAACTGGCGGTGGGCCTGCTCGTGGCGCTGCTGATCGCCCTCCTCTGGCTGTTGCAGGACAACGAGAAGGAAGAACAGCGGGCGACCCTGATCGCCGATGTGCTCTGGCTCGAGCAAAGCATCCGTTTCCATCTCGAGAGCAACAGCGAGCAACTGCAGCAGCTGGCACTCGACCTGGCGCGCAACGACGACAGCGACGCATTGTTCGACACACGCGCGCGCCACATGATGCGGACCAATCCGGAACTGGCGCATATCGCCTGGCTGGACTACAGCGGTGTCACGCGCGGCGCGATTCCCGGTCACGTGTCGCCGCGCCAGGGCGCCACTGCCCCGCGGGAGCGCGGAGAAGATCACTTCGACCTTGCGCGCAAGCTTGGCAAGCCTGTCTTCTCGCGGCCTTTTCCGGCCCAGGGGGAATCCTTTTTCGAGCTCTATATACCGGTCTATCGCGGCAACGAACTCTCCGGCATGCTGGTCGCCACGCACTCGCTGAATGGCCTGATCGGCCATCTCGTGCCCTGGTGGTTCGTCGAAAAATACCAGCTCCACGTTATCGACGACGAGGGCGCCACGCTGGCCAGCAAATCGAAGCTGGACACGGCCAAGGCCACGCTCAGCCACCAGGTGTCCCTGGACCCCCCGGGCTACGGGCTCGCGCTCCGGGTCATCGCAAATCGCGTTACCACCAGCACCGCACAGAACCTGATCATCACGCTGATCATCTTCCTTGCCGGTGCCGTCTTCTGGAGCCTGTGGGCAATGCGCGGACTGATGCGCCACCGGCTTGCCGCGGAGCAGGCGCTACGCTCCGAGCACGCCTTCCGCAAGGCGATGGAGGACTCCCTCAACACTGGCATGCGGGCCCGCGATCTCACCGGGCGCATCACCTACGTCAACCCGGCTTTCTGTGAAATGACCGGGTTCTCGGCCGGAGAGCTGATCGGTGCACTTCCCCCCTATCCCTACTGGAATCCGGAGGATCTCGAGCGGACGCGGGAGCTGCACGACAAGGTCCTCGACGGCCTGGCACCGGCACAGGGATTCGAACTGCGCTTCCGCCGCCGGAACGGTGAAACGTTCGACGCCCTTGTTTACGAAGCGCCGCTGATCGACGCCGACGGCCGGCACACGGGCTGGATGGGCTCCGTGCTCGACATCACCGAACGCAAGCGTGCCGAAGAGCTGAACCGCCAGCAGGAAGAGAAATTGCAGGCAACGTCACGCCTCGTGACGATGGGCGAAATGGCATCGACCCTCGCTCATGAACTGAACCAGCCACTGGCTGCGATCTCCAGCTACAACACCGGTTGCCTCAACAAGCTGGCCTCCGGCAACTTCACGCCGGCGGAACTTCACGGCGCAATGGAGAAACTGGGGCTGCAGGCACAGCGGGCAGGCAAGATCATCCGCCGTGTGCACGATTTCGTGCGCAAGAGCGAACCCAAGCTCGCCGAATGCGATCTGGCCGAAGTCATCGACGACGCCATCGGCTTCATCGAGCATTTCGCCCAGAAGCGCCAGGTCCATATCGAGCGCGAGTTGCCCGGCTGGCGACACCCCCTGCTCGCCGATCAGGTGATGGTCGAACAGGTTCTGCTGAACCTGATGCGTAATGCAATCGAGGCAATGGGCGAAACCGTACCGGAAAGGCGGCGACTCGTCGTGCAGGCCAGTGAGCACGATGGCGTAATCGAGGTACGCGTCATCGACAACGGCAGCGGTATCGCCGATGCGGTAAAAGAGCGCCTGTTCACGCCCTTCTTTTCGACCAAGCCCGACGGCATGGGCATGGGCCTCAATATCTGCCGCTCGATCATCGAATTCCACAAGGGTCGCTTCTGGGTTGAAGACAACCCGGGCGGCGGCACCATCTTTGTCTTTACCCTGCCCCTCGCAGAAGCGGAACACCCTCACACACCATGACCCCTACCGTCTTTCTGGTCGACGACGACGACGCCATTCGTGATGCCCTGAGCTGGCTGTTGCAGTCCCGTGACCTGAACTGCCGCAGCTTCGCATCGGCAGAAGCCTTTCTGGCGCAATGGAACAGCGAACTTGCCGGATGTCTGTTGCTCGACATCCGCATGGGCGGGATGAGCGGACTCGAACTGTTCGACCGCCTGCTTGAACTCGGCAACCGTCTCCCGGTCATATTCCTGACCGGGCACGGTGATGTGCCGATGGCAGTATCTTCTCTGAAGAAGGGGGCTTTCGACTTCGTCGAGAAACCATTCGACGACAACGAGCTGGTCAATCGCGTGCTTGAAGCAATCGCGCTCGACAGCAGACGACAGGCAGCCGCTGCCAGCAGTGGCTCGCTGAAGGGGCGTCTGGAATCCCTCACCTCGCGGGAAAGGCAGGTCATGGCGCTGATCCTTGCCGGCAAGTTCAACAAGATCATCGCCGACGAACTGAACATCAGCATGCGAACCGTGGAAGTTCATCGCGCCAAGCTTTTCGAGAAAATGGGGGTCCGCACCGCCGTCGAGTTGTCGCAGTTGATGAGCGGGCAGCCTCCCGGCCCCTAGAATTCGAACCGATGCGCCACGCCAACGAACCGCCCGCTCTTGCCCAACCGGTACTCGACGCCTTGCTGCGGGCGGATATCGGCCTGCTCGTCCTGTCTGCGGACGAACAGTACGTCATTCGGCACTGCAACGCGCTTGCAGACGAACTGCTCACCCCGCACGTCGGAAAGATCGTCGGACGTTCGGTACTCGACATCCACGACCAGCTCGGCGTCAGCAACGATCGCTTTCTTGCCGGTCTCGAAAAGGCGCGGCAGCACGGCGAATTCCGCTTTCCGCTGAAACTTTCGGCAAAGGACGGGGAGCATCTGCTCGACGCGCGGGTCCGTGTCACCGACAGCAGCGACGAATCGCCCGCCGGCTACCTGTTCGTGGCGATCGACCGCACGGCGCTGGCTGCCTCAGAGGACATGCGCGGAACACTGCAGCGCGCCGTCGACCAGAGTCCGGTGGCGATCATCATCAGCGACCCGCAGGGCATCATCGAATACGTCAACGCCTGCTTCACGCAGAACACCGGTTACACGGCAGAAGAGGTCGTGGGCCAGCCGGCCGGCTACCAGCGTTCAGGACAGACCGGGCGTGAGACCTATGCGGCGCTGTGGCAGGCATTGCGCGCAGGGCGGGACTGGCGTGGCGAACTGCTCAACCGGCGCAAGAACGGCAGACTGTACTGGGACGACGTGCACATCGTGCCGTTGATGAACGCGGCCGGAAAGGTCGCCCACTACCTGAGCATTCAGGAAGACATCAGTGAGCGAAAGCAAAACGAGGACACGCTCCGCCTCTGGGCGACGGTGTTCGAGAACAGCGGCGAAGCGGTGATGATCACCGATGCCGGCAACCGCATCGTCTCGGTCAACCAGGCCTTCACCGACATCACCGGTTTCGCCCCGGGCGAAGTCATCGGCGAGCAACCGTCTATCCTCGGCTCGGGGCGCCACGAACCGGATTTCTTCGCGGACATGTGGCACAAGCTGAAGACCGGCGGCCACTGGCAGGGCGAGATCTGGGACCGGCGCAAGAGCGGCGAGATCTACCCGAAATGGCTCGGCATTTCGGCGGTGCGAGACAACCGGGATCAATTGACGCACTATGTGGCGATCTTTTCCGACATCAGCGAACGCAAGGCCGCGCAGGAGCGTATCGAATACCTGGCGCATCACGATGCACTGACCGGACTGCCCAATCGCAGCCTGCTCGCCGACCGCGTCGAACAGGCGCTGGCACATGCCGAACGCAACCAGAGCAAGCTCGCCCTGCTGTTCCTTGACCTGGATCGCTTCAAGACGATCAACGACTCGCTCGGCCACCCCATCGGCGACGCCCTGCTGCGCGAGGTCACCCGCCGCTTGCTGGCAACCGTGCGGGATAGCGACACCGTCTGCCGGCTCGGTGGTGACGAATTCGTGGTACTCGCCGGCGATCTGGCCGACGACGACACTGCCGGCACTGTCGCCCAGAAGCTCCTCGAGGTAACCCTGCAGCCCTTCGAGATCGAAGGACACCGGCTGACGGTCTCGGTGTCCATCGGCATCGCCCTCCATCCTGCCGACGGCGACGGCTTCGACATCCTGCTGAAGAAGGCAGACACCGCGATGTATCACGCCAAGGATGCCGGCCGGAATACCTACCGCTTCTTCACCGAGCAGATGAACATCAACGTCGTCGAGCGGCTGTTCATCCAGAACCGCCTGCAGCAGGCCGTCGCCAACCAGGAATTCGTCCTCCACTACCAGCCGCAGATCGCACTCGGTACCGGGCGCATCATCGGCGTCGAGGCGCTCGTGCGCTGGCAGAATCCGGAACTGGGCCTCATTGGCCCGGATCGCTTCATTTCCCAGGCAGAGGAAAGCGGGAGCATCGTCGCGATCGGCGACTGGGTGTTGCGCGAAGCGTGCCGGCAGGCGCGCAAGTGGGCCGACGACGGGATCGACCAGCTCTCGATCGCTGTCAATATTTCCACGCTGCAATTGCACCAGAACGATTTTGCCGACCAGGTGCTGCGCATTCTCGGGGAAACCGGGCACGACCCGCGACGACTCGAACTCGAGTTCACCGAGTCAATCCTGATCCACGATGTGGATCGCGTCATCCGGCAGATTCGGCAACTCAAGGCAGCGGGGATCGGCATCGCCATCGACGATTTCGGCACCGGCTATTCCAGCCTGTCCTATCTGAAGCAACTCGACGTCGATCGACTCAAGATCGACCGCTCGTTCATCCGCGACATCGGCAGCGATCCCGACGATGCCGCAATCGTCCGTGCGATCACGCAGATGGCACGCAGCCTGCGGCTGAAAACGATGGCCGAAGGCGCCGAAACGAGCGAGCAGACCCGCTTCCTGCTCGCTGAAGGCTGCGAGGACGTCCAGGGTTTCCTCTACTCGCGCCCGATCGATGCGGCAGCCTTCCTCCGGTTGTTCCAGGAATCCGGCGGCTACTTCAGCCGGCCGAGTTCGACGGGGATGGCTGCCAGCTGAGCAACCACCCCGGTTCGCCAGCGGCGGCCAGCACGTCCTCGTCGCAGGCGTAGCCGATATCGGGCGCCCAGACGAGCCGCCCGTCACACCAGAAGAGTGGCATCGCTTCGCGCTTCCATTGCGGCACCCCGGCTTCCTGCAGCAGTTTCTTCAAGGCTCGCCGTGGCCTTTTCATGTCCGGTCGCAAGGTCTCGCCCCCTTGCCGATGGCGCAGTATGGCCGTCCCGCGGAGCGCACGCTGCGACAGCCCTTCGCCGACGGTCGCCGTGAAGCGCACATAACCGCCTGTCCAGGGCAACTCGGGCTCGCCGCACCACGGCCGGTCCGCCGAGGCTGCCGACCGGGGGACCAGCCACAGGCGTCCACGCGTCACCTGCAGGCGCCAGCCATCGATCTCGAAGTCCGGCATCGCAAGAAGCGACGCTTCGCGAAGCTGGCGCAGAATTTCTGCGAGGTAGCGCGCATCCGGCATGCGCAGTCCGTGCAGCCGGAGGAAATGGCGCAACAGGTTGCTGCGGCGCTGCGGCGACAGGCGGCCGAAGGCAGCGAGACAAAGGCTGCGGCCGTCGACAACGCCATCAGCGTCGCTCGCCGCCACTTCATCCGCAAGCGCCGCCATTTCCGCCAGATGGCCGGCCGCCCGTGCCAGCATGCGGCTGGGATCCGCCACCTGCCGTCCGATCACGGGCAAGACCTCGTGGCGCAGGAAATTGCGGCGCAGGACCGTCTCGTCGTTGCTTTCGTCCTCGATCCAGCGCGCGCCCCTTGCCGCCAGCCAGTCGTCGATCGCCGCCCGTGAAGTGTGCAGGAGCGGGCGCAGAACGCGGGGGCCTCGCGTAGCGAGCGGGCGGTCTTCCGGCATCGCCGAGAGACCGTGCGCGCCCGCGCCACGGAGCAGGTTGAGCAGCAGGGTTTCGGCCTGATCGTCGCGGTGGTGGGCAAGCAGCAGCCAATCGGTATCGCAGGCGACGAAAGCCGCGTAGCGCGCCTCACGTGCGGCGGCTTCGAGTCCGGCCGGCGCATCGCGGGCGACCGTGACACGTTCGCAGCGAAAAGGGATGGCGTGTTCAAGGCAAAGCTGCGCGCAGAACGCAGCCCAGGCGTCGGCCTGGGGAGATAGTCCGTGATGGACGTGCAATGCCGAAAGCCGGAGCGTCGGCCATTGCGTGGCGCGCAGATCAACCAGCGCATGCAGCAGGGCAACCGAGTCCCGGCCACCGGAGAGCGCGATGCAGACGCGCGTACCCTCGATCAGTCGCGGCGCCAGGGCGGCCGCAACGGCAGCGAGCGGATCACTCGGCCGGCTGTTCCTTGTAGCGGCCATAGGCCATCAGGCGATCGAAACGGGCATCGAGCAGTTCATCGACGGAGAGAGGAGAGAGCTGCTTCAGCGCATCCTGCAGGGCCTTCTTCAGGCTCTGCGCCATCGCGACATGATCGCGGTGCGCCCCTCCGCAGGGTTCGCTGACGATCTTGTCGACCAGTCCGAGCGTTTTCAGCCGTTGCGCGGTGATGCCCATGGTTTCGGCCGCATCGGCAGCGCGCTCCGCGCTCTTCCAGAGAATGGACGCACAGCCTTCCGGCGAAATGACCGAATAGGTCGAATACTGCAGCATCTGCACCACGTCGCCGACGGCGATCGCCAGCGCGCCACCGGAGCCGCCCTCGCCGATGATGGTGACGATGACCGGCACCTTCAGCTCCGCCATTTCGTAGAGATTGCGGCCGATCGCTTCCGACTGGCCGCGCTCCTCGGCGTCGATCCCCGGGTAGGCGCCCGGTGTATCGACGAAGGTCATCACCGGAATGCCGAACTTCTCGGCCAGCTTCATCAGGCGCAGCGCCTTGCGGTAGCCCTCGGGGCGGGGCATGCCGAAATTGCGGAAGATCTTTTCCTTGGTATCGCGCCCTTTCTGGTGGCCGATGACCATCACCGGCTGGCCATTGAAGCGGGCCAGGCCACCGACGATCGCGTGGTCGTCGGCAAAGGCGCGATCGCCATGCAGTTCCTCGAAATCGGTAAAGATCAGGCCAAGATAGTCGAGCGTGTAAGGGCGTTGCGGGTGGCGTGCCACCTGCGAGATCTGCCAGGGCGACAACTTGCCGTAGATGTCCTTGGTGAGCTGCTCGCTCTTCTTCGCAAGACGGCCGATCTCTTCCGAGATATCGACCGCCGAGTCATCCTGCACGAAGCGGAGTTCTTCGATCTTGGCTTCGAGGTCCGCGATCGGCTGCTCGAAGTCGAGGAAACTGATTTTCATTATCGATGGAATGCCTGATTTGATCGGCGCGTATTCTACCGCCCGATGTGCAATGGTGTCTTAAACGCCCGTATGATTTTCACGTTGCGCAGTGCGAAAGGCACCACGGCAGGAACGCATCGCCACGGGCGTCAGTATTCGACCGGAACCGGATCGAGACTGCGCCAGAGGTACCAGGTCGCCACGGAACGCCATGGCCGCCAACGCTCACCGACCTCGGCGAGGACACGCCGCGGCTGCTTTTCCCCGGCAAAATAATGCTGGAAAACCGCCTTCTGCAGCCCCAGGTCGTCAAGTGGAAACACGTCCGGGCGCATGAGATGGAAGATCAGGAACATTTCTGCCGTCCAGCGACCGATGCCGCGCACATCGACCAGCTCCGCAATCACTGCCTCGTCATCCATTTCATGCCAGCGCGCCGGCACGATGCGCCCGGCGACGAAATGCCCGGCGAGATCGGCCAGATACTCGGTCTTGCGAACCGACAGTCCGCAGCCATCCAGACCTGCAGGCCCTGCCTGCACGACCGCCAGGGGGGTCACGGAACCGACGCGCTCGGCAAAACGTGACCAGACCGAGTCTGCAGCCTTCACCGATATTTGCTGGCCGACAATGGAACGCGCCAGCGTGGCAAAGGCATCGCCGCGCGAAACGAGCGACATGCCGCGATAGCGGCGCACCAGTTGCGCCATGACGGCGTCGCCACGCGCCAGGGCGCGGGATGCCTTTAGCCAGTAGTCGGGAGCCATGGCCCGCATTGTATGCCGGCGTGACCTTATCGGCATGCTGACGCATAACGTAGGCAAGGCCGGCACGGGTAGAATGGCGGCATGAGCAAGGGAATCAGCGGTGTCGTTCTCGCCGGCGGACTCGGCCGTCGCATGGGTAGCGTGGACAAGGGGCAGCAGACCTTCCTGGGTCGCCCGCTTGCGGCCTGGGTCGCGGAGCGTCTGGCACCACAGGTCGATGAGCTGCTGATCAACGCCAACCGCAATGAGGAAGCCTACGGAAGTTTGGGGTTCCCCGTGATC
The DNA here is from genome assembly GCA_022705165.1 of Pseudomonadota bacterium. GTDB lineage: Bacteria > Pseudomonadota > Gammaproteobacteria > Burkholderiales > Rhodocyclaceae > Proximibacter. Next base: position 10,642 of record JAKJEY010000002.1, read on the forward strand.
GCCGACCGGCTGCCCGGTTTTGCGGGCCCGCTGGCCGGGTTGCATGCGGCGCTGGCCCATGCCCGGGCGCCACTGGTCGCGACAGCGCCCTGCGACTCCCCTTTACTGCCGATCGACCTGGTGCCGCGCCTCGCCACGGCCTTGCAGAAATCCGGCGCCACGATCGCCGTCGCGCGCTGTGGCGGCCGCACCCACCCGGTCTTCTGCCTATGCCGACAGGTCGTCCTGCCGGCGCTGGAGCAGACCATCCTGAGCGGCGAACTGCGCTTCGAGCGCTGGATTCGCGCCCAGCACCACGTCGAGGTCGATTTCGACGATCAGCCGGAGGCCTTTACCAACCTCAACACGGCGGAAGACCTCGCGCGCTTCGAAGCCGAGGTTCAGGCGCGGCTTTCCATTTCATAGACCGGTTCGATGAGCAGGCAAACGGTGAACTCGGCCCCCTTTCCGGTGCTGCTTTCAACGGTAAGACTGCCACCGTAGCGCTTGATCAGCGAATGGCTGATCGATAGCCCGAGTCCGGTTCCCTCGTTCTTCTTCGTCGTGAAGAACGGGTCGAAAATGCGGGACAGGTCCTCCGGGGCGATCCCCTGCCCGGTATCCCGCACCGAGATGCAGACCCCCTGCGGTCGACCTTCGCTGACCCAGTCCCTTGTACGCAGCGTGAGCGTACCGCCATCCGGCATCGCCTGCACCGCGTTGACGATCAGGTTGATCAACACCTGCTGCAGTTCATGACGGTTGATGCTCACCCACTCGCTCGCCGTGAAGTCGCGAACGACTTCGATGTTGCGTTTGACGAGGTGATGCTGTGCCAGCACGAGGCAATCGGCCAGTACGGCACCGACGTCGAGCGCCTCGACGTAGCCGGCGAACTCGCCGGGACGCGCGAACTGCAGGAGCTTGGTGACGATGACCCGGATGCGGTGCACCTGCTCGTGGATCAGGCGGATTTCCTGCTCCACCGGTCGCGCCTCATCGCCCAGGACCTCGCGCAGGACGTCGAGATTGCCCTGGATCACCGCGATCGGGTTATTGATCTCGTGGGCGACACCTGCCGTCAGTTCGCCGATGGCGGCGAGCTTCTCGCTGGTCACGAGCTGGCGCTGCGCCATGCGCAGGTCGGCGTTTGCCGCCGCCAATGCCTGCGTCCGCTCGGTCACCTTGAGATCGAGTTCATCGGCCCAGCGCTGCAGTTCGTCGCGTTTCTGCGCCAGCACATCGAGCAACCGGTCGAATTCCTGCGCCAATCGCCCGAGCTCGTCGCCGCTGCCGGTTTCGCCAACGCGCGCCGCACCATCGCCCCGGTCGATGCTGGCAATCGTCCCGCCCATCAGGGCGATCGGGCGCATGATCTCGCGTGCCCATTTCAGCGACCAGGCGGCACCGATCAGGCTGATCGCCGCGAACACGGCGACGATCATCGCCAGCGTGTTTTCCTTGGCCTGCCGGAACGGCGCCTCGAGAAAGCCGACATAGAGCATGCCGACGCGTTCTCCGAAACTGTCGAGCACGGGTTCGTAACCGGAGACATAGAAATCGTTCACGACGAAGGCGGTATCCAGCCAGGTATTGCCGCGACCGAGCACGAAATCGCGTACCTGCTGCGATACCCGCGTCCCCAGCGCGCGCTCCTCACCGAACAGGCGTACGTTGGTCGCGATGCGCGTATCGCCGAGAAAGAGCGTCGCCGTGCCCTTGCTGCCGAGCGGCAGTGAGCCATCGCGATAAACGATCGCGTTGATCGTATCGACGAAGGCAAGATTGCCGTTGAGCAGCGTGCCGCCTTCGAGCACGCCGACTGTCCTCCCGCCATCATCGAGGATCGGTGCCGCAGCATGGATCAGCATGCCGCGGCTTTCAGTGGTACGCGCATCCGGTGCGGCCTGCGCGGTCGGTACGATATTGACGGCGGCACGCTCGGCGAGCGAGGGATCGATCGCCTCGAGTGCCGCAGCGTCGTAGAGGTCGATGACGCTGCCGGCTTTCCCCGCCAGCGCCTCACGCACGACAGGCCAGTGATCGTTGCGTCGCGCCGAGTTCTGCGCCGCGCTGGCGTGACGAACACGCCCCTCGGCATCCAGAACGTACATGAAGTCGAGGCCGTGGCGACGGCGGGAATGATTCAGTTCCTCAGAAATCTGGACCGGGTCACCCCGGCGCAGCGCACGGCGCAGCCGATCGCCGTCCGCCAGCGCTTCGACGCTATGGCCGACGCTACCGACGACGCGGTCCATGTATTCGTGCGCCGTCACCAGATCGCTGCTGACCTTGTAGGTCATCAACTGGCGATAGCTCGTATCGCTCCAGTACCAGATCAGGCCGGTGATCAGCGGAAACCCGATGAGCAAGGGCGCGAGGACGAGAAAGAGCAGCTTCGCGCGAACGGACGCACGAAAGTAGGCGCGCAGGCGGGTCAGTGGAACCAGCAGATTCATTGCACGCGCAGCGCCGCTTCTTCGGGATCCGCCGCGGGCGCCGGGTCGCTCGCCCACTCGGCGCACTTGCGCTCGAGCGTCTTGCGCGAGACGCCAAGGCGGCGCGCCGCCTCCGACTTGTTGCCACCGACGCGCTCGAGCGTGCGCAGGATGTGCTGCTTCTCCAGCATTGCCAGCGTCAGATCCCCGCCCGGCACGGTGCTGTCGTCTGCCGGGTCGGCCTTGTGCGTACCGGCGGACGGTGCGTGCAGCAGACAATCACCGAGGATCAGGGAGCGCTCCACGTAATTGCGCAACTCGCGCACATTCCCCGGCCAGTCATAGGCTTCCAGACGTGCAATGACATCGGCGGTCAACGGCAAGGGCTCGACACCCAGCTGCGCAGAAAACAGCGCCATGAAATGGCGGGCAAGATCCGGAATGTCCATCTTGCGTGCCCGCAGCGAGGGGATCGTGACGTCCACGACGGCGAGGCGGAAGAACAGATCCTGGCGGAAACGGCCGGCAGCGACATCGGCCGCCAGATCGCGGTTGGTTGCCGCGATGATGCGGACATCGACGGGCACTTCCCGCTCGGAACCTACCGGACGGATGCGCCGCTCTTCCAGCGCCCGCAGCAGCTTGGTCTGCATGGCGAGCGGAAGATCGGCGATTTCGTCGAGAAACAGCGTACCGCCGTGCGCATAGAAGAACAGGCCGTTACGCGACTCCGTCGCGCCGGTGAAGGCGCCCTTGACATGGCCGAACAGCTCGCTTTCGATCAGCTCGGCCGAAATTGCCGCACAGTTGACCGGCACGAACGGTCGCTGTGCGCGATTGCTCATCTGGTGCAGGGCGCGCGCCGTCACCTCCTTGCCGGTTCCGGATTCTCCCTGGAGCAGGACGGTCGACGGCATCGGGGCAATGCGCTTGATCAGGGTACGCAGCTGCTGGATCAGGGCGGAGTGCCCGACCAGCCCGTCAACCTCAGCACCCAGCTCGGCAAGTTCCCGTCGCAGCACGTAATTTTCCCTCGCGAGCCGCGCACGCTCGAAGCAGCGCTTGATCGAGTTCAGGATCTGATCCACGCGGAAGGGCTTGAGGATGAAATCGGAGGCTCCACCGCGCAGGGCGTTGATCGCGGTCTCGATATCGGCAAATGCCGTAATCAGGACGACATCCCCGCCATAGCCGCTGGAACGCAGTTCGTGCAGCCATTCGATGCCGCTCTTCCCGGGCAGCGAGATATCCAGAACGATCAGGTCAAAGTGCAGCTTGGACATCTGGCCGGTCGCGGCCTCCACGCTGCCAGCACTTTCGACGCGCGCGCAACGAGGCTTCAGGGCACGCTCGAGGAAGCTCCGCATGCCCGCCTCGTCGTCGACGATCAGGATCGAGTAGGCCTGCCAGTTCCCGAAGTCGACCGACACCTTTTGCTCGATGCGCTCCGTCATCGGGATTCCTCAGTGCCACGCGGGGTCGATCCGGACCGGACGTTCAGCACGAAATGTCGCCCGGTAAACTTAAGAAATCCCTTCAACATGCCGTCATAAGCCTTTTGAGTTTCATAAAACCTGCGCTACCATGAGCGCATAATCAGCACCGGCCATCGGGAAAACTTGCAGGCCATTTTGCCGCGTATTTGCAAGCACCCCGTCGGCCCGAACAAATGGCCGGCGCACGAAAAACTGAACAGAGGAACTCGCCATGCAGGCGTACCACTTTTTCAGCCCGCTGCTCGCCCCGAACCGGGCTTGGGCAGCCTTTGACTGGCAGACGTTTCCTGCCGCCCCCGCTGAACTATCCGCCTTGTCCGAGGCAGGCGACCCTTGCCTGTCGCTCGCGCGCCAGATGCCGCTCTGGATCAATTGCCGCCCGGACTGGCTGCAAACCCCGGGTTTTCGCGAGTTTATTCAGAAACTCGGCCGCGACCAAGCGATACTGGCCTTTGCCGAAGGAACTGCGGACGACAAGGAGCGTGATGCCGCCTGCCAGCAGCTACGCAAGGACGGCTCGCACCTGGCGCTGACGATCACCGATAGCAGCATTCTCAAGAAACTCACGATCTCGAGCTTCGACCACCTCGTCTTCGATATCGACCATGCCCGCAACGGGGTACCGCTGATCGACCTGATCAACGCCCATCAGTACGGATTCCAGCTGGCTGCCCGCAATGTCATGTCGCACGAGCAGTTTGACTGGGCCGTGGCCAAGCGTTTCACACTGCTCTCCAGCCAGAGCGTGACCACCGTGGACACACGCGTTCCGGTCGATGCCGATACGACACGCCTCAAACTGCTCAAGCTGCTCAGCCTCGTTGTCCAGGACGCCGACACACGCGAAATCGAGGAAATCTTCCGTCAGGAGCCCAAGCTTTCGTACAACCTGCTGCGGCTGGTCAATTCCGTTGCCGTCGGCCCGAAGACGCCGATCACCGGCTTCAACCAGGCCATCACCGTACTCGGACGACGCCAGTTGCAGCGCTGGCTGCAACTGCTCATCTATGCCAACCAGTTCGGCCAGGCTGGCCAACCGAATCCATTGCTGCAACTCGCCGCAGCGCGTGGAAAATGTCTCGAAGGGATGATTTCCGCCCTGGCCCCCCTGCCGGAGATCGATGATCCTGGCGAGGCAGCGTTCATGACCGGCATTTTCTCGCTGCTCGATACCTTGCTCCACCTGCCGCTGGCGGAGGTGCTGACTGCAGTGCCGCTTGCGCCCTCGATTGCGGCCGCACTGGCCCACCACGAAGGGCCGCTCGGCCAGCTGCTGAAGGTGCTGGCCGACGGCGATGCCGGCCGGCACGAGGCAGCAGCGGACACGCTCAAGAGCCTCGGCGTCAGTCCGGAGTTGCACCTTGCGGCTCAGGTCGGCGCCTACACCTGGGCAAGTCGCATCACGCTCGAATGAACCGTATGGCACCGGATCAAGGCCGCAAACTCTATCCCGGATTCGACACCGGAACGACCGATTTTGAATTGGCGGCGCAGCTCTATCACGCCATTTTCTTCCATGACGGACCGATTCCGGTCGATGTCGTGCGGGGGCTCTGTTGCAGTGCACTGCAGAGTCCGGAAGCCTGTTTCATCATCGGGGCATCCCTGGCTGGCAACGCCGCCTGGGCCGACCTGCACGTCGAGGCACTGACGACAAAAACACTGGTCGCTGCAACGCCGGCCCCCGGAGAAAAATTGCCGGGGCGCCTCGCCTTTCCCTTGCAATTCCGCGACCGTATGCTCGGCTTTGTCGGGATAGGTGGCAGACCGGGCGGCTACGACGCCGATGCGATCCGCCGCTTTGCCGACCTCGGTGCGCTGCTTGCTGCCATGCTTCATGCGCGCAGCAGCCATGATGAGCGATCCGACGACCTCGTCATCAGCGAGCGCGAAATTCGCCGCCAGTCGCAGATTCTCGACCAGATTCACGACTCGGTCATCACGATGGACCTGCAGGGCTACATCACCGGCTGGAATGCCGGTGCCGCACGTCTGTTCGGCTATTCCGCGGAAGAGATAACGGGCCGCAACATCCTGCTCCTGTATGCCGACGAAAATGAAGGCACCGATGCCTTCTTCAATGCCTTCCTCGAGAATGGCAGCCGGGAAATGAAGGTGCGGCGGCGCAAGAAATCCGGCGAGGTATTCTGGGCGAGTGTCTCGCTGTCCGTCGCACACGATGAATCCGGCGTCCCCAACGGACTGATCGGTTATGTTGTCGACATCAGCGGCGAGCAGGATGCCGAGGAAAAGCTGCGACTGCATGCCCGCATTTTCGATTGTGCCGGGGAAGCCGTGGTCGTGACCGACGCCGACGAGCATATCGTCTCGGCCAATCCGGCGTTCTACGCGATTTCCGGCTTTGCCGAGCACGAAATCATCGGCACCACGCCTTCAACCATGCAACTCGGTACGGAGAACGGTCGCTGGCAGGAGATTCGGGATACGATCGCCCGCGAGGGAAAATGGTCCGGGGAAATGCGGCCGACCCGCAAGGATGGCACCGCCTACCCCGCGTGGGCCTCCATCACTTCGGTCGAGACGCCCGGCGGCACTGTCTCCCACTACTGCTTCATCTTCTCCGACATATCGGAACGCAAGGAAGCGGAAGCGCAGATCTACCGGTTGGCCTACTACGACACGCTGACCAGCCTGCCCAATCGCGCGCTGCTTTATTCCCTGCTCGAACAGGCGCTGACCGAAGCGCACCGGCGGCACAGCCATGGCGCCATCCTGTTCATCGATCTCAACCGATTCAAACACATCAACGACTCATTCGGCCATGCCCCGGCCGACACGCTGCTGGCCGAAGTCGGTCGCCGGCTTGCCGCAGCCCTACGCAAGGAGGACGTTGTGTCGCGCCTGGGTGGTGACGAGTTTGTCATTGCCCTCTTCGACATCAACCTGCGCGACGACGCCGCGATCGTCGCGCGCAAGGTGCTTGCCGCCCTTGCCGAGCCCTTCTTCATCGAAGGCCACGAGGTACTGCTGTCGGCCAGTATCGGCATCAGCATCTTCCCCGAGGACGGACGCGATGCCGAGACCCTGATCCGTAATGCCGACGTCGCGATGTACCGCGCCAAGCAACTCGGAACGGGAGGATTCCTCTATTACTCGCGCGAGATGAACCTGCGTTCACTGGAGCGTCTGAAGACCGAGGGCGGCCTGCGGCACGCGCTGGAGCGCAACGAATTCCTGCTCCACTTCCAGCCACAGCTCGAGCTGAACAGTGGCCGCATCATCGGTACCGAAGCCCTGCTGCGCTGGAACCAGCCTGGCCATGGCATGGTTTCGCCGGCACAGTTCATCCCGGTTGCAGAGGAGACGGGGCTAATCATTCCGATCGGTGAATGGGTCATCGACGCCACCTGCCGTCAATTACGCGCGTGGCTGGACGCCGGACTGGAACCGGTCAAGGTAGCGGTCAACCTGTCGCCCCGCCAGTTCAGCCAGAATCTGCCGCGGACGGTGATGGGCTACCTGCAGCGCTACCAGGTGCCGCCGGATCTGCTGGAACTCGAAATCACCGAAAGCATGCTGATGCACAATGCCGACTCGGTGGTGGCGATGATGCAGGAATTTGCCGACGCCGGGATCATGATGTCTCTCGACGATTTCGGAACGGGCTACTCCAGCCTCTCCTACCTCAAGCGCTTCCCGATCGACACCTTGAAAATCGACCAGTCCTTCGTGCGCGGGATTCCGAACGACTCGGACGACAGCGCGATCGCCGCTGCCATCATCGGCATGGCAAAGGCACTCCGCTTGCGCGTTATTGCGGAAGGCGTCGAAAACGCCTCGCAACTCGATTTTCTGCGGACGGCAGGCTGCGACGAAATCCAGGGCTACTGGTTCAGCAAACCGATTGACGCCGACGCCTACGCCGCGCTGTTACGGGAAACGAACGGCGCTTAGCTGACGTACGGGTTGTAGCGCCGTTCCTCGCCGAAGCTGGACATCGGGCCGTGTCCGGGGATGAACGCGACATCATCCCCCAGCGGTAGGAGTCGCTCCCGAATCGAGGCGATCAGGGTGTCGTAGTCGCCCTTTGGAAAATCGGTTCTGCCGATCGATCCCTGAAATAGCACATCCCCCACGATCGCCAGGCGACTCGGCTCGTGATAGAAGCAGACATGGCCCGGCGTGTGACCGGGACAGTGGATCACCGACAGCAGCTGATTTCCTACCTGCACCGTGTCGCCCCCCGTCAGCCAGCGGTCCGGCGTAAAACTGCGGACATCGGGGAAACCGAACATGCGGCTCTGCTGCGGCATGCCATCAATCCAGAAGCGGTCGTCGAGATGAGGGCCTTCGATCGGTACGCCTGAGCGCTCTGCAAGATCGGCGACACCGCCCGCGTGATCGATATGGCCGTGGGTCACGAGCACCCGCTCCAGGGTCAGCCCTTCACGTCGCACGACGTCGAGAATCCGATCGAGATCGCCGCCCGGATCAACCACCGCGGCACGCATTGTTTCCGGGCACCACAGGACCGTGGCGTTCTGCTGAAAGGGCGTTACGGGGACGATCGCGTATTTCATGAGTTCTGGCTGAAACGGGAAAGGCGCGATGATAACACCTGCGCGAAATGCCCCCCGGTCGCCTCGATCAGTCTTCTGCCGCGTCGTCCTGGCGCTCCTCCGCGGGTCGGAAATTTCCGCAATCGGCGATGCGGTCGGCGCAGTGATATTCGAGCCGGGCAACACAGGCGACGATCGAACCGTCGAGTGTTGCGGTCCGGACAGCGTGATGGCAATTGCCGCAACGGCGCGGCAGGCGGGATTCAGGGACGTCCTGGTTCATCGTACGAAGTGTTGAGTCATGTCATGCGTTCGCATTCAGGTCGTCACATTACCTTCTTGCACATACCCAACCTATGATCTAAGTCATAGTTATTACGTTTTTGACACAGTTTTGTCGAAAAAGAAAACGGGGCGCCTTGGCGCCCCGTCTTGGATGCCCGCCACGAATGGCCGGCACAAATCAGGATTTTCAGCTCAGAAGTGCAGCGGGCGCTTGTCGCAGGCCAGCGCCGCCTCATGCACTACTTCCGACAGCGTCGGGTGGGCGTGGCAGATGCGCGCCAGATCTTCCGAAGCAGCACCGAACTCCATCGCCACCACGCCTTCCGAAATCAGTTCGGAGGCATTGGCACCGATGATGTGCACGCCCAGGATTCGATCAGTTGCTGCATCCGCGAGCATCTTGACGAAGCCGGTCGGCGCACCCATGCCAAGCGCACGGCCGTTGGCCATGAACGGGATCTTGCCGGCCTTGTAGGCAACGCCTTCTTCCTTGAGCTGCTGCTCGGTCTTGCCGACCCAGGCGATTTCCGGGCTGGTGTAGATGACCCAGGGAATGGTGTCGAAATTGCAGTGACCGGCCTGGCCGGCCATCAGTTCAGCAACCATGACGCCCTCTTCCATCGCCTTGTGCGCCAGCATCGGGCCGGAGACCACGTCACCGATCGCCCACACGCCCGGCAGGTTGGTGCGGCAATGGCCGTCGACATTGATCTGGCCGCGCTCGGTCAGTTGCAGACCGACGGCTTCGGCATTGAGGCCATCCGTGTTAGGGATGCGGCCGACGGAAACGATCAGGCGATCAGCTTCGATCTTCTGTTCCTTGCCGTCCTTGTCGGCGTAGGCCACGGTCACGCCCTTCTTGGAGGTCTTGACCTCGCCGATCTTGACGCCAGTCTGGATGTTCAACCCCTGCTTCGCAAAGACCTTGGCAGCTTCCTTGGCGACATCGACGTCAGCCACCGACAGGAAGCCCGGCGCGGCTTCGAGGATCGTCACTTCCGAACCCAGACGGCGCCAGACCGAACCCATTTCCAGGCCGATGACGCCGGCACCGATGATCGCCAGCTTCTTCGGCACGGCATCGATATCGAGCGCGCCGGCGTTGTCGCAGACGATCTTGTTGTCGACCGGGATACCCGGCAGATGACGGGCCTTGGAACCCGTGGCGACGATGACCTGCTTGGCTTCGACGACTTCGTCGCCGACCTTCACCTGCCAGCCACCATTGGCACCGGCACCGACGAACGAACCGTGGCCATTGAGCAGGGTCACCTTGTTCTTCTTGAACAGGCCCTTGATGCCGCCGGTGAGCTGGGTAACGATGGTGCTCTTGCGATCGATCATCTTGGCCACGTCGATCTTCGGCGTGCCCACCTGGATGCCCTGCGCCTCGAATTCATGGCCGGCTTCCTCGAACAGGTGCGAGGTGTGCAGCAGGGCCTTCGACGGGATGCAGCCGACGTTCAGGCAGGTGCCACCGAGGCGCGGTTCGCCCTTCGGATCGGCATAGGGATTCGATTCGCAGCAGGCGGCCGAGAAGCCGAGTTGCGAGGCGCGGATGGCGGCGATGTAGCCACCGGGACCACCACCGATGACGAGCACGTCAAATTGCTTGGACATTGTTTTTTCTCCAGTACGTAACAAGGAAAAGGGCCCGGGAAAGGGAATGATTCCCTTGCACCGAACCCTTCTGCCTTACAGCATCAGACGCCGAGCAGCAGGCGGGCCGGATCTTCCAGCGCTTCCTTCATCGTCACCAGACCGAGGACGGCTTCGCGGCCGTCGATGATTCGGTGGTCGTAGGACATGGCCAGATAGTTGATCGGGCGAACGACGACCTGACCGTTCTCGACCACGGCACGGTCCTTGGTGGCATGGATGCCGAGGATCGCCGACTGCGGCGGGTTGATGATCGGGGTCGACAGCATCGAGCCGAAGATACCGCCGTTCGAGATGGAGAACGTGCCACCGGTGAGCTCTTCGATCGAGATCTTGCCGTCCTTGGCCTTCTGGCCGTATTCGGCAATCTTCTTCTCGATGTCGGCGATGCTCATCTGGTCGGCATCACGCAGGATCGGCACGACCAGGCCGCGGGGCGAGCCGACGGCGATACCGATGTCGATGTAGCCGTGATAGACGATGTCGTTGCCATCGACCGAGGCATTCAGGATCGGGAACTTCTGCAGGGCAGCAACCGCGGCCTTGACGAAGAAGCCCATGAAGCCGAGGCGAACGCCGTGCGTCTTCTCGAACTTCTCGCCGTACTGCTTGCGCATGGCCATGACCGGGCCCATGTTCACTTCGTTGAACGTGGTCAGGATGGCGTTTTCGTTCTTCGACTGCAGCAGGCGCTCGGCGATGCGGGCGCGCAGACGCGTCATCGGAACGCGCTGCTCGGAGCGCTCGCCGAGGGCAACCGGGACCGCCGGCGTCGGCAGTGCTGCCTTCGC
>JAKJEY010000002.1:21924-58978 GCA_022705165.1 Pseudomonadota bacterium
CCGGAGCCGGCGACGTCGGCAGCCGACACACCCTTCTCGTCGAGGATCTTGCGTGCAGCCGGCATGGCAACGCCAGCAGCCGACGGGGCGGCAGCAGCAGGCGCCGGGGCGGCGGCCGCAGCCTTCGGAGCTTCGGCCTTCGGTGCGGCAGCACCAGCCTTGGCAGCGGTGTCGATCTTGGCGATGACCTCACCCGAGACGACGGTATCGCCATCGCCCTTGATGATTTCTACCAGGACACCACCATCAGGTGCCGGCAGCTCGAGCACGACCTTGTCGGTCTCGATGTCGATCAGGTTTTCGTCACGCGAGACGGCTTCGCCGGCCTTCTTGTGCCAGGAAACGAGAGTCGCTTCGGCGACGGATTCGGACAGTTGCGGTACTTTGACGTCGATGATCATGTTATCTCCGTGCTTCGTGCGGGGTTAGTACTCGATCTTGCCCAGGGCGGACTCGATGAGGGTCTTTTGTTGGAGGGCGTGTTTGGCAGCGTAACCGACAGCCGGCGAGGCCGAAGCCGGGCGCGAGACCAGCAGCAGGTGATGCTTCGCACTCAGCGAACGCACCAGGTGCGCGCGCGAGGCCAGCCAATACCAGGCACCCTGGTTGCGCGGCTCGTCCTGCACCCAGACCACCTCGGTCGCCTTCGGATACTTGGCGAGCTCAGCCTTGAGCGCCTCGTCCGGGAACGGGTACAGCTGCTCCAGACGGGCGATCGCGATGTGGTCGGCCTTCTTCTCACGACGGGCGGCAACGAGGTCGTAGTACACCTTGCCCGAACAGAGAATGAGGCGCGTCACCTTCTTGGTGTCGAGCTTGTCGACTTCGCCGATGACTTCCTGGAAGCAACCCTTGGCCAGATCATCGAGCGAAGCGATGGCGTCCTTGTGACGCAGCAGCGACTTCGGCGAGAAGATGATCAGAGGCTTCCGTTGCGGGCGAACCGCCTGACGACGCAACAGATGGAAGATCTGCGACGGCGTGGTCGGCTGGCACACTTCCATGTTCATTTCGGCACAGAGCTGCATGTAGCGCTCGATACGCGCCGACGAGTGCTCCGGGCCCTGGCCTTCGTAACCGTGCGGCAGCAGCATGGTCAGGCCGCAGGCACGGCCCCACTTGGCTTCGCCGGAAGCGATGAACTGATCGATCACTACCTGGGCGCCGTTGGCGAAGTCGCCGAACTGGCCTTCCCAGACCACCAGTTCGTACGGGTTGGCCGAAGCGTAGCCGTAGTCGAAGGCGAGCACGGCTTCTTCGGACAGCACCGAGTCGAAGCACTGGAAGCCGGCCTGTTTTTCCTGCAGGTTGGCGAGCGGATGGTAGGTGCCATGCGACCAGTTTTCGCGGTTCTGGTCGTGCAGCGCGGCATGCCGGTGGAAGAAGGTGCTGCGACCGACGTCCTCACCGGAAATACGTACGCCGTAGCCGGAAACCAGCAGCGAGGCATACGCCAGGTTCTCGGCCATGCCCCAGTCGATCGGCAGCTTGCCTTCGCCCATGGCACGACGGTCTTCGATGATCTTCTTGACCCGGTTATGCAGCGTGAAGCCTTCCGGAATCGTCGTCAGCGCGACCGACAGACGCTTCAGCTCCTTCAGCGGCACCGTGGTGTCGCAGTTCGGGATGTACTTCTTGGTCAGGAACGGCGACCAGTCGATGGTCATCGGATGCTTGTAGCCGGCAAGGACGGGGTTGTAGAGCAGCTCGCCCTTGTCGAGGTGAGCGCGATACTCCTTGATCATGTCATCCGGGCCTTCGGCCGGCAGCACGCCCTCGGCGACCAGCTTGTCGGCGTACAGCTTGCGCGTACCCGGGTGCTGGGCGATCTTCTTGTACATCAGCGGCTGGGTCACCATCGGCTCGTCCTGCTCGTTGTGGCCGAGCTTGCGGAAGCAGATGATGTCGATCACGACATCCTTCTTGAACTGCTGACGGAATTCCATCGCGAGCTGGGTCACCAGCGCCACGGCTTCGGGATCGTCGCCGTTCACGTGGAAGATCGGCGCATCGGCCATCTTGAAGATGTCGGTGCAGTACAGCGAGGAACGGTAGTCGCGCGGATCCGAGGTCGTGAAGCCGATCTGATTGTTGACGACGATGTGCACCGTGCCGCCCGTGCCGTAGCCGCGGGTCTGCGCGAAGTTGATCATTTCCTGGTTGACGCCCTGACCGGCAACGGCAGCATCACCGTGAATCAGGACCGGCAGAACCTTGTTCTTGCCGCCCTCGCCACGGCGCACCTGGCGCGCGTAGACCGAACCGACGACGACCGGGTTGACGATCTCGAGGTGCGACGGGTTGAAGGCCAGCGTCAGGTGGCACGGTCCTCCCGGGGTCGACACGTCGGACGAGTAGCCCATGTGGTATTTCACGTCGCCAGCGGAGAGATCCTGCGCCTTCTTGCCCTCGAATTCATCGAACAGCATCGACGGCGCCTTGCCCAGCGTATTGACGAGGACGTTCAGACGACCGCGGTGGGCCATGCCGATGACGATTTCGTCGACACCCAGCGAACCGGCGGTACGGATCAGTTCATCCATCGACAGGATCAGCGAGTCGCCGCCTTCCAGCGAGAAACGCTTCTGGCCGACATACTTGGTGTGCAGATAACGCTCGAGGGTCTCGGCCGCGGTCAGACGCTCGAGGAAGCGCTTCTTCTGTTCGGCGGTGTAGGTGCCCTTGCTGCGGATCGGTTCGAGACGGTCCTGAAGCCAGCGCTTCTCGGCGATCTCGTTCATGTACATGTACTCGACGCCGACAGAACCGCAATAGGTTTCCTTCAATGCTTCGAGCAACTGGCCGAACTGGGCATGCTCGGGGCAGCCCTTGAACGAACCGACGTTGAAGCTGGCGTTCTTGTCGGCATCGGTAAAGCCGTAGAAGGACGGCTCCAGCTCCTGCAGATCCGGACGCGGCATGCGCTTCAGCGGGTCGAGGTTAGCCCAGCGCGTACCCATGAAGCGGTAGGCGTTGATCAGTTGCAGGACGCCGACCTGCTTCTTGTCGTCGACCTGGACACCGCCGGCAGCAGGACGGAAGCCGCCCTGCTTGGCCTGCTCGGCGAAGGCTGCCACGACCGGCGCATGCGGCACGTCACGGGCAACGAAGCCGGGCATCTGTGCCAGCTTGTCGAAATAGTCGCGCCACTGGTCGGGCACGGAAGAAGGATTGTCGAGATAGTTCTCGTACAGTTCCTCAACGAACGGCGCGTTGCCGCCGAAGAGGTAGGAGTTGCCGAAAAGCTGGGTCATCATGGCTTCACCTGTGGTAGCGGGTGTGAATCTGAATTCGGTTGGAGCGGCCAGCATTGACATCGAAACGCCAACGCCGGCACATGCAGAAAGGGGCGGTCCATCGCCGCCCCTGTTTTCTTAGCGCTTGCCGAGCGGCACGACGTCGCGCCGAGCTGCACCCATGTACAACTGGCGCGGACGGCCGATCTTGTATTCCGGATCGGTAATCATCTCTTCCCACTGCGTCATCCAGCCGACCGTACGAGCCAGCGCGAAGATGCAGGTAAACATTTCGGTCGGGATGCCGATGGCCTTCTGCACGATGCCGGAGTAGAAATCGACGTTCGGGTAGAGCTTCTTCTCGACGAAGTAGGGATCTTCCAGCGCGATCTTTTCCAGTTCCATCGCCAGCTTGAACAGACGGTCATTCTGCAGGCCAAGTTCCTGCAGCACGTCGCCGCAGACCTTGCGCATCAGCTTGGCGCGCGGGTCGAAGTTCTTGTAGACGCGGTGACCGAAGCCCATCAGCTTGAACGAATCGTTCTTGTCCTTGGCGCGCTTGATGTACTCGCCGACGCGCGAAACGTCGCCGATCTCTTCCAGCATCTGCAGGCAGGCTTCGTTGGCGCCGCCGTGTGCCGGGCCCCACAGGCAGGCGATACCGGCAGCGATACAGGCGAACGGGTTGGCGCCCGACGAACCGGCCAGACGGACGGTCGAGGTCGAGGCGTTCTGCTCGTGGTCAGCGTGCAGCGTGAAGATGATGTCGAGCGCACGCACCAGCACCGGGTTCGGCGTGTACTTCTCGCACGGGTTGCCGAACATCATGCGCATGAAGTTGGCGGCGTAGTCCAGATCGTTGTCCGGATACATGAACGGTGCGCCGGTGTTGTACTTGTAGGCCATGGCGACGATCGTCGGCATCTTGGCCACGAGGCGATTGAAGCTGATGTTGCGGTGCTCGGCGTCCGAGAAGTCCATCGCGTCGTGGTAGAACGCCGAGAGGGCGCCGACGACGCCGGTCATGACGGCCATCGGGTGGGCGTCACGGCGGAAACCGGAATAGAACTTGGTCAGCTGCTCATGGACCATCGTGTGCTTCTTGATGGTGGATTCGAAATCGGTCTTCTGCTTGGCGTTCGGCAGTTCGCCGTTCTTCAGCAGGTATGTCACTTCGAGGAAGTTGCACTGTTCGGCCAGTTGCTCGATCGGATAGCCGCGGTACAGCAGTTCGCCC
The DNA here is from genome assembly GCA_022705165.1 of Pseudomonadota bacterium. Lineage (GTDB taxonomy): Bacteria > Pseudomonadota > Gammaproteobacteria > Burkholderiales > Rhodocyclaceae > Proximibacter. The sequence goes on from JAKJEY010000002.1 coordinate 26,398, forward strand.
TTGTCGCCGTCGATGAAGGTCACCTTCGACTTGCAGCTGGCGGTCGACAGGAAGCCGGAATCGTACGTAAACAGACCGGTTTTGCCACCCAGGGTACGAATATCGACACAGTCGTTGCCATGAGTCGGCGACATGATCGGGAAATCGACGGGAGCCTGTCCGTCGATGGTCAGAGTTGCCTTGCGTTCGGTCGTCATGAGTTAGCCCCTTGAACAGGTTTATGTTTTTGCAGCTTCCGGCAATACCGTCAAATTACTGCGGCCGCCTTACTTCACTCTTACGCAGCATCGCCACCACAGCGGCCTGCCGCGCATCCTCGCACTCCTCCGTCCCGTTCACGAGCGGCCAGAGGTCGTGATCTTCCATATCCGCGAGCACGGCGAAGACCTGCTTGTCGTCTTCGCTGAGCCCCGGAAACTCCTCGGCAAGGAATTTCCCGAGGATCAGATCCAGTTCCAGCAGGGCACGGCGGGTGCAGCGCCACTGCAGGCGATTCAATGCTTCGCGTTCCACCTTATACCGCGCGGCGAACCATCATTTCCTTGATCTTGCCGATGGCCTTGGTCGGGTTGAGACCCTTCGGGCAGACATCGACGCAGTTCATGATGGTGTGGCAGCGGAACAGACGGTACGGATCCTCGAGGTTGTCGAGGCGCTCGTTGGTGGCCTGGTCGCGGGTATCGGCAATGAAGCGGTAGGCATTGAGCAGGCCGGCCGGACCGACGAACTTGTCCGGGTTCCACCAGAACGACGGGCACGAGGTCGAGCAGCAGGCGCACAGGATGCACTCGTAGAGACCGTTGAGTTCCTCGCGGTCTTCCGGCGTCTGCAGGCGCTCGCGCTCCGGCGGCGGCGTGTCGTTGATCAGGTACGGCTTGATCGAGTGGTACTGCTTGAAGAACTGGGTCATGTCGACGATCAGGTCGCGGATGACCGGCAGGCCCGGCAGCGGACGCAGGACGACCGGCTGCTTGAGATCCTTGATCTCGGTAAGGCAGGCGAGGCCGTTCTTGCCGTTGATGTTCATCGCGTCGGAGCCGCAGATGCCTTCACGGCACGAGCGGCGATACGACAGCGTGTCATCCTGGGCCTTGAGCTTGGTCAGGACGTCGAGCAGCTTGCGATCGGTGACGTCATCGACCTCGACCGAAACATCCTGCATGTAGGGCGCGTTGTCCTTGTCCGGATCGTAGCGGTAGATCTTGAACTGCATGGTACGGGTAGCCATTTGCATTGACTCCTAACGCGATCAGTACGAGCGCGTCTTCAGCGCGATGGTTTCGACGGACAGCGGGGTCATGTTGACCGGCTTGTACGACAGCTTGTTGCCGTCGCGCTGCCACAGCGTGTGCTTGTGCCATTCCTTGTCGTTGCGGCCGTTCGGCATTTCCGGCGTATCCGGCGCGTCGTCGCGGACGTGGGCGCCGCGCGATTCCTTGCGGGCGTTGGCGCAGATCATGGTGGCCTTGGCCACTTCGATCAGGTTGTCGAGTTCCAGCGCTTCGACGCGGGCGGTATTCCAGACCTTGGACTTGTCCTTGATCTCGGTGATCGCCACCTGCTTCTCGATTTCCAGGATCTTCTGCACGCCCTCTTCCAGCTTGTCCTTGAAGCGGAACACGCCGCAGTGGTTCTGCATCGTGCGCTGCATCGCCAGGCGCGTGTCGTTCACGCTGCTTCCGTTCGTCTGATTTTCCAGACGCGCCAGACGGGCCAGGGTCTTGTCGGCAAAGTTGGCCGGCAGTTCCTTGTGCGCCTTCGGCATCGACGCCATGTCCTCGATGACGGTGTCGCCCGACGACTTGCCGAAGACCAGCAGGTCGAGCAGCGAGTTGGTGCCGAGGCGGTTGGCGCCATGCACCGAGGCACAGGCGCATTCGCCGGCGGCGTAAAAGCCGGTGACGGTCGCGCCGGTATCGTTGATGACCTGACCCTTGTAGTTGGTCGGAATGCCGCCCATCTGGTAGTGGCAGGTCGGCACGACCGGGATCGGCGCCTTGATCGGGTCGATGCCGGCGAACTGGATCGAGATCTCGCGGATGCCCGGCAGACGCTTCATGATCGTCTCCGGCGGCAGGTGCGTGATGTCGAGCGTGACGAAGTCCTTGTTCGGACCGCAACCACGACCTTCGTTGATTTCGGTGACCATGGCGCGCGAGACGACGTCACGCGAAGCCAGATCCTTGGCGTTCGGCGCATAACGCTCCATGAAGCGCTCGCCGGCCGAGTTGCGCAGGATGCCGCCTTCGCCGCGCACGCCTTCGGTGATCAGCACGCCCGCGCCGGCCACGCCGGTCGGGTGGAACTGCCAGAACTCCATGTCCTCGAGTTGGATGCCGGCGCGAGCCGCCATGCCGAGGCCGTCACCGGTGTTGATGAAGGCGTTGGTCGAGGAATAGAAGATGCGGCCGGCACCGCCGGTCGCGAAGATCGTGGCCTTGGCGTGGAAAGCGACGACTTCGCCGGTTTCCATTTCGAGGGCGATGACGCCGAGCACCTGGCCTTCTTCATCACGGATCAGATCCAGTGCCATCCATTCGACGAAGAACTGCGTCTGCGCACGTACGTTGCGCTGGTAGAGCGCATGCAGCATCGCGTGGCCGGTACGGTCGGCAGCCGCACAGGCGCGACGGACAGGCTTCTCGCCGAAGTTCGACATGTGGCCGCCGAACGGACGCTGGTAGATCTTGCCCTCGTCGGTACGGTCGAACGGCATGCCGAAGTGCTCGAGCTCGACGACGACTTCCGGCGCCTTGCGGCACATGAACTCGATCGCATCCTGGTCACCCAGCCAGTCCGAACCCTTGACGGTGTCGTACATGTGCCAGTGCCAGTGATCCTGCTCGGAGTTGCCGAGCGAGGCAGACACGCCGCCCTGCGCCGCAACGGTGTGCGAACGGGTCGGGAAAACCTTGGAGAGAACGGCCGTCTTCAGGCCGGCTTCGGACAGCTGGATCGCGGCACGCAGACCGGCGCCACCGGCACCGACGATCACCGCATCATATTTACGGACAGGAATACTCACTTACAGCCTCCACAGAATCTTGGCCGCCCAGCCGGCATAGCCGATCAGCGCAGCAGCCGTTGCAATCATCAGAACCAGGCGCAGACCATCGGGCTTGACGTAGTCCATCCAGATGTCACGAATCCCGATCCAGACGTGCCAGAAAAGGCTGATGAAGAACAGGAAGGTCATGAACTGCATGAAGCCATTCGAGAAAATCGAACGCCAGGCTTCGAAGCTGCTCGGCGACAGTGCGCCAAGCGTGACCAGGAGGATGAGGGTGTAGACCGCCATGACCAGCGCGGTAGCGCGCTGCGCGATCCAGTCCTTGAGGCCGTAGCCGGCCCCGACAACGATACGATTGATCATAGCAGCACCTTCGCGCCAATGATGCCGGTGAGCGCGATGCTCACGGCGAACACGACCTTGCTGGAGAAGCGCGCGGCTTCCAGTTCGATCCCCTTGTGCAGGTCAAGCAGCAGGTAGCGGATACCGGCACAGAAGTGGTGCATGTACAGCCAGATCAGGCCGAAGAGGATGAGCTTGACGAGGAAGTTGCCCGTCACCGCCTTGGCGACGGCGTAGGTCTCGGGAGACGCGAGGCTCTGCTGGAAGAGCCACAGCAGGACAGGCAGGAGAAGAAACAGAACGGCACCGCTGATTCGGTGCAGGATCGACAGAAAGCCGGGTAGCGGCAATCTGATCGTGGGTAGGTCCAGGTTCTTTGGACGCTTTTTCTTGATAGCAATATCTGCCATGAACGTCATCCCTCGTGTTTGCGCGGCTGAAGCCGCTTTTTTTGCTGATCAGAATTTTGAATTATAGCGCAATCGATCTGGCCTGTAGCACGCCTCCCTAGGTCAGTTCGTTGAAGTAGTGGAAGTCGCGCGTGGCATAGAAACCGCGCCGCCATTCGACCGGTTTGTTGCCATAGGTGAAGGCTACGCGCTCGACGAGCAGCAGCGGGCTGCCCTCGGCCACCTTGAGCAGTTCCGCCGCCACGCCCTCGGCCGCAACGGCGCGCAGGCGCTCCTCGGCGCGGATCATGCGTACGCCGTAGCGACTCTCGAACAGGTCGTAGAGCGACTTGTCGCTCTGCTTGAGGACGTCCAGCGAGAGATCCTGAAAGAGTTCGCCCGGCAGGTAGATCTCGTCGAAGACGACGGCATCCTCGGCGAACTTGAGCAGGCGGCGCATGATGATGATCGGCGCACCGGGCTCCAGCCCGAGCATGCGCGCCACATCGGCACCCGCCCTGGCACGGCCGCACTCAAGCGGCACGCTGCGTGACGGCTGCAGTTCGCCCTCATTGGGCACCAGACGGAGGAAGCGGAAGAAGGAACGCGGGTCGCTGTGCGTGGCGACGAAGGTACCCTTGCCCTGCCGGCGTACCAGCAGGTTCTCGGCAGCCATCTCGTCGATGGCCTTGCGCACGGTACCCTGGGAGACATTGAAGCGGACGGCGAGCTCGGACTCGCTGGGAATGGCATCACCGGGCTGCCATTCCCCCGCCTCCAGACTTTTCAGGATCAGATCCTTGATCTGCCGATAGAGCGGACTGAAGGTGGGCGAAGGCGCGGCAGCGCGCGAAAGCGAAGACCGGTTCATGGGTTCCATTGGATCATATTTCATACGGTTCGTCTATTGTATTTCTTATATCTTTTATAAGACACAAGATTGAACATTGACACCTCAAACAGCCGGGCATATGATCCGAAAGCTTTAGCACCGCACTGGCCGAGCAATTGCCACGACGGCAAGGATCGAAGACAAGGCCGAAGGCGCAAAGCCGCGAACCCATCTTTTTCTTGTTCACCGTTTTAAACAGGAGCCGCAACATGTCCAAAGCCCCCATGCGCGTCGCCGTCACCGGCGCTGCCGGCCAAATCGGTTACAGCCTGCTTTTCCGCATCGCCTCCGGCGAAATGCTTGGCAAGGATCAGCCGGTCATTCTCCAGCTGCTCGACCTGCCGCAGGCCCAACAGGCCGTCAAGGGCGTCATGATGGAACTGGACGACTGCGCCTTCCCGCTGCTCGCCGGCATGGTCGCCACCGATGACCCGAACGTCGCCTTCAAGGACGCCGACGTCTGCCTGCTGGTCGGTGCCCGTCCGCGCACCAAGGGCATGGAACGTGCCGACCTGCTGACCGCCAACGGTGCCATCTTCACCGTCCAGGGCAAGGCCATCGCCGAAAACGCCAAGGAAGACGTCAAGGTGCTGGTCGTCGGCAACCCGTGCAACACCAACGCCTACATCGCTGCTGCAGCCGCGAAGAAGGTTGGCCGCACCAACCCGAACAACTATCACGGCATGCTGCGTCTGGACCACAACCGCGCCCTGTCGCAACTGGCCGAGAAGACCGGCCGCGCCGTGTCGTCGTTCAAGAAGCTGGTCGTCTGGGGCAACCACTCGCCCACGATGTACGCCGACTACCGCAACTGCGAGTCGAACGGCGACAACGTCAAGGCACTGGTCAACGACCACGCTTGGAACAACGACGTGTTCCTGCCGACCGTCGGCAAGCGCGGCGCCGCCATCATCGAGGCCCGTGGCCTGTCGTCGGCTGCCTCGGCTGCCAACGCCGCCATCGACCACGTGCGTGACTGGGTCCTCGGCTCGAACGACTGGGTCACGATGGGTGTTCCGTCGGATGGCTCCTACGACATCCCGAAGGGCATCGTGTTCGGCTTCCCGTGCGAGTGCAAGGGCGGTTCGTTCAAGATCATCCAGGGTCTGGAAATCGACGCCTACAGCCGTGAGAAGATCAACCTCACGCTGAAGGAACTGACCGACGAGGCCGAAGCCGTCAAGGACATGCTGTAACCGGCAACGGTTTCCGCGAGAAAAGGCCGCAGCAAACGCTGCGGCCTTTTTGTTTGTGCATGGCGCGCCTGTGCGGCGCACCCATCATGCATCAGCCGCCGGGAAGCATGCGCTGCATGACCGCATCCCGGCGAACGTAGCGATGCCAGAGCGCAGCACCGACATGCAGGACCAGCAGCGCGATCATGCCGTTCGCAACACTCTCGTGGTAATGCTTGTAGCGCTTGGCCACCGCCTTGCCACCGTCGATCCAGACTGGCAGATCGATACCGAGCAGGACCGTCGGCTTTCCCGCCGCCAGCAGTGCGACAACCCCCGCCACCGGCACCGCCAGCAAGGCGGCGTACAGGCCCCAGTGGACCATCCGTCCGACGTATTCCTCGACGCCACCGGGCGCTACCGACGCCTTCGGCGCGCGACGCACGGTGCACCAGCCGAGGCGGAAAACCGTCACCATGACGACCAGCGCACCGGCCTGATAGTGCAGCAGCTTGACCAGATCGCGCCCGCCGCCCTTGCCGAACGCCCCCTTCATTTCAATGAGGGCGAGCGCGATCAGCACCAGCGCCGCGGAAAGCCAGTGCAGTGCCATCGAAAGCGCGTCATAGCGGGAATCGCGTGCAAACGTCATGCCCATCTCCGTATCTTCGGACTACCTTGTGAAGCTGCACAGTTTCACCGACCGCAATTAAACGCAGCTTAAGCCCCGGCCCATCCCGAAACGATAGAATGCTGTATTACGCGCCGAATCGGGCACTCTGCCGTACCGGCACCCGCATAATCGTACCCATTGCCCTCCGGACCCAGTCATGCCACTACGCCACCCAAGCACCGTCCTTTTTGCCGGCGAACACCCTTTCCCCTTCCTGCCCGCTGTCGATCACTACGCCGGCTCGGAAAAGCTGATCAGGAAGGCCATGGCCCTGCAGGCCGAGTTGGCGGAAAAATGCGGCGGCCCCATCTTCGACATCACCTGTGACTGCGAGGACGGCGCCCGCGCCGGCGCCGAACGCGAACACGCCGAAATGTGCGCCGCCTTGATCATGAGCGCCGACAACGCACACGGGCGAGTCGCTGCGCGCATCCACGACATCACGCACGAACACTGGCGAGAGGATCTCGACATCCTGGTCCGCGCTGCCGGCACGCGGCTACCATTCATCACCCTGCCCAAGCCCTGCAGCGCCGCCGACGTCGCCACGCAGATCGCCGCCCTGCGCGAGACCGAACGCGCCACCGGCCTCGACCACGAGATCCCGGTGCATGTGCTGATCGAAACCCACGGCGCGCTGCGCGAGGTATGGGAGATCGCCGCCCTGCCCGGCGTCGAGTCGCTCGATTTCGGCCTCATGGACTTCGTTTCCGGCCACCACGGCGCGATTCCTGGGAGCGCAATGAAGAGCCCCGGCCAGTTCGAGCACCCGCTGGTCACGCGCGCGAAGTGCGAGATCAGCGCCGCCGCGCTCGCCAACGGCGTCGTGCCCTCGCACAACGTCACCACCGAACTCAACGATCTGGAAACGATCCGCAACGACGCCCGGCGCGCCCGGCTCGAATTCGGCTACCTGCGCATGTGGAGCATCCATCCCAACCAGATCATCCCCATCGTCGAAGCCATGCGCCCGGATTTCTCGGAAGTGCAGATGGCTACCGAAATCCTCGTCGCCGCGCAGGATGCCGACTGGGGTCCGATCCGCCACGAGGGGAAGCTGCACGACCGTGCCTCCTATCGCTACTACTGGGAGCTCCTGCAGCGCGCACGGGCAACCGGAAGCGCCCTCTCGGCGGAGGCGCTCGCCCGCTTCGCATGAAGACCTTGGCACCCGCCCGTTCGCGGACTATGCTGCTCGGATATCAACCACAAACCGACTGATTGGAGACAGGCATGCGCAAGACCCTCATCGCTACCACACTGATGCTCGCCGCAGGCATGGCCTGCGCTGCAGACGCCCCCGCCCGCAAATCGGGATTGTGGGAAATCACCAACAACATGAGCGGCCCGCAGCAGATGACCACGACGATGCAGCAGTGCGTGGATGAAAAGACCGACAAGCTCGCCGATCAACCCGGCGACATGAAGCAGAACTGCTCGAAGAACGACATGTCGCGTTCCGGCGGCAAGGTCATCGTCGATTCCGTCTGCAAGTTCGAGGGCACCACCGCCACCACGCATGCGGAATTCAGCGGCGACTTCGGCAGCAACTACCGCGGCGACATCAGGACCACCTACAATCCGCCGATGCATGGCATGAAGGATTCGGCGATGGTCATCACCGCCAAGTGGCTCGGCCCCTGCAAGCCGGGTATGAAGCCGGGCGACGTGATGATGCAGGGGATGCCGGGCATGCCCGGCGGCATGAAGTTCAACCCGGCCGACATGCAGAAGCAGATGCGCTGAGTACGGCAGGTCCGCAAAACGACAAGGGCCGCGAGGGTGATCCTCGTGGCCCTTGTGCGTTTACGGCAGCGAAATCCCGCGCTCAGTCGAGGTACTTCGGCGCCCGCCGCTCCTTCGCTGCTGCCATCGCCTCGTTGAGGTCGGCCGACATCAGCATCGCCGCGTTCCAGGTGGCGATGTAGTTCAGCCCGTCGACCACCGAATGGTCGCGGCCGTAGTTCAGCATTTCCTTGGTGCCGCGGATCGCCAGCGGCGACTTCGCGGCAATCGCCTGAGCCATCGCCATCACGCCTGCTGCCAGTTCCTCCGGCGAGGCGAACACGCGGTTAACCAGCCCGATGCGCTCGGCTTCTGCCGCCTCCACATTGCGCCCGGTATAGGCCAGCTCGCGCGCCACACCATCCGGCACAAGACGCGGCAGACGCTGCAGGGTGCCGACGTCGGCCGTCATGCCGACATCGACCTCCTTCACCGAAAACACCGCCTCGGCCGAGGCGTAGCGCATGTCGCAGCAGGTCACCATGTCCAGCGCCCCGCCGATGCAGGCACCGTGGATCGCGGCCAACACCGGCTTGCGGCACTGCTCGATGCTGGAGAGGCAATCCTGCAGGTCGAGGATCAACCGACGCAGCTTCTCGCGGCTGCGTGCCGGATCGGCATGCGCCACCGCCTGCGCCACACCGCCGAGCATGGCAAGGTCGATGCCGGCGCAGAAGTTCTTCCCGGCCCCGGCGAGCACCACCGCGCGCACCTCGGGCGCCGCATCGGTCCACTGCATTGCCGTACGCAACTCCTGCCACATCGCCTCGTTGAGTGCATTGGAACGGTCGGGGCGGTTGAGGCTGATTTCGGCCACCTGCCCGTCCAGTCGGACAGCGATGGTGCTCAGTTGCGGAAGGGTGTCGGACATCGCGGGTCTCCTGAAGGATCGTTATGGTTTTTCGATCGCGAGCATACCCGAAGAAAAACGCCCCGGACGGTGCCGGGGCGTTTCAAACGGTAGAGGATTTCTTCTACTTTCGGCTTACTTGCCAGCCGACAGCGCCAGCATCAGGTCGTTGATGCGCTTCACGAAGCCGGCCGGGTCTTCCAGCGTACCGCCTTCGGCCAGCGTGGCCTGTTCGAGCAGCAGGTTGGCCCAGTCCGAGAAGCGGGTTTCCTCGTACTTCAGCCGCTGCACCGCGAGGTGGTTGGGGTTGATTTCGAGGATCGGCTTCGAGCCCGGTGCCTTCTGGCCGGCGGCCTTGAGGATGCGGGCGAGGTTGCCGCCGAGATCGTGCTCGTCGGCAACGATGCACGAAGGAGAATCGGTCAGGCGGTGGGTGACGCGGACGTCCTTCACCTTCTCGCCGAGTTCGGTCTTGATCTTCTCGATCAGTTCCTTGTACTCGTCGGCGGCCTTTTCGGCTTCCTTCTTCTCGGCTTCGTCTTCCAGCTTGCCGAGGTCGAGGCCGCCCTTGGCGACGGACTGCAGCTGCTTGCCGTCGAACTCGGTCAGACTGCCGACCACCCATTCATCGACACGCTCGGACAGCAGCAGCACTTCGATGCCCTTCTTGCGGAAGATTTCGAGGTGCGGGCTGTTCTTGGCGGCGGTGAAGGTCTCGGCGGTGACGTAGTAGATCTTGTCCTGGCCTTCCTTCATGCGGCTGATGTAATCGGCCAGCGACACCGTCTCGTCCGGCGTATCGGCCTTGGTCGAGGCGAAGCGCAGCAGCTTGGCGATGCGATCCTTGTTGGCGAGGTCCTCGCCGACGCCTTCCTTCAGCACGCGGCCGAATTCCTTCCAGAAGGTCGCGAACTTCTCGGCGTCGTTGTCGGCCATGTCCTCGATCATGCCGAGGACCTTCTTCACGCAGCCGCCCTTGATCGTGTCGATGTCCTTGCTCTGCTGCAGGATCTCGCGCGAGACGTTGAGCGGCAGGTCGGCCGAATCGACAACGCCGCGCACGAAGCGCAGGTAGAGCGGCATCAGCTGCTCGGCATCGTCCATGATGAAGACGCGCTTGACGTAGAGCTTGACGCCGTGGCGGGCATTACGCTCGAACATGTCGAAGGGCGCACGGGCCGGGATGTAGAGGAGCTGCGTGTATTCCTGCTTGCCTTCGACGCGGGCATGTGTCCAGGACAGCGGGTCCTCGAAGTCGTGGGCGACGTGCTTGTAGAACTCCTTGTACTGCTCCTCGGTGATCTCCGACTTCGGCCGTGCCCACAGCGCGCTGGCCTGGTTGACGGTCTCGTCCTCGTCAGTCTTGACCTGCTCGCCGTCCTTCCATTCTTCCTTCTTCATCAGGATCGGCAGCGTGATGTGGTCGGAGTACTTCTTGAGGATGCTCTTCAGTTTCCAGCCGCCGAGGAATTCGTCTTCCCCTTCGCGCAGATGCAGGGTCACGTCAGTGCCGCGGCCTTCCTTCTCGACCATCTCGATCGAGAAGTCGCCCTCGCCCGCCGATTCCCAGCAGATCGCCTGATCCTTGTTCTGGCCGGCGCGGCGCGAGACCACGGTGACCTTGTCGGCAACAATGAAAGAGGAGTAGAAACCAACGCCGAACTGGCCGATGAGGTGCGCATCCTTGGCCTTGTCGCCCGTCAGCTGCGAGAAGAACTCGCGCGTGCCGGACTTGGCGATGGTGCCGAGGTGGGCCACGGCTTCCTCGCGGGAGAGGCCGATGCCGTTGTCGGAGATGGTGATGGTGCGCGCCTCCTTGTCGTAGGCGACGCGGATCTTCAGCTCGGAATCGTTCTCGTAGAGGCCGGCATTGTCGAGCGCCTCGAAGCGCAGCTTGTCGCAGGCGTCCGAGGCATTGGAAATCAGTTCGCGGAGGAAGATTTCCTTGTTCGAATACAGCGAGTGGATCATCAGGTGAAGCAGCTGCTTCACTTCGGCCTGAAAGCCCAGGGTTTCCTTGGTGGCGCCCATGAAAAAACTCCGTTGTGGTTCAATGACCTGCCGGAGATGGGGCCATTCCGCGCTTTTTCAAGCCCCCTCGATGGCCTTGTATTCGACGGCGACGATATCGATCTCGCGGATGCCGGCCGGGCTCTGGAAGCGGACGGTGTCGCCCTCCTTCGCCTTGATCAGGGCGCGGGCGATCGGCGAGACCCAGCTGATGTGGCCGCGGGCGAGGTCGGTTTCGTCGACGCCGACGATGGTGTAGGTGTTTTCGGCACCGTCCAGGTCGCAGATCGTCACGGTGGCGCCGAAGAAGACCTGGTCGCGGTTGGGCTGCCTGAGCGGATCGACGACCTCGGCAATGTCCAGCCGCTTGGTCAGGAAGCGGATGCGGCGGTCGATCTCGCGTAGCCGGCGCTTGCCGTAGATGTAGTCGCCGTTTTCCGAGCGGTCGCCGTTCGAGGCGGCCCACGCGACGACCTCGACGACGTGCGGGCGTTCGACGCGCAGCAGGTGGTCGAGTTCGGCCTTGAGGCGGGCATGGCCGCCCGGCGAGATGTAGTTCTTCACCCCCTGCGGCAGCTGCAGGCCGGGAGAGACTTCCTCTTCGTCGTCGTTATCGGTTTCGCGGGTAAAGGCCTTGCTCATCGTTGCCTATCGTTGCCAATCACCATGGGAAGGCGGCAATGATAGCCGAGGCCATCGGCCGCTGTCAGGCACTCGGGCGTTCAGGCGCTCAGGTGTTCTGGCCAGCCACGCGGCGGAAGAAGGCACGCCGCGAGGGAACGGCATCGGCCTCCTGGGGAGCGGCGGGCTCCGGCGGCACATCGGCAAGCGCCGCTGCGGGCACGGTGAACAGCGCGGCCAGCGCCGCTTCAGCGGCAGCAACCGCCGCCTCCTGCGTCGCGAACTGGCTGACCGGTGCGAACAGCGGGCAATACTGGCAGGCCGGCAACGTGCTGCCGGGGTCGTAATCGGCGATGAATTCAAGCTCGCCAACCGGGAAGGCGATGCGGACGCGATCGCCCGAGGCGAGGTCGGTCCATAGTGCACCGCCGCCGGGCAGCACGAACAGGTTGAGGAACCAGGGCGTCAGCACGGCGCCGACCCAGTCGCCCTCATGGCGGCAAAAACCGATCGCAGTGACCGACAGCGCCGGATTGACGAAGGGCATGTCGTGCATGCTCGTTTCCCAGACGCGGCGGTAATGCGCTTCCAGCATGGCCGACGGATCGTCGGCATAGGCATTGGCCGCCTCGGCGGGTCTGGCAGCCTCGAAGAGCGGCTTGCGGACGCGTTCGCTCATCGCCGGGTGTTCAATGCCGCGTCAGGTCAGCGAAATGGCGGCTGGCGTCGTAGTCGCCATGCAGCGATTCATCGAGCGCGGACAGGGCATCCTCGATCAGCCGCCGGTTCTCCTCGTCGACGGTTTCCTTGGCGAGGCCGAGCGACGCGAGGATCCAGGTACCGACTTCCTGCGGCCCGATCAGCATCATGTTCACGCGTTCGCGACGCAGCGTTTCGCCCTCGCCACGCTCCACCCAGGCGAAGAAACCTTCATCGTCATCCCACTCGACGACACGCATCGGAATCGACAGGCACATCAGGCGAATCCCTTCACTTTTCCACGACCGTCACGCCGAAGTTGCGCAGTTCCTCGACCGCCATCGCCAGCACCTGCGGCATGGTCGCCGCGATCTCCGGCGTGAGCTCGATGCCGCATTCGAGGCTCTTCGGCTGGATGCCGATCAGTGCCAGATGCTTCGGGAAGCGCTCGCGCAGGGTCAGTGCGGCCAGCACATCGGAAATGCCGATCTGGTGCGGCGAAATCTTCATGCGGAAGAAATTCGGCACCTCGTCGTCGATGCGGCGGATCACGGTCGCCGGTGGCTGGCCGACCCGCACGCAGTCGATGATGATCAGCTTGTCGAGGTCTTCCAGCGATTCGAGCAGTTCCATGCCAGCGGTGCCGCCGTCGATGACCTGGACCTCCGGTGGCAGGACGTAGCGTTGCTGCAGTTCCTCGACCGCACGCACGCCGATACCCTCGTCCTCGAGCAAGGTATTGCCGACACCCAGAACAACGATCTTCATCGGATTTCTCTGCCTATGGATTGGCGTTAAAAAAAGAGGGCGCGAGACGGGGGTCAGTCTCGCGCCCTGAGCGGCAGATAGCCTTGCGCCAGATCAAACGCTGATCAGGCGGCCTTTACCTTGACGATCTCGGTGTGCTCTTCGTCCATCACGTGGATCGCGCAGGCGATGCACGGGTCGAACGAATGCACGGTACGCAGCACTTCCAGCGGCTTCTCCGGATCGGCGATCGGGTTGCCGACGAGGCAGGCCTCGTAGGCGCCCGGCGCATCCTTCTCGTTGCGCGGCGCGGCATTCCAGGTGGAAGGCACGACGCACTGGTAGTTCTTGATCTTGCCGTCCTGGATGACGACCCAGTGCGACAGCACACCGCGCGGCGCCTCGTGGAAGCCGACGCCCTGCTGTTCGCCTTTCGGGAACACCGGCTTGTTGAAGGTCTTGAGGTCGCCCTTGCCCATGTTGGCGAGCAGGAGGTTCCACTGGTTGACCAGTTCGTCCATGAGCACGGCAGAACGCACCGCACGCGCCGCATGGCGACCGATGGTCGAATGCAGGGCCTCGATGCCGACCTTGGTCTTGGCAATCGTCGACACGAGATCGAGTGCCGCCGTCGCGTACTTCTTGGTCGGCGCATGGCCAGCGGCGAACATGCACAGCACGTGCGCCAGCGGGCCCACCTGCATCGGCTTGCCGTAGAAGGTTGGCGACTTCAGCCAGGAGTACTTGCCCTCGTCCTGGAAGTCGGTGTACTTCGGCGTCGTCTCGCCCTTGTACGGGTGCAGCGACTTGTCGTTGCCGGACGAGTATTCGTACCACGAGTGCTTGACCGCTTCGGACACGCCTTCTGCGAAGTACTTGTCGTTGAAGCTGGTGATCGGCTTGAAGGTCGACACGTCGCCGTTGGCGATGTGGCCGCCCGGCATCGCGAAGGTGGCGCCCTTGCCATCGAGCGGGATGTCCGGCACCGAGATGTAATCGACGATGCCCTTGCCGTAGGTCGTCCAGTCGGCATAGAAGGCGCCGATGGCGGCGACGTCGACCAGATAGACGTTCTTCACGAAGTCGTCGAGCTTGTCGATCCACTCCTTGACGGCGAGCAGGCGCTCGACCGTCAGCACCGACTGCGAATCCAGCGCCAGCGGGTTGGCAACGCCGCCGACGGCGACGTTCTGGATGTGCGGCGACTTCGAACCGAGGATGGTGACGATCTTGTTCGCGTAGCGCTGCACTTCCAGTGCCTGCAGGTAGTGCACCACGGCGAGAAGGTTCACTTCCGGCGGCAGCTTCATCGCCGGGTGGCCCCAGTAGCCGTTGGTGAAGATACCGAGCTGGCCGCTGGCGACGAAGCCCTTGATCTTGTCCTGCACCTTCTTGAATTCCTGTACGCTGTTGCCGCTCCACGAGGAGAGGCTTTGCGCCAGGCTGGCCGCCTTGGCCGGATCGGCCTTGGTGGCACTGACCACGTCGACCCAGTCGAGGGCCGAGAGGTGATAGAAGTGGACGATGTGATCGTGCAGGCCGTGCGCCAGCATGATCAGGTTGCGGATGTACTGGGCGTTGACCGGAATCTCGAGCTGCAGCGCGTTCTCGACCGCACGCACCGAGGCCATCGCATGCACCGTGGTGCACACGCCGCAGATGCGCTGGGTGATCGCCCAGGCATCGCGAGGATCGCGGCCGATCAGGATGTTCTCGACGCCGCGCCACATCTGGCCGGACGACCAGGCCTTCTTGACCTTGCCGCCTTCGACCTCGACGTCGACACGCAGGTGGCCTTCGATGCGGGTGACCGGATCAATCGTGACTCGCTTGGACATTGTTATAACCTCCGAAAAACCTTAGTGGGCCACCTGCACGTCTTCGCGCGGCAGGACCGGGAAGCGGCGGGTAATGATGATGTAACCGAGGACTTCGATCGCGAACATGCCGATGGTGACCATCAGCTCGGGGACCGAGGGGAAGTAGCGCCAGCCGGTATCGACGCCGACACCGGTGTCGTAGCCGATCAGGAAGGCGTTCAGTCGCATGAAGATGCCGCCGAGCATGATCGCGGTACCGGCCAGGAACAGCTTCGCCGGGTTGCGACGCGCGCCGGCGCTGCCGATCAGCGCGAAGGGTGCCAGGAAGCACAGCATCTCCACCCAGAAGGCCAGTGCGACGAGATTCGCCTTGAAGGCATGGCCAAGCGCACCGCGCACGACCAGATCACCGAAGCGGACAACGATGAAGAGGGCGAGCATGCCGAGCATGACCTTGGCCAGCGGCTCGAGCAGGTGCAGTTCGATCTTGCGCCGATAGGCCGAGGCGGCGACGCAGGATTCGAAGAGAACTACGCCGTAGCCGATCACCACCGCCGTCAGCAGGAAGAGCAGCGGAATCAGTTTGGTCTGCCACAGCGGGTTGATCTGCACGCCCATGACGACGATCAGCGTGCCAAGCGAGGACTGGTGCATCATCGGCAGGACCGTGCCGAGCGCGACGAGGAAGAACAGAACCTTGTTCAGCTTCTTCTTCGCATCGACCATGCCCCACTTCTCGAAGAAGGCCGGCGAGAACTCCAGCCACATGACGACGATGTACGCCGAGATGCAGACCGCCACCTCGAACATCACCGAGTTCGGGTTGGAGTAGCCGGGCCAGAAGATGTGCCAGAAGTTCCACCAGCGGCCGAGGTCGAAGATGACGCCGATACCGGCCAGCGTGTAGCCGAACAGGCTGGCCAGCAGCGCCGGACGGATCAGCGGGTGATACTGCCCCTTGTTGAAGATGTAGACCAGCATCG
The DNA here is from genome assembly GCA_022705165.1 of Pseudomonadota bacterium. Classification (GTDB taxonomy): domain Bacteria; phylum Pseudomonadota; class Gammaproteobacteria; order Burkholderiales; family Rhodocyclaceae; genus Proximibacter. The sequence goes on from JAKJEY010000002.1 coordinate 42,394, forward strand.
CCACCGAGAAGCCGCCGCAGGCGAAGGCCGAGCCGATGACGACGTCGACCACTACCCAGATGCCCCACGGATAGCCGTCATTGAGGTTGGTCACCGCGCCGAGGCCGAAGATGAAACGCACGGCGAGGATCGCGATCATGATCGCGATCAGTACCCCGCAGACGAAGGTGGTGGCGTTGAACAGGTTGCCACCGACTGGAGCCGGGGCGTGATGAGCACTATGGTTCGCTGCCATCTCAGTTCTCCCCTTTCTGGTCATCGTCGTCGTGATGCACGTTGCGCTTGGCGATAAACGCCATTCCGCCGAGCACCGCCAGCGGCATCACGAGCCCGCCATAGAGCATGTGCTGGATCGACTCGGAATGCGCCGCAGCAGCTTCCGGCGGCAGGTTCGGCATGCCGACCTTCTCGAACGGCACACCGGAGAGCTTGAGCACCTGCGTGCCGCCGTACTCCTTCTCGCCGTAGACGTGCTGCTGGTAGTTGCCGACAACGTTCTCGTAGCTCTGGTCCTTGCCGCCGCTGATGTTGCCGCGCGGGAAGACAGCCTTTTCACCCGGCTTCAGGGCGAGGCGGCGCTTGGCTTCGGCGAGCAGGTCGCTGGTCTTGCCGTAGAGCGTGGCACCGGTCGGGCAGACCTCGGCGCAGGCGGAGTAGTGGCCGTCCTTGTAGCGATGACGGCACAGTTCGCACTTGCCGATCTTGCCGGTCGGCGAGTCGTACTGGTACTTCGGGATGCCGAACGGACAGGCGGCGACGCAGTAGCGGCAACCGATGCAGGCGTCGGCGCTGTACTCGACGATGCCGGTTTTCGGATCCTTGGTCATCGCCGAGACCGGACAGGCCGATACGCAGGACGGATCGGCACAGTGCATGCACGAGGTCTTCATGAAGGCATAGCCGTTTTCCTCGGCGTCCTTCGTTTCCATCGTGCCGCTGCGGTACATCTTGATCAGGTTGAAGGTCTTGCCGCTGGTGTCGAGCGGCGTGTCCCACAACTGGTCGACCGTGGAAAATTCGGCCGGGTTGTCGTTGGCCTGCTTGCAGGCAGCGACGCAGGCCTTGCAGCCGACGCACAGCGTCGCGTCGTAGAGCAGACCCAGCGCCTCGGGCGGCCGCTGCTTCGTCTCGCGTGCTTCAGCGGGCGTCGGCAGGGCCGTGGCCGCCACCGCCGCGCCGCTTGCCGCGACGACGCCTTTCAGGAAATTGCGACGATCGCTCATGTCAGACCTGCGCTTTCTCGCCAGCCTTCCGCCTCCTCGGCCTTGTGCGAGAGGCCGAGATTCTTCGCTACCATGGCCCCGGCACCGGCAGCTGCGCCGGCCACGGCAGCCAGTACGGCGGCCGAACCGAGCGTCGCGCCCGTCCCCTTTTCCTCGACGATGCGCGGATACTGCAGCGGCGGTTCGATGTTCTTCAGCTTCGAGGTCATGTGGATCGGCTTCTGGAAGCCGACGCCCTGCTCGGTACAGCCGATGCACGGATGACCGCAGCCGACCGGCCAGGTGCCGCCACCGGCATCGCCGAAGAGGACGGTCGGGCAGTTGGCGTAGGTCTCGGGGCCCTTGCAGCCGAGCTTGTACAGGCAGTAGCCCTTGCGATGGCCGTCGTCGCCGAACTCCATCGCGAAGCGGCCGGCATCGAAGTGGGCGCGGCGCTCGCAGTTTTCGTGGATCAGGCGCGAGTAGGCGAACTTCGGGCGGCCCAGTGCGTCGATCTCGGGCAGGGCGCCGAAGGTCAGGAAATGCACGACGGTGGACAGGAAGTTGTACGGGTTGGGCGGGCAGCCCGGGATCGTCACCACCGGCTTGTCGGTGATGATCTTGTTGGCGCCGACGGCACCGGTCGGGTTCGGATCGGTCGAGGGCATGCCGCCCCACGAAGCACAGGAACCGATGGCAATCACGGCCGCCGCATCCTTGGCGCATTCCTTCGCCAACTCGATCGCCGTCTTGCCGCCGATCTTGCAATAGATGCCATTATCCTTGGTCGGGATGGCGCCCTCGATGACCAGCACGTATTTGCCGGCATTGGCCTTCATCGCCGACTCGCGGGCCGCCTCGATCTGATGGCCGGCTGCCGCAAACAGCGTCTCGTGGTAGTCGAGCGAAATCACGTCGAGAATCAGCTTTTCGAGCGTCGGATGCTCTGCGCGCAACATCGATTCGGTGCACCCGGTGCATTCCTGGAAATGCAGCCAGATCACCGACGGACGCTTCTTGGTGGCCACCGCCTCGGCGACAGCGGCATCTGCGCCCTGCGGGAGGCCTAGCGTGCTCGCCATCGCGGCGCAGAACTGCAGGAACTCGCGACGCGACATCTGCAGGCGTTCTGCCGCTGCCGCGATCTTGTCGTTCAGTTCCAGCTTCAACAGACTGGTATTTGCCATAACCCCCACCCTTCTTCTGAAAACGTCCGGACTAACCGGCAAGGACATCGTTGCGCCTGTGGCGCTCCATATTCAGGGGTAGCAGATACAAGAAATATGCCACCGATTGTTTTTATTAAAAATCAATCGGTTAAAAAAAATCAGCAGGAAAATGAAGATAAGCCGCTTACTGTCTCACCACAAAAGTGGAAAGACAGTAACCAGGTCAAAACGGAAAGTTGCTTGGCGCGGACGGACGCCCGCGCCGGGAGGGATCAGTAGCTGATGCTGAAACTGCCGACGTCGACACGGATCGTGTCACGACCCAGCGCAAGTGCCGCGTTGCGGACGAAATCGTGCGCCCAGTCCTTGCCATCGGCGAAACGCGCTTCACCGCCGTAGCGGGCAACGCTGAGGATCTTGTCGATGATCAGCACCTTGCCGACCGGATTGCTCGGTTCGCACTCGAGATCGTTGAACTCCTTGTCGAACCAGCGCCGCGCCTCTTCGGCGGAGCGACCGGCCAGCTCGGAATCCGGCAGTTTGAATTCGTACTGGTTGTCCTTACCGAACATAACCATCACGTGATAGATCATCAGTCTCCTCCGGCATGTAGTTCTCTTGAACGCCTATTCTAGCCCTTTTTGCTGCGCGCAGAATGTAGCACGGGCGACAAACGGGCATGTCATCGGCACGGCATCGCGCAGCATTGTGTTTCCACTGGGCGGGGACTACCATTGCCCGCAACCAACCCGTGCCCCCGACATGAATCCGAACGACGACGAGGAACTCTCCGCCATCCGCGAGCAGCTGTATGAACTGCAGGTGGAGCATCGCGACCTCGACCTGGTCATCGAGCACCTCGTACTCAATCCTCCGCCCGACCAGCTGCTCATCCGCCGCCTCAAGAAGCGCAAGCTCCAGTTGAAGGACCGTATCGCGCTGCTCGAGCGGATGCTGGTTCCTGACATTCCTGCCTGATCATGAAAATCGAAATCCTCGGGGCGACCTGCAACGTCGCCTGCGCGGGGCCGGACGATGGTCGCCCCCTGATCCTCGTTCACGGCGCCGCCAATGATCGCGATGCCTGGCGCGACCTTGCACCTGCACTTGCCACAGCAGGCTTGCGCGTGCTCGCCCCGGACCTCCCCGGCCACGGCCTTTCTGCGGGCAAGGCCCCCGCCAGCATCGAAGCGCTTGCCGACTGGTTGCTGGCCTTTGCCGACGCGATGCAGCTGGCGCAGTTTGCAGTCGCCGGCCACTCCATGGGATCTCTGGCGGCGCTTGAACTCGCAGCCACCGCCGGCGGACGCATCACACATCTCATGCTGCTCGGAAGTGCCGTCCCGATGCCGGTCTCTGCCGCATTGCTCGACAGCGCACGCACGAACCCCGATGCTGCCTGCCGCATGGTCACCACCTGGTCGCACACGCCGGGCTTCTTCCTTAACGGGGGCGGCGGACACGGCGTGTGGGGCGCAGGAAAAACACTTGCTGTCATGCGCAGGAACAGTCCCACGCTCGCCGGCGACCTGGCCAACTGCAATCAATATGGAAATGGACTCGTCGCGGCGGCAGCGGTGCCTTGCCCGACACTACTGCTGCTCGGCCGTCGCGACCGCATGACACCGCTGCGTGCGGCACAAGCATTGCAGGATGCGCTGCGTCACGCACGTCGCGTGGAAATCGCGGATTGCGGACACGCCATGATGACGGAGAAGCCGCGGGAAGTCGCAGCGGCGATGATCGAGTTTCTGAACTAGCGGGATCGGTGCTGGCGCGCCGGCACCTTTAGAGGATGAAGGTGCCCAGCCACCAGAACAGGGCGGCGATGACTGCGCTGAAGGGAATGGTCAGGATCCACGCCCAGACGATGCCGCCGGCCACCCCCCAGCGAACCGCCGAGAATTTCTGTGCCGAACCGACACCGACGATGGCACCGGTAATGGTGTGAGTTGTCGAGACGGGAATACCCATCGCCGTTGCGATGAAGAGCGTGATAGCCCCGCCAGTCTGCGCGCAGAAACCGCCGACCGGCTTCAGCTTGGTGATCTTCTGCCCCATCAGCTTGATGATGCGCCAGCCGCCGAAAGCGGTACCCAAACCAATCGACGCGTAGCAGGAAATGACGACCCACATCGGCACTGACTCGTCGCTGCCCATGATGCCGGCGGAGATCAGCAGCATCCAGATGATGCCGATCGTCTTCTGGGCATCATTGCCGCCATGCCCGAGGGCATAGGCAGAGGCCGAGACTAGCTGCAGGCGGCGCGACCAGCGGTCGACACGCCGTGGTGTCTGCCGTCTGAACAACCAGGAAATCAGCAGCATCATCAGCGCCCCGAGCAGCATGCCGAGCAGCGGCGAGATGAAGATGAAGGCCACCGCCTTGAGCACGCCCGAAGAGATCAACGACCCAGGGCCGGCCTTGGCGATGGCGGCACCAATCAGGCCACCGATCAGTGCGTGCGATGACGACGAGGGAATGCCGTAATACCAGGTGATGACGTTCCAGGCGATGGCACCGACCAGCGCACCAAACACGACGTAGTGATCGATGACCGATGGATCGATCGTGCCCTTGCCGACCGTGGCAGCAACCTTGAGCTGGAAGACGAAAATGGCGACGACGTTGAAGAACGCTGCCATCATGACCGCCGTATGCGGTTTCAGGACCCGTGTCGAGACGACGGTGGCAATGGCATTCGCCGCGTCGTGGAACCCGTTCATGAAATCGAACGCGAGCGCCAGCAGGACGAGGAAGACCACGACGCCGAGGCCGATGTTCAACGGTTCCATGAACGGCGACGCTCAGGAGTTTTCGAGGACGATGCCTTCGAGGATGTTGGCAACATCCTCGCAGCGATCGGTGATGGTTTCGAGCAGCTCGTAGACCGCCTTGAGCTTTATGATCTGCCGGACGTCGGGCTCATCCCGGAACAGCTTTGACATCGCACCGCGCATCACGCGGTCGGCATCGGATTCCAGCTGGTCGATATCCCGGCAGGTGGAGAGAATCGCCTGCGCGTTGTCCATCGAGTGCAGCATGTTGACCGCCTTCTTGACCCCCTCGCAGCAGGCCTTCGTAATCTCGGCCAAGGTCACGGCCTCGGGCGTCGCCCGCTGGATGTCGTACAGCGCAACGGTCTGGGCGACATCCTGCGTGAGATCGAGGATGTCATCCATGCGCGTGATCAGCTGGTGGATTTCGTCGCGATCCAGCGGCGTAATGAAGGTCTTGTGCAGCTGGGAAACCGTTTCGTGCGTGATCCGGTCCGCGGAGGTTTCCGCCTTGTCGATGGCGGCAGCGAAACCGTCCACGCCATCGGCACCGTTCGCCAGTGAATTCATCATGGCGACCAGTTGCTGCCCTCCCTCGACGATCAGTTCCGCATGTGCGTTAAACAGATCGAAGAATTTGCCCTCTTTGGGCATCAGCCGTCCGAACATTACAGCCCCGTGATGTTTTTGTGACGGGCGCGAGTTTAACATCAGATCCGATGCTGCGCCGCAGTATTACACCGGGTCAGGGGGAAATTCGCTCACCGAACTGAGGCATATCAAATCCGCCTCGCGGCAATCAGCTGCTCAGCGCGGTTCGACACGCCCCGAGACAACTTGCACCCGCTGCCCGCGACTGACGCGCGGCCTGTCGTCCTGATCGAACGAGGCGTAAGAACCGTCGTCGTAGCGGACCGTCACCCGCCAGGGTTTTGCCGGCGGCGTCGCCGCCTGCTGCCGCGCCGAACGCGAGGCCGAGCCTGTCCCCGCAAGGGTAACGGTCTGGATTTCTTCACTCGGCCCGGATTCGCCGGTGCGAATCTCAACGCCTGCATCCGGCGAACGCCCGCCGAGATCCTCCGGCTCTACCTGGCGAATGTTGCTGACGACGCCGCAGCCCGGACAACGCGCATCGCCGGACGCCATGTACTTGCGCATGTCGTCGGCCGACTGCGGCAACTGGAGCGTCGTCCCATGCCCCTCCGCCGCCACAACCGGCTGCACTACGCAGAAAATGGCCATGAGACCAGCCGACAACCCTGGAAAACGAAAATGCATCACGACTCCTGAACGACGCACGGCTCAGCGTGGCTCGGCCAGCACTGTGCCCTTGGGATACTCGGCAAATCCCGGTGAGGCCGTCACGGAAACGATGTTCGTGACATTGAGGAAGATCGCGCCGCCTCTGGGATGCGGAAACATGATCGCCGGCCCTTCGACCAGGCGATGCAGGTTCGTGAAGAACTGGGCCTGCTGCGCAAGCACCCGCTCAAGTTCGACCAGCAGCGAATGTCCGCCCGTCAGCTCGAAACGAAGATAGCCCTGATATGCCTGCCCGGGAGCGACGCCGTCGCCCAGCGCCTTGACGGCAGCCTTTGCACGCAGCGAAAACTCGTCATTGCTTTCGATAACGCGGGCGGAATCGCGGATCGTCGGCGCGATGGACACCGGCTCATCCGTCAGCACGTCGATGCGACTGACCGAAGTGGTCTTGAGCAAAGTGCAATTGGCACCGCTGCCGAAAATGATCGATGACGAACCGAACAGGCGACCCGGCATCAAGTCTGCAAGCACCATTCGCGCAACATTCTGATCCGGCTGAGAAAACGCGTGGGACTGGCCGTTGGCCAAATAGACAGTGATTTCCATCGCAACGCACCTTATAGAGTGCCGAACAGAGCCGGCCAGAGCATGAAGAAAACCTTCGGCAACCGGGGCATTATCATATGCTATGGTTCTGCTGTCATCACGCGCGAGGGAACGCCCGCCTTGTCATCGACCATGAAGAAGGCCCGCCAGCCGCCTCGCGTTACAACCCGGAAAAACAAAAAAGCGCCCCGAAAGGCGCTTGTTTGTGTGTGGCTTGGCGGAGAGGGTGGGATTCGAACCCACGGTAGGTTGCCCTACGCCTGATTTCGAGTCAGGTACATTCGACCACTCTGCCACCTCTCCGCGAAAGGCGCGCAGTATAGCACAAGATATTTCTCGATCAATGCGCTGGTTTTCCTTTCTTTTCCCGTTGTTGATGCTGGCCGCTTGCGGCGACAACCGGCTGCTGCCGCCGGCGGAAAGCCGCGAACTGGTCGTCCTGACGCGCGAAGGACCGACCACCTACGAAATCGACGATAGCGGCGCCCCCGCAGGGTTCGAGTACGACCTGGTTCATCTGTTTGCCGATGAGATCGGTGTCAATGTGCGTTTCGTCGTCGTCAAGCACGATGCCGACATCGCCAAGCGGCTGAAGAAGGGCAAGGCCCACATGGGCGCTGCATGGCTGGCGCCGCCGACCGACCCGGCACTGCAGGCTGGGCCCAGCTACTACGCAAGTGCCAACATCATCGCGCAGAACGAAAACACCCTGCCGGTCGAAACCCCGGACGATCTCGACGACAAGCCGGTGCAGGTCGTTGCGGGATCCCGGCAGGCAATGGCCCTGCAGGAATTGCGCAAGCAGTTCCCGCGCATCCAGATCAGCGAGCACAAGCGGATAAGCGAACTGCAGCTCCTCGAACGGATCGCCGAGCAGTCCGGGGAGTCGGCACTCGTCGACCGTGCGGTTCTCGACATCGCATCGAATTACTACCCGCAGCTCCAGTACGCGCTCTCGGTCGGCAGCGAGACGCCGATCGTCTGGGTATTTCCCGCCAATGCCGACCCGGTGCTGCTGGAACAGGCAAAAACCTTCATCGAGAGCCGCCGCGACGACGGCACGCTGGCGCGCCTGGTCGACCGCTATTTCGGCCATGTGGAGCGCCTGAGCGCGGCCGACAGCCTGCGTTTTGTCGAGCGCATCCGCACGACGCTGCCGCAGTACCGGACGATGTTCCAGGCTGCCCAGGTCAACACCGGCATCGACTGGCGGCTGCTGGCTGCCCTCGCCTACCAGGAATCGCAGTGGAATCCGCTGGCCACCAGTCCGACCGGTGTGCGCGGCATGATGATGCTGACGGAAGATACGGCCGACCATCTGCGCGTCAGCAACCGCCTCGACCCGAAGCAGAGCATTCGCGCCGGATCCCAGTACTTCTCCGACCTGCGCGACATGCTGCCGGAGACGGTGCGCGAGCCGGATCGCACCTGGCTGGCGATCGCCGCCTACAACCTCGGCATGGGACACATGAACGGCGCGCGCCGCATCGCCGAAGGCATGAAGAAGGACCCGGATTCGTGGTACGAGATGAAGACGGTGTTACCGCTGCTGGCGCGGCCGGAATACTACGAGCGGCTGAAATCAGGCCGTGCACGGGGCGGCGAGGCGGTGATCACGGCCGAGAACGTGCGCATGTACTACGACATCCTCAGCCGCTACGAGCCGCCCTACCGGCCCTTTGCCGAGTCTCAGAAAAACTCCCCGGCGAACGCTCAGGCGGAGAGGAACTCCAGCCCGCCCAAATAGGGACGCAGCGCCGCCGGCACGGCGATGCTGCCGTCGGCGTTCTGGTAGTTCTCGAGGATGGCGACCAGCGTGCGGCCGACCGCGAGGCCCGAACCGTTCAGCGTGTGCGCGATTTCCGGCTTGTTCTTCTCGTTGCGGAAGCGGGCCTGCATGCGGCGCGCCTGGAAATCCGAGAAGGTCGAGCACGAGGAAATCTCGCGGTAGGTATTCTGCGCCGGCAGCCACACTTCGAGGTCGTAGGTCTTCGCCGACGAGAAGCCCATGTCGCCGGTGCATAGCACGACGCGGCGGTACGGCAACTCCAGCCGCTCAAGGATGCTCTCGGCGTGGTGCGTCAACTCCTCGTGCGCTTCCAGCGACTTCTCAGGCGTCACCACCTGCACGAGTTCCACCTTGTCGAACTGGTGCTGGCGGATCATGCCGCGCGTGTCACGGCCGGCCGAACCGGCTTCGGAGCGGAAGCACGGCGTATGGCAGACAAATTTCAGCGGCAATACTTCGGCGGCGAGAATCTCGTCGCGCACGATGTTGGTCACCGGCACTTCAGCGGTCGGAATCAGGTAGAGCGGCTCGGCATCGCCGCGCGGCACCCGGAACAGATCCTCCTCGAACTTCGGCAACTGGCCGGTCCCGAAGAGGCTGGCGGCATTGACCAGATAGGGCGCATAGACCTCGGTGTAGCCATGTTCCTGCGTGTGGACGTCGAGCATGAACTGGGCGAGCGCACGATGCAGACGCGCCAGCTGCCCCTTCATCAGCGTGAAGCGGGCACCGGAGATCTTGGCGGCGGTGCCGAAATCGAGCTGACCGAGCGCCTCGCCGAGATCGACATGATCCTTGACCGCAAAATCGAAGGCGCGTGGCGTACCCCAGCGCTTCAGTTCCACGTTGGCCGTTTCGTCCTTGCCGACCGGCACGCTCTCGTCCGGCAGGTTGGGGATCGCCGCGACGATGGCTTCCATCTGGGGCAGCAGTTCGTTCAGCCGTGCCTCACTCGCATCAAGATCAGCCTTCAGCTTGGCCACCTCGGCCATGACGCCGCTGGCATCCTCGCCCTTGCCCTTCAGCATGCCGATCTGCTTGGACAACGTGTTGCGCTGCGCCTGCAGTTCCTGCGTTTTCGTCTGCAGCGTCTTGCGCTCGGCTTCGAGCGCCTGGAATTCCGAAAAATCGATTGGCTTGCCGCGCGTGGCGAGGCGTTCGGCGACAGCGTCGAGGTTGTTGCGAAGCAGCTGGATGTCGAGCATTTGAAACGTCCGGAATCAGTGAGGGCCGCACTTGCGGCGAAAGGCGGGATTATACGCGAGGCGGATTCGCGTCCGAACCGCCACCACGGAAGAAGGCCGCGATCCGGCCGATAGCGCCACGCACGAAGCGCCACAGTTTTGGCAGCAGCCAGACGAGCAGCAGCAGGAAGAGCGCCAGCAGACCGAGGAAAGCCCAGGGATGCGCCAGCATCAGCCAGAAGCCGCCGAGCACGGCCGCCTCTTCACTGATCGAGGCCGTCCAGTTGCTGAAGGGCTCCGGCGAAGTGTTGATCGCCAGCCTTCCCCCGGCCTTCGACAGTGCAGTCCCCGCGGTGATCGTGCCGCCGATCAGCCCCGCCACCGTCACCAGCGCCGGGTCGGTGACACCGAGCGAGAACGCCGCGAGCAGCGCGCCGGCGGGAATGCGCACGAAGGTCTGCAGCGAATCCCAGAACGAGTCGAAGCCCGGCACCTTGTCGGCCACCGTTTCTGCGAGCAGCATCACGCCACTTGCGCCCATCACCAGCGGGTGCTTGAGGATATCGAGGCTGGCCGGCAACTGCAGATAGCCGAGATGCGCCAGCAAGCCCGCGAGAAAGAGCACCAGGTAAAGCCGCAACCCGCTCGCCCAGGCCAGCCCGGCGGACAGTGCCACGGCCTGGACCACGGACAGCGGCTCGGTCATTTGCCCTTGTCCCGGCGACGCGCCTCGGCATCGAGCTGGCGCAGATGCGCCAGCTTCTCGCCGATCTTCGTCTCCAGTCCGCGCTCGACCGGCTTGTACCAGCGCTGCGGCCTCATGCCATCCGGAAAGTAGGTTTCACCGGCAGCGTAGCCCTCGGCTTCGTCATGCGCGTAGCGGTATTCCTTGCCGAAGCCCATCTCCTTCATCAGCTTCGTCGGCGCATTCCTGAGATGCAGCGGCACCGGCCGCGAGCCATCTTCTGCAATGAAGGCACGCACCGCGTTGTAGGCGTTGTAGGCGGCATTCGATTTCGCGGCGACGGCGAGATAGACCACCGCGTTGGCCAGCGCCAGCTCGCCCTCCGGCGAGCCAAGGCGCTCGTAGGTTTCAGCTGCGCTGAGCGCGATCTCGGCGCCGCGTGGATCGGCGAGACCAATGTCTTCCCAGGCCATGCGCACGATGCGCCGGGCGAGGTATCGCGGGTCGGCACCGCCGTCGAGCATGCGGCAGTACCAGTAGAGCGCGGCGTCCGGATCGGAGCCGCGCACCGATTTGTGCAGCGCCGAGATCTGGTCGTAGAAGGCATCGCCGCCCTTGTCGAAGCGGCGGAGCTGCTGCGCCAGCGTGGCATTGACGAAGTCGCCGTCGACCGTGTCGCGATGGGCCGCCTGCGCCGCGGTGCGGATCTGTTCGAGCAGGTTGAGGAGCTTCCTGGCATCGCCATCGGCGACGCCACACAGACGGCCCCGCGCGGCATCGTCGAAGGTCAGCCCCTCCAACGCTGTTTGTGCAGCGCGGTCGAAGAGCTGCCCCATCTCGTTTTCGGAGAGCGACTGCAGGGTATAGACCGAAGCACGCGAGAGCAGCGCCGAATTGACCTCGAACGAAGGATTCTCGGTCGTCGCGCCGACGAAGGTCACCAGCCCGGATTCCACGAAGGGCAGGAAAGCGTCCTGCTGTGACTTGTTGAAGCGGTGCACCTCGTCGACAAAGAGGATCGTCCGTCGTCCCTGGCCACGCGTGATCTCGGCGCGGGCGATCGCCTCGCGGATTTCCTTGACACCGGAAAGCACTGCTGAAAGGGCGATGAAGTCGGCCTCGAAGGCGTCCGCCATCAGTCGCGCCAGCGTCGTCTTGCCGACGCCCGGCGGCCCCCACAGGATCATCGAATGCGGCTGCCCTGCCTCGAAGGCAAGCCGCAACGGCTTGCCCGGCCCGAGCAGGTGCGACTGGCCGACCACCTCGTCAAGCGTCTTCGGGCGCAACTGCTCGGCAAGCGGCGCGAAGGTGTTTACCGGCGCCTCGTCGGCGGCGGTCGAGAAAAGGTCAGTCACCGAGAACGTCCGCCCCCTTGGGCGGCACGAAACGGAAGGTCGCGGCGGCAAGCGCCGGGTTCCTTTCGACCTTCGAGAAAAGCAGCGAGGTCTGCTGGCCGAAGCTGTCGGTGAGTTCCATTGCGCGCAGTTCGATACCGGCGAAGCCGATGCGCACCTTCTCGAAACCGCTGTCGGTATTCTTCGGGGTCGCATCCAGCCATTCGAGACCGTCCCGGACACCGGCATCCTTCAGCACGAAGGATTTTTCAAGCACCGCGATGCCTTCACCGGCGAGCAGTGCTGCCGGCGAGCCGGCGAGCGCAGCGCCCTGCTTCTTCACTGTCACCTGGTTCAGCTCGGGATCATGCAGCCAGACCCTCTCGCCATCGCCAACGATCAGTTGCGGGTACGGCTTCTCGATCTGCCAGCGGAACTTGTGCGGACGGGCGATCGCCATGGTGCCCGAGGAGAACTGCGGTTTGCGCCCGTTCTTGGGCAGCACGGTCTGCGTGAAATCGGCGCGCAGCAGCTTCGTCGACTCAAGAAACTGGCGCAGGCGGTCGACGGCATCGGCGCGGGCAGCCGTCGCCGACAAGACCAGCAATATGCCAAGGATCAGCGGGCGCATGAGTCTTCCGTGCATCATTCTTCCGGCTTGCGTGCCAGCACTTCACGACCGCCGCGGCCGTCCATCGCCGAGACGAGGCCTGCCTTTTCCATGGCCTCGATCAGCCGCGCCGAGCGGTTGTAGCCGATGCGCAGATGACGCTGCACCAGCGAAATCGAGGCGCGGCGGTTCTTCAGCACGATATCGACAGCCTGGTCGTAGAGCGGGTCGCTTTCGGCGTCATTGCCCTCGCCTCCCTCGCCGCCGGCTTCGTCGTCATCGCTGCCGGCACCACTCAGGACGCCCTCGACGTACTCCGGCGCGCCGACCTTCTTCAGGTAGTCGACGACATGATGCACCTCGTCATCGGCAACGAAGGCGCCGTGCACCCGCACCGGGTAACCGGTACCCGGCGCCAGCCACAGCATGTCGCCCTGCCCGAGCAGCGCCTCGGCCCCCATCTGGTCGAGGATGGTGCGCGAGTCGATCTTCGACGAGACCTGGAAGGAAATCCGCGTCGGGATGTTGGCCTTGATCAGGCCGGTGATGACATCGACCGACGGCCGCTGCGTGGCGAGGATCAGGTGGATGCCGGAAGCGCGTGCCTTCTGCGCCAGGCGGGCGATCAGTTCCTCGACCTTCTTGCCGACGACCATCATCAGGTCGGCCAGTTCGTCGATCACCACCACGATGTAGGGCAGCGTATTCAGGGGTTCGGGCGCTTCCGGCGTCAGTGACAGCGGGTTCGGGATCTTCTCGCCGCGCTTCTCGGCATCCTTGATCTTGCTGTTGAAGCCGGAGAGGTTGCGCACGCCCATCGCGCTCATCAGCTTGTAGCGCTTCTCCATCTCGCCGACGCACCAGTGCAGCGCGTTGGCCGCCTGCTTCATGTCGGTGACGACCGGCGCCAGCAGGTGCGGGATGCCCTCGTAGATCGAGAGTTCCAGCATCTTCGGATCGACCATGATCAGGCGCACCTTCTCCGGATCCGACTTGTAGATCATCGACAGGATCATCGCGTTGATGCCCACCGACTTGCCGGAACCGGTGGTACCGGCCACCAGCAGGTGCGGCATCTTGGCGAGGTCGGCGACGACCGGCTGGCCGCCGATGTCCTTGCCGAGCGTCAACGTCAGTGGCGAGGCCATGTCCTGGTAGGCCTTGCTGGAGATGATCTCGGAGAGGCGTACCGTCTGCCGCTTCGGGTTCGGCAGTTCGAGCGCCATGCAGGACTTGCCCGGTACCGTCTCGACGACACGTATCGACACCAGCGCCAGCGCCCGCGCGAGGTCGCGCGCCAGATTGACGATCTGCGCGCCCTTGACGCCGACCGCCGGCTCGATTTCGTAGCGCGTCACCACCGGGCCGGGATAGGCAGCGATGACATGCACCTGCACGCCGAACTCGGCGAGCTTGCGTTCGATCAGGCGCGAAGTGAATTCCAGCGTTTCGGCACTCGGCAGGTCGGTCTGCGGTGGTGCCGGCGCCAGCAGGTGCAGCGGCGGCAGCATGCCGCCCTCGACGACTTCCGGGAAGAGCGGCACCTGGCGCTCGCGCTCGATGCGTTTCTCGACCTTCTTCGACACCTCGAGCACCGGCTCCGGCATCTCGATGACGATCGGTTCGTGCTGTTCCACCCGTTCGCGTTCGACCTCGACTTCCGCCTCGCGCTGCTGCGCCACCTCGCGGCCGATGCGGCGGTCCTGCCAGGTTTCGATGATGCCGCGAATACCGAGATAGCTGCCTTCGAGCAGCGCGCCGACTCGCTCGGCAGCGCCCAGCCAGGACATTCCGGAAAAGAGGCTCCAGCCGACGGCAATCGTCGAGATGAGCAGCAAGGTCGCGCCGGTAAAGCCGAGGAAGCGCATCGCCAGATTGCCGGCCTCCAGCCCGAGCATGCCGCCCGGACCCAGCGGCAGTGTCATCTGCATCGAATGAAAGCGGAGGTATTCAAGTGCGCTGGACGACACCAGCAAGACGAAGAAACCGGTCAGTGCGATGAACAGCGGGCGACGATCCCCCTGGCGCAGGCCGTCAAGGCGGCGATAACCCCACCAGACGATGGCGGCGCACAGCATCACCCACCACCAGGCGGAGACACCGAAGAGATAGAGCAGCAGGTCGGATACCCAGGCGCCGGCACGGCCGGCGGGGTTGTGCAGGGTGCTGGTGAAGACGGCGCGCGACCAGCCCGGATCGTCCGCGTGATAACCAAACAGCGCGAGGGAAAGGAAACCGGCCAGCACGACCAGCGCCAGCCAGCGGGATTCCTGCAGGATCAGCGCGATTTTTTCGGGCAGCGGGCTGGGGGCATCGCCCCGGTCGAGGGTCTTGGCTTTCAAGTGTTTCGGCAGCGGGAAGGCAAAATCCGATTATACCTGCGCGTTCCGGGCCCCCGCCCGCTCATTGCTCGTTGAGGACGATCTGCCCGTCATCGACGAGGATGTAGCCGCTGCCTTCGAGATCCTTCATCACGCGGCTGACCATCTCGCGCGAGGCGCCGATCATCTTCGCGATGTCCTGCTTGGTCAGCCGGCGCGGGATGATGCGACGACCGTCGTGAATTTCCGACACGTCGAGCAGCAGCTTGGCGACACGACCATAGACATCCATCAGCGCCAGGCTCTCGATCTTGCGGTCCGCCTCGCGCAGGCGCTCGACGAGGCGCTTCATGATGTTCAGCGCGACCTCGAAGTTTTCCTGCAGGCAACGCTTGAAGTCGGCCTTGGAAATCACGAGCAGTTCACAGGATTCGGCCGCCACGACATCCGCCGAACGCGGACTGCCGTCGATCAGGCCCATCTCGCCAAAGAAGTCGCCGGGACCGAGGATGGAGAGGATGACCTCGCGCCCCTCCTCGTCACTGTTCATGACGCGGGCACTGCCGTTGATGAGGATATAAAGGGAGTCGGTGGGGTCACCGGAACGAACGATCACCGTCCCGCGGGACACCTTGCGATGCGCCGCGACCCCCGCGATCTGTTCCAGCTCGGGATCGCAAACGCCGCTGAACAGCGGAATCGTTCGCAGCAACACCAGGCCTTTTGATCCAACACCACCCATCCGGAACACCCTTATTCTGAAAATTTTTGTTAATTCATGGCGTTGTACGCAACTTATAAGACTGTTTCATAAAAGGCAAGCATCACTGAGCGGCAGCGCGTAAAGCGCTGCGCGATCTCGCTATAATTCCCGGTTCAAACAACACCGCTACCAGAGAACGAACATGACCCAAGCCACTCGCCATTGCCGCCTGCTCATCCTCGGTTCCGGCCCGGCCGGCTATACCGCCGCCGTCTACGCCGCCCGCGCCAACCTCAAGCCGGTGCTGATCACCGGTATCGCCCAAGGCGGCCAGCTGATGACGACGACCGAAGTCGACAACTGGCCGGCAGACGCCGACGGCGTGCAGGGACCGGAACTGATGGCCCGCTTCCAGAAGCACGCCGAGCGCTTCGAGACCGAGATGGTGTTCGACCACATCCACACCACCCACCTGGACGAAAAGCCGATCCGCCTCGTCGGCGACTCCGGCACCTATACCTGTGACGCGCTGATCATTGCCACCGGCGCCTCCGCCCAATATCTGGGCCTGCCCTCGGAAGAGAAATTCTCCGGCAAGGGTGTCTCGGCCTGCGCCACCTGCGACGGCTTCTTCTACCGCGGCCGCGAGGTGGTGGTGATTGGCGGCGGCAACTCCGCCGTCGAGGAAGCGCTGTTCCTGACGAACTTCGCCACCACCGCGACAAGTTCAAGGCCGAGAAGATCATGGTCGACAAGCTCTACCGGAAGGTCGAGGAAGGCAAGATCACCCTCGCCCTCGATTCGACGCTGGACGAAGTGCTGGGTGACAATACCGGCGTCACCGGCCTGCGCATGAAGCACATGAAGACGGGCGCCACCAGCGAGGTGAAGGTGCAGGGCGTCTTCATCGCCATCGGCCACAAGCCCAACACGGACATCTT
>JAKJEY010000030.1:0-6787 GCA_022705165.1 Pseudomonadota bacterium
CCGAAAAGACCTGCAACGCCTGCCACGGACCGGAGGGCAAGAAGCCGCTGATGCCGAACTATCCGAAGCTGGCCGGCCAGAATGCCGCCTATGCCGAGCAGCAGATGAAGGACATCAAGAGCGGCGCCCGCAACAACGGCCAGACCGCCGCGATGAAGGGCGTCATGCACCTGGTCAATGACGCTGAAATCAAGGCCATTGCCGACTACCTGTCGAAGCTGAAGCCCTGATTGGTCGGGCAACGGTATGGATGGCCGGTAGCCACCCATACCGTTGATTCACGTCAAATACATGAATCCATGCGCCTGCTAACTTAGCACCGCGTGATTAATTACCAATCGAGGGGTTGTCTGATGAAGAAGCTGATTATCGCCGCGTCGCTGTCGATCTTTGCGCTGGGCGTCGCCAATGCTGCGCCGCCGGCACCGAAAAAGGAAGGCATCGAGGGCAAGGACTACAAGTGGAACGCCCAGGACGGCGAGAAGGTCGAGGCCCTGACCAAGAAGGGTGACAAGAAGCGCGGCGAAGAAGGTTACGAAACCTGCGGCGCCTGCCACCTGCCATCCGGCGCTGGTCGTCCCGACGGTACCTTCCCGCAGCTCGCCGGTCAGCACACCACGGTTCTGATCAAGCAGATGGCGGACATCCGTGCCGGTCTGCGCGACAACCCGACGATGTACCCGTTTGCCGCTACGCTGACCGATGCCCAGGAACTGGCTGACGTCGCCGCCTACATCGAAAGCCTCTGCATTCCGATCGAGCACGGCAAGTACGACTCGAAGCCGGGCGATGCCGGCAAGGACTGGAAGGCCCCGGCCGATGTCGAGAAGCGTCTGGCCGAAGGCAAGGCGATGTACGAGAAGGATTGCAAGACCTGCCACGGCGCCAACGGCGAAGGCAACAAGGAGAAGTTCTACCCCGTGATCGCCGGTCAGCACTACAAGTACCTGCTGCGCCAGATGACCGAAATCCGTGACGGTCACCGCCGCAACGCCAACCCGGACATGGTCAAGGTCATCAAGCCCTATACCAACGAGCAGCTGATCTCGATCTCGGCCTACCAGTCGAGCCTGTCGATGCCGGGTTCGATGTGCAAGCCGAAGGCGGGTGCCGCCCCGGCGAAGAAGAAGTAACTCGCCTCATCCGCATGAAGCCCGTCGTCTCCGGACGGCGGGCTTTTTCCGGAAAGCTGTATTAGCAATTAACCATATGCTGTGCATTGCGCAGCACGGGCATTGCCCTAGATACCTGGAACACCCCGAACGGCCCGCCAAGATGGCCGCAGTCCTGACTCCCTGACGTCGCAATGCAAACGAGGACCGAAACAAATGAGCGCAGCACCCAATAAACAGAACCTGATCGTCACTGGCCTCACTCTGTTCGCGCTGGTGATGGTCATCGCCGCCTATTTTTCGCCGATCTGGTGGGTCTCGCTGACAGCCCCGAACTACCCCAAGGATGCCTTTCCCGATGGTATCCGCATCCACTTCCATTTCGATGGCGTCTATAACGGTTGCAGCCCGCTGGCCGCCGGCAGCCGACTCAAGAACGAAATCATCGAGAAGGACCTCGGCCACGAGGATGAGCGCTACAACCCGATCACCGACGCCAAAAAAGACGTCAACAAGGGTGCGCAGGGACTCGACTGCGTGCATGAGATGAACACCATCAACCACTACGTCGGCATGTATCCGATCGCCACCGGTGGCCCTGTGGAACGCCATCTCGCGAAGTTCTTCTTCGGCATGTTCGCCGTCATGCTTATCGCGTTCATGCTGCCCAAGCGCAAGGCCCGCGTTGCGGTGCTCGCCGCCGGCTTTACGGCTGTCTCGGCCTGGATGCTGGTCGACCAGTACATGCTCGGGCGCCTGGCTGAACACATGGCCAACTACCAGCACGAACTTGGCGCCTACTTCAAGGAACCGGCCGTCATTGCCGAGCGTACCGCTTTCTGGACCGGCATTGCGCACGGTGGCGTCATCGCCACGTTGCTGTTGTGCGTGGTCCTCGTCGTTGGCGTAGCGAAGCTGCGTGTATTCACGCTGGTGCTGCCGCTGGTACCGGCGCTGCTGCCAATCTTCTTCGTCGGCTTCTATGCGGCCTGGCTGTGGCACTTCGGCCACCACCTGCACCCGATGGGCGCCTTCACGCTCAAGCCGTTCATGCCTACCGTCTTCGGTGAAGGCAAGGTGGCGCAGTTCTCCACCTTCTCCTATCCCTACTACGGCTACGCCATGCTGGTTGCTGCGTCGCTTGCCCTGCTGCCCGCACTTTTGATCCGCCGCAAGCAGATGCAAGAGGGTTCTGTCGAATAAAATACGGGCTTCGAATGTAAGGCTCGTTTAGCGGCCGCCCGATCATGAACAGAGCTGTACCCATGCGTGCCCTGTGTGCCGCGCTCGGTTTCGTTGCCAGCGTGGCCCTTGGCGCGGCCCTCATCGATGATGATCCCGCCCCTGTCCGCGGTGACACGGGCATGGGCAAGCCGGCGAACTGGGGCGCTGCCGACCAGAAGACACCGCGTCCGCCAGGGCCGAATCGCAGCGATCTCAAATGGTTCCAGGAACTGGTTGACGCCACGCCCGCCGGCGGCACACTGAAGCCTGCCGCCGGATCCTATGCGGGGCCGGTCGTCGTCGACCGGCCGATCATCATCGATGGCAGCAACGGCGTAGTGATCGACGGCGGCGGCAAGGGAACCGTGCTTGTCCTCGAAGGCGGCAATTCCATGCTGCGCGATATCCGCCTGACCAACTCCGGCGATTCGCACGATTCCGACGATGCCTGCGTGAACGTGCGCAAGCACAACAATACGGTCGAGAACGTCACCATCGACGACTGCCTGTTCGGCATCGACCTCAAGCTTGCCAACGACAACCTCATCCGCAACAACCGCATTTCGTCGAAGGTACGCGACCTCGGCACGCGTGGTGACGGCCTGCGTCTCTGGTACAGCAACAACAACCGGATCGAGCGGAACCGCATCATCGACTCGCGCGACATGGTCGCGTGGTACTCGAACGACAACACCTTCCTCGACAACGTCGGTCGCCGCAGCCGCTATTCCATCCATTTCATGTTCGCTGCACGCAACGTGGTCGAGGGCAACCGCTTCTACGACAACGCCGTCGGCGTGTATGTCATGTATTCCGGCGGCGGCGCCATCCGCAACAATGTCTTCTCACACGCCACCGGCGCCACCGGCATGGCCATCGGTTTCAAGGAGGCGTCCGACGTAACGGTCGAAGGCAACGAAATCATCTATTGCGGGACGGGCATTACCAGCGACATCTCGCCCTTCGAGCCTGGCAGCCAGCTGATCATCCGCAACAACCGCATCGCCTTCAATGTGGTCGGCATGCGCTTCGTCTCGAATCGCGAGGGGCATGTCATCGAGGGCAACAGCTTTGAGGGCAACATGACGCATGTCTCTGTCGACGGAGCTGCGGGAGCCACGAGCAATCGCTGGCATGGCAACTACTGGGACGACTACCAGGGCTTTGACCGCGATGGCGACAATGTCGGCGATCGACCGCACGAACACTATGCCTATGCGGACCAGATCTGGATGGATTTTCCCGCTGCACGCTTCTTCCGTAATTCCCCGGTGATGGAGTCGCTCGATTTCCTCGAACGCCTGGCGCCCTTCTCGACGCCGGTGCTGATCCTGAGGGACGACAAGCCCATCTTCCGTAACCCGGCAAAGGCGAAATCATGAGCGATCAGGCTGACAACGGTGACGATGACGATCTCAAGCCGCCTCCCGGCGCGCAGCGTCCGAAGGCCCCGGTACGCAAGGCGGCGAACCGCCGCAAGTTCATCCGTACGGCCGCACTGACCTGCGGCGTCGTCGGCCTCTCGCTGGCCGGCTGGATGCCGGTGGCGCAGGCACATAAGAAACGTCTGCGCCCGCCGGGGGCACTGGAAGAGCACGATTTTCTCTCCTCGTGCATCAAGTGCGGGCAATGCGTGCAGGTCTGTCCGGTGGCAGCGATCAAGCTGGCCGACATCGACGAAGGCTTTGGCATCGGCGTGCCCTACATCGACGCCCGCGAGCAGGCCTGCGATTTCTCCTGCGATGCCGTGCAGTGCATCCTCGCCTGTCCGACCGGTGCGCTGACCTACAAGAAGCCCGGATTCCTCAAGCTGCGCGACGGCATGAAGATGGCCAAGGATCCGGTGCTCAAGGCGAAAGCCAAGGATGCCGAGCCGACGCTCAATCTCAAGGAGCGCATCGGCGTTGCCCGGCTGGCGCGGCCGGATGCCTGCCTGGCGGTCAGGGGCGAGGGCTTCAAGGGGCAGGCGCGTGGCGCTGCCTTCAAGGGGCGAATGCGCTACATGGATGTCGACCGCTGGAAGCCCGTACCGGTCAAGGATCATCCGTATGAACGCGACGTCTGCGATCTCTGCGTCACCGAATGCCCGATCCAGGATGCGATCAGGCTCGAAGCCTTTACCGGGCCCGATGGCCTCAAGAAATATCGTCCCGTCGTGCTCGAACAGTGCGTCGGCTGCGGCGTCTGCGAAATGATCTGCCCGGTCGAGCCGACCGCGATCGTTGTCGACATCCGCAAGGAATGGAAGGAAGCCTGACCATGGCGACGATGATCGAACGCATCAAGGTCATGCTCGGCAGCGAGCCGCAGAAGCCGACCGAGTTCTCGCCCGAGGCCAAGGAATGGCATGCCATGAAGCGCATGAACAAGGCCGATTTCGAGGCCCTGAAGGAGCATGCGCGCCAGCACAACCTCGTCACTCACAAGTGGCGCAACCGTCGCTGGGCCGTGCTGCTGGTGGCCAACCTGCTGTTCACCTTTTCGTTCTGGCTCGACATCCAGATGCTCGAGGGCGCGCTCACTGCCTCGCGCTTCGTCGGCTTCCACCTGATCGACCTCAATTCCGCACTGCAGGTGATGCTTGCCCACAAGCACATCATCGTTAACCTGTTCATCGGCACGGCGACGGTCTTTTTCCTGTGGGTGCTGCTCGGCGGGCGCTCGTTCTGCTCCTGGGTCTGTCCCTACCATCTCGTTGCCGAGTGGTTCGAGTGGCTGCACCTGAAGCTCGTGGACAAGAAGCTCGTCAGCGACCGCCAGTTCCACCGCGGGGCCCGCACCGTGTTCTGGGTTCTTTTCAGCGTCCTGGCCCTGGTCTCCGGCTACACCATCTTCGAGACCCTGTCGCCGACCGGCATCCTCTCCCGTGCCCTGATCTACGGCCCTTCGCTGGCGCTGGGCTGGGTGCTCCTGCTGCTCCTGTTCGAGGTGTTCTATTCGCGCCGCGCCTGGTGCCGCTACGTCTGCCCGATCGGACTCACCTATGGTATGGTGGGCACCCTTTCGCCGGTGCGCATCATGTACCGCCTCGAGCACTGCTTCCACGAGGGCGACTGCAAGAAGGTCTGCCTCGTCCCGCATGTGCTGGACATGGTGGTCAAGGGCAGGGCGGAACATACGCATGTACCGGTCGGTCCGGATTGCACCCGTTGCGGCCTGTGCGTCGATGTCTGTCCTTCGGGCGCGCTGCAGTTCGACGTGAAGGGCCTGAGCAAGATGCTCTGAGCGAACCGGGTGCCCCGCGCCTGGCGTGTATTTGACTGAAGATCCACCATGATCCGTTTTCAAGGCGTCACCAAGCTCTTCAAGCGCCACCGTGTGCTCGATGGCATCGACCTCGGCATCGAGCTGGGCGAGCGCATCGCGCTGATCGGCTCCAACGGCGCCGGAAAAACCACGCTGATTCGCTGCCTGCTCGGCGAGTACACGCACGCCGGTGAAATCAGCATCGACGGCGGCAGCCCGCGCCGCGAACGTACCGCGGTCCTCGGCAAGATCGGCTTCGTTCCGCAACTGCCGCCGCCGTTGAAGATGCCCGTCGGCCAGCTGGTCGATTTCGCGGCCTCGCTGTGCGGGACCGATCCGCTGCGCATGCACGAGATCGCTGGTCGTCTCGGTCTCGACATGGGCGAGATCCAGTCACGCCCGTTCAATCGCCTCTCCGGCGGCATGAAGCAGAAGCTGCTGATCGCCATCGCGCTCGGCCGCGACGCGAAGGTGCTGGTCATGGACGAACCGGCCGCCAATCTCGACCCCGAGGCGCGCCACATCTTCTTCCAGTTGCTCGCCGAGCGCCTGCACGACACGACGATGCTGATCTCCAGCCACCGCCTCGATGAAGTGGCACCGCTGGTCAACCGCGTCATCGAGATGGACATGGGCAAGATCGTTCTCGACGACCGTGTCGCCGATGACACGGGGCTCGCGTCGCTCTACGACGTCCATCTGACGCTGACGCGTGCCGATGCCGCCATCGCCAAGGCCCTGGCCGGCTGGTCGTTTGCCGATCGAGGCGAGGGCCTGCGCTGGCACGGCCAGGTGCCCGGCCCCGATCGCCTGCGCTTCCTGGGCATGATCTCGCGCTACGTCGGCCTTGTCGCGCGCATCGAAATGGCCGAAGTGCCGGACAGCTTGCCGCTGCAATGAGCATGGACCGTCGCAAGTTTGTTTCGGCGCTGCCAGCGCTTGCCGCGGGGCCGTACCTCGGGGCGGTGCTCGCGGGCTGTAGCAGCGAGCCGCTGACCGGCCCCGGCAAGATCGCCTGGGACCGCGATGTCTGCACCCGCTGCAGCATGGTCATCAGCGAGCGCAGTTTCGCCGCCCAGATCCGTGACCCGATGAAGAAGGTGCACAAGTTCGACGATTTCGGCTGCGCCGTCTTCTGGAAGGAACACCAGACTTTCAGCGATGCCGAAAGCGAATTCTGGGTCGTCGATTCACGCACCGAACCC
>JAKJEY010000030.1:6822-17871 GCA_022705165.1 Pseudomonadota bacterium
GCGCTCGCCGATGGGCTATGGCTTCGCGGCCGTGCCGGCGGGTACGGCCGAGGCCGTACCGTATGCCGAGGCACGCAAGGCCGTCCTCGCCAAAGGGAAATAGGAACACCATGAAACACCTCTGGCTTACTGCCAAACTGGATATCGTTGAATCGCTCAGGGCGCGCTGGTTCCTCATCTACAGCATCGTCTTCGGCGGCATCGTCGCGCTGCTCTTCGCCTTCGGGCTGACCGAATCGCGCGTGCTCGGCTTCATCGGCCTGTCCCGCCTGCTCGTCACCTACATCCAGCTGGCGATGGCGATCCTGCCGATCTTCGTGCTGATCACCACCGTGCGCTCGGTCGCCGGCGACCGCGAGGCGGGGGTCTTCGAATACCTGCTCTCGCTGCCGGTCGGGCTTGCCGCCTGGTTCTGGGGCAAGATCATCGGCCGCTACGTGACCATCTTCCTGCCCGTCTTCGTCGCCATGCTCGGCGCCGCGCTGTGGGCCCTGGTGCAGGGCATCGAAGTGCCCTGGGGCATGTTCGTCTACTACACTGGCCTGCTCGCCGCGATGGGCTGGTGCTTCCTCGGCATCGGCATGCTCATCTCGACGCTGGCGCGCAGCACCGATGTCGCCCAGGGCTCGGCCTTCATGGTCTGGCTGACGATGCTGCTCTTCCTCGACCTGATCCTCCTGGGGGTCATGATCCAGGGCCGCGTCTCGCCGGAACTCGCCGTCACCCTGGCGCTTGCCAATCCGCTGCAGGTCTTCCGTACCGCCGCGCTGGCCATGTTCGACCCGCAGCTGATCGTGCTCGGCCCGTCGGCCTACGTCATCCTCGACCTGTTCGGCACCGCCGGCTACAAGGTCTATGCACTGGTCTACCCGGTGCTCGTCGGCACGCTCGCCGCCGCTGCCGGTTTCTTCACGTTCCGGAAGAGCGACCTGCCATGATGCGCGCGCTGCTCGTCTCGCTGGCGCTGCTGTTGCCGCTGGCGGCACCGGCCGCCGAGCTGCCGTCGTCGGCGCCGCTGTTTGCGGCTTCCGCCGTCGATGCCGACAACAAGCCGGTGGCGCTCGAGAGCCTGCGCGGCAAGCCGCTGGTGATCAACTTCTGGGCCCGCTGGTGCGGGCCCTGCCGCAAGGAAATCCCCGATCTCGTCGAGTTGGACGCAAAGTATCGTGGCAAGGGCCTCGTCATCCTCGGTCTCGCCGTCGAGGATGCCGACAGCCGCGAGGCCGTGCGTGATTTTGCCAAGGCCTATGACGTCGACTACCGCGTGCTGCTGGCCGGCGTCGGCAAGGGCGTCGACCTGATGAAGGCGCTAGGTAATGACAAGGCCGGGCTGCCGTTCACCGTGGTCATCGACCGCAACGGTAAAATGGTCGCAAAGAAGCTGGGGGCCATGTCCCGTGCCGAGATGGAAGCGGCAATCAAGCAGGTTCTTTGACGTAAACCAAACCGTCGCCGCGCCTTCCGGTGCATTGTTCAACTCTTCGTCTTGTTCAACGATTCAGGATTGCCATGCGCCGCTCGCTTGCTCTCATCGCCGCCTCCGCCCTCCTGCTCGCCGGCTGCGCCAGCCAGCAACTGAAGGGTACCGTCGACCTCGGCCTCGTCATCGAGCGCGCCAGCGGCCATGTGACGCTGGTGAATACCTCGACGCGCAAGGCCTATGACCGCATCGAGGGGCTCGGCGATCTTTCGCATGCCTCCGCCGTCTATTCGCGCGACGGTCGCTACGCCTACATCTTCGGCCGCGATGGCGGGCTGACCAAGATCGACCTGCTGCAGGCACGCATCGTCAAGCGCGTCATCCAGGCTGGCAATTCGATCGGTGGCTCGATTTCACAGGATGGCCGCATCGTCGTGGCGCAAAACTATGCGCCGGGCGGCATCAAGGCTTTCGACGCCGAAACGCTGGAACTCCTCTCCGAAGTGCCGGCCGAATATGCGCCGGGCAAGTTCTCGAAGGTGGTCGGTCTTGCCGATGCGCAGGGCCACAAGTTCGCCTATGCCCTGTTCGAGGGCGGCGAAATCTGGGTTACCGATTTCTCGAATCCGCGTCAGCCGAAGACGCAGCGCTTCCCGGCCGGCAATCAACCCTACGATGGTCTGGTGACGCCCGACGGCCGCTATTTCATGGCCGGCCTGTACGGCGAGGACGGCCTCGCCCTGGTCGACCTGTGGCGGCCTGAACTGGGCGCGAAGAAGATCCTCGCCAACTACGGCAAGGGCACGGAGAAGCTGCCGGTGTTCAAGATGCCGCACCTGCGCGGCTGGTCGATGGCGCAGGGCAAGGCCTACCTGCCGGCCATCGGTCGCCATGAGGTCCTCGTGGTCGACGGCACGAGCTGGAAGGAAGTCGGCCGCATTCCCGTCAAGGGCCAGCCGGTCTTCGTGATGGCGCGCCCGGACGGCCGCCAGATCTGGGTGAATTTTGCCTTCCCCGACTATTCCGAAATCCAGGTCATCGACACGCTGACCGGCAAGGTCGTGAAGACGCTGGCGCCCGGCAAGGCCGTATTGCACATGGAATTCACGCCACGCGGCGAGCAGGTCTGGGTCTCTGCGCGCGATGACAACAAGGTCGTCATCTACGACACCGCCACGTTCGAGACGATCGGCGAAATCCCAGCGCAGGCACCCTCCGGCATCTTCTTCGCGAGCCGTGCGGCACGCATCGGCTTCTGATCGCCCCGTTCCCATGAGCGACGCCCTCCAGTTCCAGCTGCTCAACGACTTCCAGCGTGATTTTCCGCTGTGTCCGGCGCCGTTCGCCGAGCTGGCGTCACGTCTGGGCGTTGCCGAAGGCGTCGTCATCCGCGAACTGGAGCATCTGCGTCGTGAGGGCAAGATTTCGCGCGTCGGCCCCGTCTTTGCGCCGAAGCGCATCGGTGCTTCGACCCTGGCCGCGATGGCCGTGCCGCCGGAAAAACTCGAGATCGTGGCGCAGACGGTCAACCGCTTCCCCGAGGTGAACCACAACTACGAGCGCGAGCATCGCTTCAACCTGTGGTTCGTCGTCACGGCCGGTTCCGAAGGGCGGCTGCAGGCTGCCCTCGGCGCCATCGAACAGGCCGCCGGCTACCCGATCCTGCGCCTGCCGCTGGAACAGGAATTCCATATCGACCTCGGCTTCTGCCTGAACGGCGGCGAGAAAACCAGCCGCAGGGCGCCATCGATGGCCCACACCTACACGTCGCCGCGACCGCTGGAAGAGCTCGAACGCCGCCTCGTCATGGCATTGCAGGAAGGGCTGCCCTTCTTCATCCGTCCCTTCCAGGTGCTGGCGCAGCGCGTGGGCTGCGAGGAGATCGAGGTCCTCGAGCGTATCCGCCGCTGGTGCGACGAAGGCATCATCAAGCGCTTCGGCGTCGTCGTCCGTCACCACGAGCTGGGGTTCAGGGCCAATGCCATGCTGGTGCATGACATCCCCGACAGCGAGGTCGAGCGCGTTGGCAACCTGCTGGCGCAGGCCGCGGGGGTCACCCTCTGCTATCGCCGGCCGCGCGTGCTGCCGGACTGGCCGTACAACCTTTTCTGCATGATCCACGGGCAGGCGCGCGATGAGGTCGAGGCTCGCATTGCCACGCTTCGTGCAGAAGCCGGCCTGCAGGCTTATCCGCACGAAACACTCTTCTCGCTGACCCGCTTCAAGCAGACCGGCGCCAAGTATGCCTAGACCCGAACCCGCGGTCCTCGATGAGGTCGACCGCCGCATCATCGACGCCCTGCAGGGCGACTTCCCTATCTGCGACCGCCCCTATGCGGCAGCCGCCGAAACCCTCGGCATCGGCGAGGACGAACTGATCGCCCGCCTTCAGTCCATGCTCGAACGGAAAGTGCTCACTCGCTTCGGGCCGATGTTCCAGATCGAGCGCATGGGCGGCGCCTTCGTCCTTGCCGCGATGGCGGTGCCCATGGCCGAGTGGGAACGGGTGAACAGCGCGGTGAATGCCTTCGCCGAAGTGGCGCACAATTACCGCCGCGAAAGCGCTCTCGATACCCCTTTCAACATGTGGTTCGTCCTTGCGACCGAAACGAAGGAAGGGATTGCCGCTGCCGTCGAGAAGATCGAAACCGCCACCGGCTTGCCGGTGTATCCCTTCCCCAAGCTCAAGGAATACTTCGTCGAGATGAAGCTTTCCGTAAGGAATGCGGGGGGCGCCGCATGAGCGCGAACGACGATCTCGATCGCCGCCTGATCGTTGCGACGCAGGCCGGCCTGCCCCTCGTGCCGCGTCCGTACCACGCGCTGGCCGAGCAGTTGGGCACGACGGCGGATGAGGTCATGGCGCGCATGAACGCGATGCTCGAACGGGGTACGATCCGCCGCATCGGTGCCGTGCCCAACCATTACGCCATCGGCTACACCGCCAACGGCATGAGCGTCTGGGATGTCCCGGATGAACGCATCGATGAACTCGGCGCCATGGTCGGTGCCCTCGATTTCGTTACCCATGCCTATCACCGCCCGCGTGCGCTTCCTGCCTGGCCCTACAATCTCTTTGCGATGGTGCATGGCAGCTCGCGCGAGGAAGTGCTCGCCAAGGTGGCCGAGATCGAGGCATTGCTCGGTGGAGACTGCCGTCGCCATGACGTGCTCTTTTCGACCGAAATACTCAAGAAGACCGGCTTGCGAATTTCGAATTCGGCCGGCTGAAACTTCAGGAACAATCAGGAATCATTCGATGGAAAAAGGAATCATCCGCAGCGTTGCGCTCCTGTGTTCGTTGGGTGGGCTTGGCCTCGCCTGGGCCGTGGGGGTGTTCGCCGCGATCCCGCTGCGCGACGGTCGTCTGTTCAGCATGAGCAACACTGAAATGCAGGTGATCGGTATCTCGTTCGTCACCTGTCTGCTGGTGGCGTGGGGCTCCGTCCACCTGCTCTCGATCGCTGACAAGATCGAGAATCCCCGTGCCTACCGCATCATGCGGGCCGGTTACGGCCTGGTGCTGGCAGTGGCGTGCGCGGTCGGGGCGATGTGGTCGATGGCGCGCGTCGTCAGCCTGTAGCGCTCTCCTGCAAGCGGCCGCGCTGCCCACGGCAATTCGGAGAAGACCTTCCGGTCGGTACGTCGCTGCCGATCCGGCATCAGGTGGATGTGCGCCGGCGGTGACGCAGCACGACCACGATCGCGCTGGCCGATAGCACCATCAACAGTGGGTAGAACAGCAGCAGGTCGACGCGGATGTTGCACTCGCCGCTACACAGCAGCCGCAGCTTCATCGCCTGTTCGTAGGGAACGTAGGCCAGCCAGGCGAGGCTCGCGGCGAGGATCCACCCTCGCCGCAGACGGTACCATGCCAGCCCGAACAGCAGTGCCGGCAGCAGTCCCAGCGCCGGCCAGTGGACGAACATGCCGAGCAGGATGCCGGGATCCATTCAGGACTGCCTCCGCTCAGCGCTGAGAAGCCGGCGTCGGCGCAATCGGCTTCAGGCGGCTTCCGCGACCCGTTGCGCGATGTGCGCCAGCGCTTCCTCGACCTGGTCGACCAGGATCAGGCAGAGATCACCCGAGTCGAGCCGGCCGAGGGCAGTGTCGATGGCGACGAACTCACCCTTGATCTCGTCCACCGATCCGGTGCGTTTTGCGC
Organism: Pseudomonadota bacterium; assembly: GCA_022705165.1. GTDB lineage: Bacteria > Pseudomonadota > Gammaproteobacteria > Burkholderiales > Rhodocyclaceae > Proximibacter. Next base: position 12,408 of record JAKJEY010000030.1, read on the forward strand.
CGGCCAGGCCGGCGCGCAGCAGGGCAATCGTCTCGCCTTCGTCACGGCCGCGCATGCAGGCATCCTCGTAGAGGATCACCTCATCGAAGGCATCGCCCAGCGTCTGCGTCTGCTGGCGGATGTCATCGTCGCGGCGGTCGCCGGCGGCCGAGATGACGACCGAGCGACGCTTGGCGGGCATCGTTTCGATGGCACGCACCAGCGCGATGATCGCATCCGGGTTGTGGCCGTAATCGGCGATCAGCGTCGCCCCCTTGTAGCTGAAGACATTGAAGCGGCCGGGGGCGGTGGAGGCATCGGAAATGAACGAACCCAGCCCCGCACGGATGCTTTCCCAGTCCATGTCCAGCGCCCAGGCAGCGGCGGTGGCCGCCATCGCATTTTCGACCTGGAAGCCGATGATGCCGCCGCGGGTGAGCGGGATCGCGTCTAGCGGTACGCGGTGCTCGCTGTTGCCCTGCGCAGCGACGATGGCGCCGTTTTCGACATAGATGACACGCTTGCCTTGTGCACGATGGCGCGACATCACCGGATTGTTGCGGTCCATGGCGAAGAAGATCACCGAGCCGGGGCAATGGCTGGCCATCTTCACCACCAGCGGATCGGCGGCATTGAGCACGGCGTAGCCCGAGTCGGCAACGTTGTCGACGACCACGCGCTTGACCACCGCGAGGTCATCGACAGTGGTGATGAAATTCAACCCGAGATGGTCGCCGACGCCGACATTGGTGACGACGGCAACATCGCACTTGTCGAAGCCAAGGCCCTCGCGCAGCATGCCGCCGCGGGCGCACTCGAGCACGGCGGCGTCGACGTCCGGGTGCAGCAGCACGTTGCGCGCACTCTTCGGGCCGGAGCAATCGCCGGTATCGATGCGGCGACGTTCGACATAGACGCCATCGGTGCCGGTAAAGCCGACACGCAGTCCGCTGACAGTGAGCAGGTGCGAGATCAGTCGCGTCGTCGTGGTCTTGCCGTTGGTGCCGGTGACGGCGACGATGGGGATGCGGCCATCCTCGTTCGGGTCTTCGTACATCATGTTGATGACGGCCTCGCCGATCGGCCGGCCCTTGCCGAACGACGGCGTCAGGTGCATGCGCAGGCCCGGTGCGGCGTTGACCTCGACGATGCCGCCTCCCTGGGCTTCGAGGGGTTCCTGCACGGTCTGGCAGACGACGTCGATGCCGGCAATGTCGAGGCCGACGGTCTGTGCCGCAGCGACGGCGCAGGCCGCCAACTCCGGATGTACCTCGTCGGTGACGTCCGTTGCCGTGCCGCCGGTGGAAAGATTCGCGTTGTTCCGCAGCAGCACGCGCTCGCCCTTGGCCGGCACGGTCTCCGGGGTGTAGCCCTTCTTCGCGAGGTGGGCGACGGCAATGTCATCGAAGCGGATTCGGGTCAGTGAGGATTCATGCCCGGTGCCGCGGCGCGGATCGGCGTTGACGATGTCGACCAGTTCCTTGATGTTGTGCTGGCCGTCACCGATCACCTGTGCCGGGTCGCGGCGGGCAGCTGCAACCAGTTGCTTGCCGATGACCAGGAAGCGGAAGTCGTGTCCCGGCAGGTAGCGCTCGACGAGAATGTGGCGGCGATGTTCGCGTGCCGATTCGTAAGCCTTCATCACGTCTTCGCGCGTGCTGACGTTCACCGTGATGCCCTTGCCCTGGTTGCCGTCCTGTGGCTTGACCACGACGGGCCCGCCGATCTCCTGCGCAGCGGCCCACGCATCCTCGGCATCCTCGACCGGGCGGCCGAGCGGCACCGGCACGCCGGCGGCATGCAGCAGTTTCTTCGTGAGTTCCTTGTCCTGTGCGATCGACTCTGCGATGGCGGAGGACAGGTCGGTTTCGGCGGCCTGGATGCGCCGCTGCTTGCTGCCCCAGCCGAACTGCACGAGGCTGCCCTCGGTCAGGCGGCGATAGGGAATGCCACGGGCGACGCCGGCATAGACGATGGCGCCGGTCGAGGGACCGAGGCGGACGTCGCCGTCGAGATCCTTGAGGCGGAAGAGGGCGTCGTCGATATCGAATGGGGTGTCGTCGAGGGCGGCACGAATCAACTGCTCAGCCATCTCGAAGGCAAGCCGACCGACGGGTTCCTCAGAGTATTCGACGACGACCTGGAAAGTGCCGGGTTCGACCGTTTCCTTGGTCAGGCTGAAGGTCACCGTGCAGCCGGCCTGCACCTGCAGGCTGAGTGCCGCGGCTTCCTGAACGTGTGCGAGCGAGATCGGGCGGCCGCCGGTCGGCGGATTGAGGTCGATGGCCGGGAAGCGGGCGCGCAGCCGCGCCTCGAAGCCGGCAAGAAGATTGATGTCGCGTTCGGCTTCGGCACAGGCAAAGATGCATTCGATTGCCGTGTGTCGGCTCCACAGGTTGGGGCCGCGCAGGGCCCGGGTGCGGGAAACGTCCATGGGGTGTCTCGTCCTTGGTTTCTTGTGTCAGGGCCTGGCTGGCAGTTGCTCAGGCAGCGTCGGCTTCATCAGTCTCGTAGGTGCTGATGCCGGTGCGCAGCAGTTCCGGCGACAGATCCAGCGCCCAGGCGGCGGCAACGGCAGCGAGCAGGTTCTCGATTTCGTGCGCGGCGCAGCCCTTCGGTGTGCCGATGAAGGCGATGGTTTCGATCAGCGGCTCTTCATCCTCGCCCATCGCCAGCGTCAGGTAGCCATCGCGCACATAAACGCTGCGGCCATCCTGCTTGCGGTGCTCGACGAGTGCCGGGGTATCGGGATCGACGGCGTAGAAGATGACCTCGCCGTCGGAAAGCTCGGCCATCTCGACCACCTGCTCGTCGGCGGCATTGAGCACCGAGGCGCCGCTGTCGAGGACGACGTCAACCTGGGTCCGCATGGCTTTCCACAGCTGGTCGACGTTCTGCACGTCGTAGTCGGCGCGCAGATGCTCGAAATCGGTGACGTTGGTGACGACGCCGATCTGGCAGCGATCATAGGCGAGGCCTTCACCGAGGATGGTGGCCGGACCGTTCTCGAAGATGGCGGCTTCGACGGCGCGCGCCATCAGCACGCGACGGGCCGGCTGCCAGTGCGCGCAATCCTTCTTCTCGACGTGACGCCGGCCGAGGAAAAGGCCGTCGCTGGTCGCAGCGCCGATGTGCTTGCCGGTGATCTGCAGGAGGTGGCGCAGGATACGGGCAACGCCGGTCTTGCCGCGCGAGCCGGTGATGCCGACGACGGGGATGCGGCCGCTGGCGTTCTTCGGGAAGAGATGGTCGACGACCGCCTTGCCGACCGGGCGCGGCTTGCCGACGCCGGGCTTCAGGTGCATGAGCAGGCTGGGGCCGGCATTCACCTCGACGATGGCGCCGCCCTGCTCGTGCAGCGGCTTCGAGATGTCCTCGGCGACGAGATCGATGCCGGCGATATCGAGGCCGACGATGCGCGCGGCGAGCGAGACGAGATGTGCCGTTTCGGGGTGGACTTCATCGGTGCAGTCAAATTCGTGGTTGGCGTTGCGCTGGATCAGCACTTCACGGCCGGCCGCCGGCACGTCGTCGCCGGTCAGGCCCTGACGCTCTAGTTCGATGCGGGCCGCAGTGTCGATGCGGATGACCGACAGCGGGTGGTTCTCGGTCGGTCCGCGACGCGGGTCGCAGTTGATCTGCAGATCGATCAGTTCGCGCACGGTGGACTTGCCGTCGCCCATGACCTTGATCATGTCGCCACGGTTGGCGGCAACCAGCTTGCCGCCGATCACCAGCAGTCGATGCTCGGTACCGGGGATCGAACGCTCGACGAGGACGCCGCTGCCTTCATCGACGGCGACCGAATAGGCCTTCTCGACTTCTTCGCGCGATTTCAGGTCGATGAAGACGCCACGGCCGTGGTTGCCGTCGACCGGCTTCACCACGACCGGCAGGCCGATGTCCTCTGCTGCTTCCCAGGCGTCTTCCGGGCTGTCCACCTCACGGCCTTCCGGTACCGGCACGCCGCAGGAACTGAGCAGCGACTTGGTGAGATCCTTGTCACGCGAGATGCCCTCGGCGATGGCGCTGGTGCGGTCGGTCTCGGCCGTCCAGATGCGGCGCATCGCCGCAGCGTAGCCGATCTGCACCAGATTGCCGTCCTCCAGCAGGCGGATCGCCGGGATGTCGCGGTCATCCGCCGCATCGACGATGCTGGCCGTGGAGGGGCCAAGGCACAGCGAGTCGACCATGTCGGTCAGTTCCTCGACGGCAGCGTTCACATCGAAGGGGCGATCTTCCATCGCGGCCATGATCAGTTCGCGCCCCTTCATCAGCGCGGCGCGGGTGACATCTTCCTGCCAGGCACGGATGGCGACCTTGTAGACGCCGCGCTCGGAAGTTTCGCGCGCGCGCCCGAAGCCGCCGGGAAGGCCTGCCAGGTTCTGCAGTTCGAGCGTCACGTGTTCGAGGATGTGTGCCGGCCAGGTGCCTTCCTCGACCCGGCGCAGGAAGCCGCCACGTTCCTCGTACGAGCAGCGGTGCTCGATCAGCGAGGGCAGCATCGCCTTCAGTCGCTCGTAGTAGCCGGGAATCTTGTTCGAGGGAAAGTCCTCGAGTTCGCCGATATCCACCCACGCCTCCAGCACCGGACGGTAGGTCCAGACATTGGGGCCGCGCAGCGGCACGATCTTGCGGAAGATGATGTCTTTTTGGCTCATGTGGGGGCGATGTTCTTCAGGTATCGAGAGGGGTAATGGACAATTAACGTGATGGCGGCGATTCGGCTTACAGGAAGCGATCCAGAATCTTGCGGCTGACGCGATCCATGCTGGCCAGGTTGCGCACCAGGTACTGGATGCCGTGGGTGTCGGCGATCAGCAGTTTTTCGCGATCGAGACGGCGGATGTCTTCCTCGCCCTTGAGCACCAGCAGGGCATCGCCACGATCGGTCTCGACATCCCAGGTGCTCGGGCAGGCGAAGCTCGAAACGCTGCGGATGTGCCTGATTTCCGGAACAAACTCGCGGCTGGCGAGTTCCTCTCGGATCAGGTCGGCAACGGCCACCGGCAGTTGCTCGAAGCCGTCGATCCAGGCCAGTTCATGGCCCTCGGTGCTGACCAGTGCAATGCCTCGCTCGGGTTCGCCGATCGGAAAGGCCCGTACCGGGACGACCGATTCGTGTATCTCGCCGTCGGCGCCAGTGAACACGAGGCGCCCGAACGGGTTGCGGACCAGCGTGAAGTCGGGGGGGGTCATGCGTGCTCCTTGGTCGGCGGCGTGAAGCGCGGCAGTTGCTCTTCGGTGTCGACGTTGCGGGCCTGCGCCATGTACAGCTTGTGGTAGTGACCCTCCATCGCCATCAGTTCATCGTGGTTGCCGACCTCGACGATCTTGCCGCGATCGAGGACGATCAGGCGGTTGGCCTGGCGCAGGGTAGACAGGCGGTGGGCGATGGCGATGGTGGTGCGGCCAAGCACAAGGTTATCCAGGGCTTTCTGGATTTCCTTTTCTGTTTCTGTATCAACGGAGGAGGTAGCCTCGT
>JAKJEY010000030.1:17888-18139 GCA_022705165.1 Pseudomonadota bacterium
CAAGGATCAGGATCTTCGGATTAATGAGCAGGGCCCGCGCGATAGAGATACGCTGGCGCTCGCCTCCGGAAAGGCCCTGACCTCGTTCACCCAGCAAAGAATCGTAGCCGTGGGGCAGGCTCAGGATAAACTCGTGGGCATGGGCCGCGCGGGCGGCAGCGATAATTTCTTCACGGGTGGCATCCGGTTTGCCATAAGCGATGTTGTCTGCAATAGTGCCGAAGAAGAGGAAAGGATCCTGCAGCACCAGG
>JAKJEY010000031.1 GCA_022705165.1 Pseudomonadota bacterium
ATGCAGGTTGTCGTTCTTGCCGGCCAGGTAGGGGTCGTTGGTGAAATCGACCGGGTGCATCTCGAGCGCCGGGTTGCGGTGCATGAACTGGTAGAGCTTCTTCGAGCCGAGCGCGAAGGTCGCCAGCATCTTGCCGTGGTGGTAGTTCTTCTTGCGGTTGGTGACGACGCCGGCCTCGACCAGGGTCATGATGCCGTCTCCGACCATCTCGGTATGGATGCCGAGATCGTGCTTGTCGGTCAGCTGCATGACCACGGCGTCGGGAATGCCGCCGTAGCCGATCTGCAGCGTGGCGCCGTTCGGGATCAGCTCGGCGACGTACTTGCCGATTGCTTCCTGTACCGGGCCGATCTTCGGCAGGCCGACTTCCAGCACCGGCTCGTCGCTCTCGACCAGCGCGGTCACCTGCGAGATATGGATGTGGCAGTCGCCGTTGGCGAAGGGTACGTTCGGATTGACTTCGAGCACGACGGCGCGCGCGTTCTCGACCGCGGCCATGGTGTAGTCGGCGCCGAGCGAGAGCGAGAAGTAACCGTGCTCGTCCATCGGCGAGGCCATGCTGAAGACGACATCGGCCGGGATCAGCTTGCGTTCGATCAGCTGCGGCAGCTCGGAGAAATAGGCCGGGATGTAGTCGATCCAGCCTTCCTGGCCGCCGGCACGCGAGGCGCCGCCGAAGAAGTAGGCGGTGTGGCGGACGTGGTCGACCGTTTCCGGGTCGAAATAGCCGTACTTCCGGAGCGGCAGGATCTGCGCCACCTGCACGCCGCGGAAGTCGCGGCGCTGGTCGGAAAGGGCGGTGAGCAGCGCCGGCGGTTCGCCGACGCCGGTCGGCACGACGATCATGTCGCCGTCCTTGACGTGGCGCACGGCATCGGCGGCGCCCATCCGTTTCGCTTGATACTTTGCCTGCATGGACATGCCAGTCTCCTGCTTGGTGATCGGGTCTCGGGGTGTTGCCGGGGTGCTGTTCAGCCTTTTGTGGCCTTTTGAGCCTTTTTCTTAGCCATGCAGGATGGCAGGAGACCCTTGCACAACTATTGGCGAAAAGTAACGAATCGTTACGGGGGCTTGGCGGGGCGACACGCTGGCCTAGAATGGCAGGATGATCGGACCCTCTTCCCAGGACTCGCAGGACCTCCACGACGCCGCGCTCGCGGCCGAGCGGCATCGCTACGAGATGCTGCAGGGCGGGCTCGACCTGATCGACCAGGGGCTGACCGTCTTCGACGAGGATCTGCGCATGGTGGCGTGGAACGAGCCCTTCCTGCGCCTGCTCGATTTCCCGCACGAGATGGCCTTCGTCGGCGCCGACTTCGAGAGCTTCATCCGTTACAACGCCGAGCGCGGCGAATATGGCCCGGGCGACGTAGAGGCGCAGATCGCCGAGCGTGTCGGCGCTGCCCGCCGCTTCAGTTCGCACATCACCGAGCGCGTGCGGCCGAACGGGCGCATCCTGCTCGTTCGTGGCGAGCCGCTGCCGCACAAGGGCTTCGTCGCGCTCTATACCGACATCACCGACCAGCGCCAGATCGATGAGCTGCTGCGCCGGCAGAGCACCGAGCTGGAAGACCGCGTGCAGCGGCGTACCGCGCAGCTGGAAAAGGCGAATGCCGAGAACGCCCGCATCGCTGCCGCCCTGCGTCGCAGCGAGGAGCGCCTGCGGCTGATCAACGACACGGTGCCGATCCTGATCGGCTACGTCGACAAGGACGAGGTCTACCAGTACGCCAACAAGGGCTACTCCGACTGGTTCGGCCACCCCGAGGGCGCCGTGACCGGGCGTGCCGTCGTCGACGTGATCGGCCCGGTGGTCTATGAGCAGGCCAAAGAGACGGTGCGCGTCGCGCTGTCCGGCCAGCAGGTGACCTACGAGTACCAGATGGTCCGGCAGGGGCGGCAGGTCTTCGCGCGCAGCACGCTGGTGCCGGAGATCAATGCCGAAGGCGAGACGCTCGGCTTCTTCGTCTTCTCGCACGACATCACCGAGCAGAAGCGCATGCAGACGGCGCTGATCCAGGCGCAGAAGATGGAAGCGATCGGCCAGCTGACCGGCGGCCTTGCCCATGATTTCAACAACCTGCTGACGGTGATCATCGGCAATCTCGCTGCGCTGCAGGACCACCGGCCGCAGGATGCCGAGGTCAACGAATTCGTCGAGCCGGCGCTGGCGTCGGCGCGGCGCGGCGTGCAGCTGATCCGCCGCCTGCTGACCTTCTCGCGCCAGCAGCCGCTGGAACCGCAGGCGACCAACATCGCGGACCTGATCCGCGATCTTTCCCGGCTGGTGCGGCGCTCGCTGCCGGAGTCGATCACCGTCATCGCCGAACCCGGCGAAGGGCCGCGCTATGCGCTGGTCGACCCGGGGCAGCTCGAAAGCGCACTGCTCAACTTCGCGCTGAATGCCCGCGATGCGATGCCGGAGGGTGGCTGCCTGCGCATCGTCGCCAGCACCGTCGGCCTGCAGGGCGACGAGGCGGCGGCCTTCGAGGTGGCGCCCGGCGACTACGTGCTGATCGAGGTCATCGACAACGGCAGCGGCATGGACGAGGAGACGCTGACACGGGTCTTCGAACCCTTCTTCACGACCAAGCGCTTCGGCCTCGGCAGCGGCCTCGGCCTCTCGATGACGCTCAGCTTCGCGCGCCAGTCTGGCGGCGGCATCGTCATCCGCAGCCGGGTCGGCGAGGGTACGGCGGTGCGCATGGTGCTACCGCTCGCAGCGCCCGAGGACGAGGCGACCGGCGAGTTCGACGAGACGCCGGCGACGCACGGCGGTGAACTGGTCCTGCTGGTCGAGGACGAGCCGAGCGTGCGCCGCGTCGTGCGCCAGCAGCTGATCGACCTCGGCCACCCGGTGATCGAGGCCGAGAATGGCGCGCAGGCGCTGTCGATGATCGACCAGATCGACGACATCGCGGTCGTCGTCAGCGACATCGTCATGCCGGGCGGCATCAACGGCCGCCAGCTGGCGGCACTGGTGCGGCAGCGGCGGCCGGCGACGCGCATCGTGCTGATGAGCGGCTATGCGGACGAGGCCGAGACGCCCGAGCCCGATGCGCCGCCGCTGATCGCCAAACCTTTCGTGCGCCAGGATCTGGCGCGTGTCCTGCAGCGCGTGCTGGCGGAGCCGACATGAAAGAAATGAAGGAAAACAATCCCGAGGCCGGAAAGCTGATCGCCATCGTCGAGGACGATCCGGACGTGGCACGCACGATCGAGCAGGTGCTCGGCGATTTCGGCTTCCGCACCATCTGGTGCCGCAACGCCGGCGAACTGCTGCGCCGCCTGCGCCAGAGCGCACCCGACCTGTGCATCGTCGATCTCGGCCTGCCGGACATGGACGGGCTGGAGGTGATGCAGCGGGTGCGCGCGCAGTCGCCCTGCGGCATCCTGATCCTGACCGGCCGCGCCCATGTCAGCGACCGCGTCATGGGGCTCGAACTGGGCGCCGACGACTACGTGCTGAAACCCTTCGAGCCGCGCGAGCTGGTCGCCCGCGTACGCAGCATCCTGCGCCGCCGCGAGCAGCTGGCCGACGAATCCTCACAGCTCGCCGAATTCGCCGGCTGGCGCTTCAATCTCGGCAACAACACGCTGCAGGGAAGCGACGGCGAGGAGCACGTGCTGAGTACGGCCGAGGCCGACCTGCTGCGTGTCTTCGTGCGCAATCCGAACCGCATCCTGCAGCGCGAGCAGCTGATGGGCAAACGCGACCTGCAGCCGACCGACCGCAGCATCGACGTGCGTATCTCGCGCCTGCGTCGCAAGCTGGAGCCCGACCCGCAGAACCCGGCGCTGATCAAGACGGTCTACGGGGCGGGCTATCTGTTTCTGGCGACCGTCAACTGGCGTTGACGGCGGGAAGGGAGAAGGGGGAAGAGAGAAGGGTGGATCCGCGATGGTTTTGCCCTTCCCCCTTATCCCTTCCCCCTTCTCCCAAGTTAAGATGGCGCTTTCCTGATTCGCCTGCCGAGGTCCTCATGCGTTTCCTGCGCCGTCTTGCCTTTCCGTTGCTGCTGGCCTTCGCCAGCGGCCATGCGCTGGCTGCCAATCCGGTCGAAGCCGTGACCGAAGGCGGTAGCGTCGCGCAGCGCATGGTGACGCTGTCGCTGAAGCAGGAAGTCGCCGACAACGATTCACGGGTACTCGCCGCCGACCGGCAGTTGAAGGCCGCCGCGCAGGCCACCGGCGAGACCGAGATGGCCGTCGCCGCTGCCTGTACGCGCGCGGCCCGCTTCATCTTCGATGCCACGAGATCGCCGGCGACGCCGCTCGACGTGCTCGACGGGCTGCTCGCGCAGAGGGTGCGCGCGCCGATGAGCGATGCCATCGGCCGTTATGTCGAGGCGCGGCGGAACGCAGCCGGCAAGACGCACGCCGAAGCCGTGGCGGCGCTGAAGCGCTGATCCGGCGATCGTCGTCTGCCAGGCCGAAACCATGAATGCCCTCAGTGCCGTGACCCGACCCGCCGTCCTGCTGCTGATCGCGCTGCTGTCCTTGCCGTCCGCCTTCGCCGCCGGCTCCGGCGTCGTCGGCGAGAACCTGCTCTGGCTCGCGATCATCCTGATGGCGGCGCGCCTGTTCGCGCCGCTGGCGCAGCGCGTCGGCTTCCCTGCGGTGCTCGGCGAACTGCTGCTCGGCGTCGTGCTTGGCAACCTCGGGCTGCTCGGCTTCCATTACTTCGACCGTGTCGCCGCCGACCCCATCGTTGCCTTCCTCGCCGAACTCGGGGTCATTGTGCTGCTGCTGCAGATCGGCCTGGAAACGCGCCTCGACGACCTGGTCAAGGTCGGCCTGCGTGCGACGCTGGTCGGCGTCGTCGGCATCGCCGTCCCCTTCGCGCTCGGCGCCTATGTGGTCGGACCGGCACTGCTGCCGGGGCAGTCGGACAACACCTACCTGTTCCTCGGCGCGACGCTGTCGGCAACGTCGGTCGGCATCACCGGCCGCGTCTTCCGCGATCTCGGCCGGCTCGGCATGGCGGAGGCGAAGATCGTGCTCGGCGCGGCAGTGATCGACGACGTGCTCGGGCTGGTCATCCTCGCCGTGGTCTCGAGCCTGGTGCAGGCCGGCTCCGTCAGCCTCGGTCAGGTCAGCGTGATCGTCTTCGAGGCGGTTGCGTTCCTCGGCGGCTCGATCGTCATCGGTCGCCTGCTGGCCCGGCATCTGGCCGGGCGGCTGGCGCGCCTGGATGCCGGGCCGTCGATGCTGTTCGCGCTGGTGCTCGCGAGCGGCCTCTTCCTCGCCTGGCTGGCGCATGCGATCGGGCTGGCGCCGATCATCGGCGCCTTCGCCGCTGGCCTGCTCTTCGAGCCGGTCTACCTGAAGGATTTCGAGACGCCCGCCGTGGTGCGCGACATCGATGCGGCCCTGCCGGAAAATTCGCCGGCGAGCCTGCGTGAGCGCCTGCACGAGGTGCTCGCCCGGCATACGCACCATCAGCACGAGCACATGGTCGAGCCGATCGGCTATTTCTTCGTGCCGGTCTTCTTCGTGCTCACCGGCATGCAGGTCGACCTGCAGACGCTGGCGGACCCACAGGTGGTCGTCGTCGCGCTCGGCATCACCGTCGCCGCCGTCATCGGCAAGCTGGTCGCCGGCTTCGCCGCCGGGCGTGGCCACAATGCGTGGATCGTCGGCTGGGGCATGGTGCCGCGCGGCGAGGTCGGCCTGATCTTCGCGTCGGTCGGCAAGCAGCTCGGCGTGGTCAGCGAATCGATGTTCTCGGTGATCGTCATCATGGTCATCCTGACGACGCTGCTGACGCCCCCCATACTGACGCTGCTCCTGCGTCGAAAGGAAACGAAATGAGCGAATCCCTGCGGCGCAGCGCGTGGATGCTGGCAGTCGTCGCCGGCGCCTATGTGCTGTCCTTCTTCCATCGTTTCGCGCCGGCCGGCATCGCCCAGGACCTGGCCGTGTCCTTCCAGACCACCGCCGCCTCGCTCGGCGTGCTCGCGGCGACCTATTTCTATGTCTATACGGTGATGCAGGTACCGACCGGCATCCTCGTCGATACGCTGGGCCCGCGCCGCATCCTGCTGCTCGGCGCCATCGTCGCCTGTGCCGGCAGCATCCTCTTCGGCCTGGCGCCGTCCATGCAGGTGGCGCTGGTCGGCCGCACGCTGGTCGGACTCGGCGTCTCGGTCACCTTCATCGCGATGCTGAAGATCATCGCCGTCTGGTTCGACGAGAAGCATTTCGCGACGCTGACCGGTATCTGCATGCTCGTCGGCAACCTCGGCTCGGTGCTGGCCGGCGTACCGCTGTCGCTGACGGCGCAGGCCATCGGCTGGCGCAGCGTCTTCGTCGGTGCCGGCGTCCTCTCGCTGCTGCTCGGCATCGCCTGCTGGATCTGGGTGCGCGATCGCAAGGATGGCGGCAGCGACGCCCACCGGCCGAAGTTTGACCGCACGGTCATCCTCGGCGGCCTCGCCCGGGTCCTGAAGAACCGCGCCACCTGGCCGGCGGCGCTGACCAACACCGGCATCGCCGGCGCCTTCTTCGCCTTCGCCGGCCTGTGGGCAACGCCGTATCTGGTGCAGGTGCATGGCCTCTCGCGCGACGTCGCGGCGACGCACGTTTCGCTGTGGTTCGGCGGCTTCGCCGTCGGCTGCCTCTTCCTCGGCACGCTTTCCGATCGCATCAAGCGCCGCAAGCCGGTGCTGGTGGCCACGACCAATACTTTCGCCCTGCTCTGGCTTGTCTGGTGGTCCGGCGTGGCGATGCCGGTCTGGCTGTCGATGTCGCTGTTCGTGCTGATGGGGCTCACCACCGCGGGCTTCAGCCTGACCTGGGCCTGCGCCAAGGAGGTCAATCCGCCGCTGCTCTCCGGCATGTCGACCTCGGTGGCCAACATGGGCGGCTTCCTCGCCGGCGCGTTGCTGCAGCCGATCTTCGGCTGGGTCATGGATCTCGGCTGGAAGGGCGGCATGCTCAACGGTGCGCGCTTCTACGAACTGTCGGCCTGGCGTGGCGGCATGCTGGTCATCGCCCTGTCCGCCTGCGGCGGCGCACTGGCCGCCTGGTGGGTGCGTGAAACCCGCTGCCGCAACATCTGGCAGGGGTAACACCCGCTATCCCTTTTGGAGTAGTCTCACCGCATCATCTGTCGCCTCCGGGAGGGAGGATGAGCGATTCGCCGACGGCAGGAAACACCCGTGCCGCCAGGGACTGGCTGATCCCCGGCGTCGTCGCCGCGTTCCTCATTTCGGCGCTGGCCTCCGGGGCCTTCATCTGGTCGATCGAGCAGGTGCGTCAGCGCGATGCCGAGAACCAGGCACGTCAGCTGGCAAATACGGTTGCCCACGATTTTGCGGAGCGCCTCGATCGCTCGCTGTCGGTGTCCTACGCGCTGGCGACGCTGGTGCGCCAGGGACGCGGCCGCGTCGACAATTTCGAGACGCTCGCCGCCGAGATGATCCAGGTGTACGGCGGCATCACGGCGCTGCAACTGGCGCCGGGCGGGACGATCTCGCAGGTGGTGCCGCTCCAGGGCAACGAGTCGGTGATCGGCTTCTCCCCGTTGCGCGATCCGGTGCAGGGGGCCGAAACCCAGCGCGTCGTCGAGACGCGGCGCCTGGGCCTGACCGGCCCCTTCGATCTGCGCCAGGGCGGTGTCGGCGTCGTCGGGCGGCAACCTGTTTTCCTCGCCGATGCCAATGGTGTCGAGCATTTCTGGGGCCTGACCCAGGTGCTGATCCGGATTACCGACCTGCTTGCGGCGAGCAAGCTGGAGGCGCTGGTGCAGGGGGGCTACGCCTACGAGATATGGCGTATCCGCCCCAACGATCAGTCCCGCCACGTCTTCGCGCGCTCCGGCGAGGCGCCGCTGGCGTCGCCGGTCGAGGCGCGGATCCACGTGCCGAACGGCGAGTGGACGCTCAGCGTCGCGCCGGTCGGCGGCTGGATTGCGAAATCGCGCCTGGTGCTCGATGTGCTGGCGGCGACGGCTTTCTGCCTGCTGCTGTCCCTGGCGGTCTTCCTGTTGCTGCGCCAGCCGCGCATCCTGCAGGCGGAGGTGGCGCGGCGCACGGCGGAGTTGCGTGCCAGCGAAGCGCAGTATCGCGCCCTGTTCGACGAGAATCCCGTGCCGATGCTGGTTTACAAGCCGGGCGGCGCTCGGCTGCTCGATGCGAACAATGCGTTCATCGTGAGCTATGGCTACAGTCGTGACGAGCTGCGGACGATGTCGCTGGCCGATCTGCATCCGGAAGAAGAACGCCCGCGACTGGCGGATTATTTTTCCGGCCCGCTCGAGCCGGGGATGCGTAAGAGCGGCGAGTGGCATCACCGGAAGAAGACCGGCGAAGTCATAGACGTCGAGGCGACCTCGCTCGATATTTCCTATGACGGGGAGGCGGCGCGTCTGGCACTGGCACTCGACATCACCGATCGCAAGCAGGCCGAGGATGCGCTGAAGGTCCAGAACAACTGGCTGAAGTCGGTGCTGGCGCATTTTCCCGGCGGCGTCACGGTGGCCGACAAGGACATGCGCATCCTCGAATGGAACGAGCAGTTCCGCAAGCTGCTCGACTTCCCGATCGAGATGTTCGCCGGCGAACCGCGGACGATCATGGATTTCATGCGCTTCAATGCGCGCCGCGGCGAGTACGGCGATGTCGACGTCGAGTCCTACATGGCGGAGGCGGCGAAGCGCATCAACCTGCTGGAGCCGCATCATTTCGAGCGGGTACGGCCGGACGGCACGGTGCTGGAGGTGCGTGGCACCCCCTTGCCCGATGGCGGCTTCGTGACTTCCTACACCGACATCACCGAGCGCAAGCGGACCGAGGCGCGACTGCTTGCCGCCAACCAGCGCTTCGAGGAACTGAACGCCGCACTCGAGTCGAAGGTCGCCGAGCGGACGCTGCGGCTGGAAGCCGAGGTCGAGGAGCGGCGCCTGGTCGAAATGGCGGTGCGGCAGTCTGCGGAGTGGCTGCGCGAGATCATCGACACCATGCCGGCCGGCATCCTGCTCTGGGATCGCGAGCAACGCCTCGTGGCCTGGAACGAGGCGTTCCGGCGTCTCTATCCTGCCTCTGCCGATCTCTTGCGCAATGGCATCTCGCGGCAGGAACTGCGCAAGGCGATGCTGGAGCGCGGCGACGCGCCGACGGACGATGGCCGCAGCAGCGACTGGGATGCGCTCGGCCAGTGGGATCGCGTGCTGCCGGATGGCCGCATCATCAGCGTCGACCGCATGGCGACTTCGGAAGGCGGCCGGCTCGTGCTGCAGAGCGACGTGACCGCGCTGCGGCGCACGGCGGAAGTGCTGGCACGCAACGAGCGCATGGCCTCGCTGGGCAATCTCGTTGCCGGCATCGCACACGAGATCAACACGCCGATCGGCAACGCACTGATGGTGGCATCCGCGGTCGGCAGCCGCATCACCGAATTCGAGGAGGCGATCGCCGGCGGGCAGTTGCGGCGTTCGGTGCTCGAGCGCTTCGTCGCCAGCGTACGCGAATCGGACGACCTGCTCGAACGCAACCTCGTCCGCGCCGCCAATCTGATCCAGAACTTCAAGCAGGTGGCGGTCGACCAGACCAGTGACCGGCGCCGCGTCTTCGATCTGGCAACCGTGCTGGAAGAAGTGCGCATGACGCTCGTGCCGCGCTTCAAGCATTCGCCCTACCGCTTCGATCTGGATGCCGAGGTCGGCATCAGTCTCGACAGCTACCCGGGCGCGCTCGGCCAGATCGTCACCAACCTCGTCGAGAATGCGCTGGTGCATGCCTTCGAGGGGCGCGCATCGGGTCAGATCCTCCTCGTGGCACGGAGCATCGATGCCGGCAACGCCGAGATCGTCTGCAGTGACGACGGCATCGGCGTTCCTGCCGACGTGCGCCCGCGCATCTTCGATCCTTTCTTCACGACCAAGCTCGGCAAGGGCGGTTCCGGGCTCGGGCTGTCGATCGTCCTCAATCTCGTGCGCGACCTGCTCGGCGGCGACATGGATGTGAGCAGCGAACCCGAACACGGCACGCGTTTCACCATCCGGCTGCCGCTGAAGGCGCCTCCAGGTCGGGGCGCGCTCCCCGGGCAGTGAGGCGCGTCCGCAGACGGCAGCATCGTGGGCAGATCCCTCCGGTGCATGCGTGTCGCCCCCTTTTCCCGGCGGTTTTCGCTTTTGCGGACGGCGGGCTCGCGGTAAGATGCATATTGAACGAATACACCTAATACTTATAAGGTCTTTTGGAGATCCCCTGACGTGACGGAACAACCGCTGCCCCCCATGGACAAGCTGGCCTTCGAGACGCTGGCCAACTTCCGCTACGAAATCCGCAAGTTCCTCCGCTTCTCCGAGAACGTGACCCGCAAGGCCGGCATCACGCCCCTGCAGTATCTGATGCTGCTCAACATCAAGGGCTATCCCGGCCGTGACTGGGCCACCGTCGGCGAACTGGCCGAGCGCCTGCAGGCGCAGCACCACGGTGTCGTCGCCCTGGTTTCGCGCTGCGAGAAGCAGGGCTTCGTCGAGCGTCGCCGCTCGAGCGAGGATCGCCGCCGCATCGAGGTGCGCCTGCTGCCGAAGGGCGAGGATTACGTCGAGCGCCTGGCCAATGCCCACCGCGTGCAGCTGATCGCGCTCAACGGCAAGTTCTCGGTCCCTGTGGCCGCGACCTTCGATCGCCCCTGAACTATTTCTGTGACGCGGCGCCCGCTGCGGGCGCCGAATTCCTTCCGGAGCCAACATGAAGATCGGTTTTCTCGGGCTGGGCATCATGGGCCGGCCGATGGCACTGAACCTGCTCAAGGGCGGGCACGAGGTCGTGGTCTGGGCGCGCCGTGCCGAATCCATGCAGCCGCTGCTCGATGCCGGTGCCGCAGGGGCCGCCAGCCCGTCTGCGGTTGCCGCAGCAGTCGACGTGGTGATCTCGATGGTCGCCGATGCGCCGGATGTCGAGCAGGTGATGCTCGGCGAACATGGCGCCAGCAAGGGGGCAAAGCCCGGACTGGTCGCCGTCGACATGAGCACCATCGCCCCGGCCGCCGCCAGGGACATTGGCGACAAGCTGAAGGCGGCCGGCATCGACTTCCTCGATGCGCCCGTCTCGGGCGGCGAGGTCGGCGCCATTGCCGGAACGCTGTCGATCATGGCCGGCGGCAGTGATGCGGCCTTCGCCAGGGCGAAGCCGGCCTTCGACTGCATGGGCAAAAACGTGGTGCACGTCGGCCCCTCGGGCGCCGGGCAGGTGGCGAAGGCGGCCAACCAGATCCTCACCGGCGTCGGTGTGCTGGCCGTGGCCGAAGCGCTCAACTTCGCGAAGAAGGCAGGGGCCGATCCCGCCAGGGTGCGCGAGGCGCTGATGGGCGGCTTCGCCAACTCGAAGATTCTGGAGAACCACGGCCAGCGCATGCTGGACCGCAATTTCAAACCCGGCTTCAAGTCCTGGATGCACCAGAAGGATCTCAACATCGTCATGAAGACGGCGCACGAGCTCGGCCTGATGCTGCCGACCGCGGCAGCGACGACGCAGATGTTCAACGCGATGGTCGGCTCCGGGCTCGGCGAGGAGGATTCCATCGCCGTGCTGAAACTGCTGGAGGATCTCTCCGGCGGCGAACGCTAGGGCGCTTTCGTCGCCTCGCCTGGTCGATCCGCGCGCTCCGGGAATATCGTGACGCCTTCGAACCCGCCGTCACGCAGCGCAACGGGAAAGCTCATTGCGCTCGGCCTCCTGCTGGTCGGCGGCCTCGCCCTGTTCGTGAACACCGAGCTTTCGCGCGACCGGCACGCGGCCGAGTCGCGTCTGCAGAGCGAGCTGGAGGCGCAGGCACGCCTGGCCGCAGCGGCGGTCAGCGAGCGTGTCGGCAAGGTCGATACGGCACTCCTCTTCCTGCGGCGTACGGCGGAGACGAGCGGTCTCGACGATTTCGTCCGCGTCTATGGCAATTTGCGCGCGACGGTCCTCGCCGACATGGCGGAAGGGGCGATCGTCGCCGACGTCAGCGGCCGGGCACTGCTTGCCAATGACCGCAAGCCGGAAAAGCCGATATCGCTCGCCGATCGCGATTTCTTCCTGCAACTGCGTGACGGCCCGGATGTGCTGGCCTTTTCGGCACCGGTCGTCGGGCGCATCAGCGGGCAGCGGATCATCGTCGTGGCGCGCAGCCTGCGCGACAGGGATGGCCGCTTCGCCGGTGTCGTCGCCATCGGCGTCAAGCCGGCGGCACTGCTCGGCAGCGGCTTGCCGCAACGCACCAGCGCGGCCGAGATCCTGACCCTGATGTCGTCCGATGGCGTCGTCCTTTCCCGCTCGCGCGACATCGAGAATTTCCTCGGCAAGCGAATCGATCCGGAAGCGGTCGCGGCACTCAACGCCGCCGACGTCTCCTATGTCGTCCGCCCCTCGCCGACCGACAGCAAGGTGCGCGCGCACGCCCTGCGTCGTGTCGGCAGCATGCCGCTGCACATCGCGGTCGGCGACACCTTCGACGGCGTCGAGGCACAGCTGGCGCCGCGCCGCAACGCACTCGTGATCTCGACCGCCGCCGTGGCGGCATTGCTCATCCTCCTGCTCTGGCAGGCGGCCCGCTACGCCAGCCGCCGCGCCCGCCAGCTGCGCGAACTGGCAGCGCTGACGACGCGCCTGGAGCAGGCACAGGATGTAGCCGGTGTCGGCCACTGGCTGTGGGACATCACCGAGGACCGGCTGTCCGTTTCCGAGCAGCTCCATGCCCTGCTCGGGACTTCGGCGGCCCCCCTCGAAGCGAACTTCGAGGCCTTCGTTGCCCTGGTGCCCGAGCATGAGCGCGAGGCCATGCGCGAGGCATTCCGCACGCTGGTCAAGGATGGCAGCGCCGAGCATGAGCACCATGTCCGCCGTCCCGACAGCGGCGAGCTGCGCTGCCTGCGGCAAAGTGCCCGGGTCACCGAGCGGGGCGCCGACGGTCGCGCGCTGATGGCCATCGGCACCTGCCGCGACGTGACCGAAGAGCGTCGCACGCAGGCGCTGCTCGAAGCGCGCGAGCGGCGCCTGGATGCGATCATCGGCAGTCTTGCCGAGGGCGTGGTCGTGCGTGACCGCGAAGGCCGGATCACCCTGGCCAACGACGCGGCGGCCCGGCTCGCTGGCCTGGCGCGCCCCGATCTGCTCGGCCAGCGCCCCGAATCGGCCGCATGGGAAATGCTCGACGAGCACGGGCGGGTACTTGCGCCGGCCGAATACCCGGCGATGTTCACGATGGCCGGCGGACGGCCGATCGATCACCAGCTGTACGGCATCCGTGCCGCCACCGGCCGGCGCACCGCCTGGGTCAGCGTCAGTACGCGCCTCCTGCCCCCCGGCGACGACCTGGGCGGAGATGCGGTTGTCGCCTCCCTCTCGGATGTCACCCGCCTGCGGGATGCCGAACGCGAAGGGCGGCTGGCGGCGGCGGTGTTCGCACAGGTCAGCCAGCCGATCGTCGTCACCGACGGCGAGTCGCGCGTGCTGCGCATCAATCACGCCTTCACGGAAGCCTTCGGCTACTCGGTCGAGGAAATCCTCGGCCACAAGGTCAGCCAGCTGCGTTCGGCGCGCCACGATGCGGCCTTCTATGCGGCGATGTGGCAGCAGTTGCAGAAGGAAGGGTTCTGGCGCGGCGAGATCTGGAACCGGCGCAAGAACGGCGAGGCAGTGCCCTACCTGGCCTCGATCACGCGGATCAGCGAGCCGGTGTCGCGCGAGACGCGCTATGTCGCCGTCTATGCCGATCTCGTCGACCAGAAGCGCGCCGAGGAAGCGTTACGCTGGCAGGCCAGCCACGACGCACTGACCGGCCTGCCGAACCGGCAGCTGCTGGCGGACCGTCTGCAGGGCGCACTGGTGCAGGCGCGCCGCAAATCCGGCCGGGTGGCGGTGGCCTATGTCGACCTCGACCGCTTCAAGCCGGTCAACGACGACCACGGGCACATCGCCGGCGATTTCGTGCTGCAGGTGGTTGCCGACCGGATGCGTGGCGTCCTGCGGGCGAGCGACACGCTGGCGCGCCTCGGTGGCGACGAGTTCGTCGCCGTGCTCGGCGAGGTGGGCGACAGCAATGGCGTGCGCCGGGCGCTGGCGGCACTGCAATCGGCGGTCTGCGAACCGGTCGTATGGGAAGGCGAGTCGCTGCAGGTCGGCTGCTCGATCGGCGTCGCCTTCTGGCCGGAAGATGCCGACGACAGCGAAGCACTGATGGCTGCCGCCGATGCGGCGATGTATCGCGCCAAGGCTGACGGTCGCGGGCGCATCGCGTTCTACGCCGAAAACAAGGAAATCGAATGAGCGTCAGCGCAATCCGGGTCGGCTTCATCGGCCTTGGCGTCATGGGCCGCCCGATGGCCCTGCGCCTGCTGCGCGCCGGCCATCAGGTCGCCGTCTGGGCGCGTCGCGCGGAAGCGCTGGCGCCCCTGGTCGACGCCGGCGCCACCGCCTGCGCCGATCCGGCCGCCGTCGCGCGCCACAGCGAGGTCGTCTTTACGATCGTCACCTACGGCAGTGACGTCGAGTCGGTCGTGTTCGGGGAGCGGGGCCTGGCCACAGGCATGGCCGCAGGCAGCGTCCTCGTCGACATGAGCACGATCGCACCGGGGCTGGCGCGCGACATCGCCGCCCGCCTGTCCGAACGTGGCGTGCACATGCTCGATGCGCCGGTTTCCGGCGGTGGCGTCGGGGCCGAGGCGGGCACGCTGGCGATCATGGTCGGCGGCGAGGCGGCGGTGCTCGAGCGCGTACGGCCGCTGTTCGGGGTGCTGGGCCGCACGCTCGTGCATGTCGGCGGCGCCGGTGCCGGTCAGGTGGCCAAGGCCTGCAACCAGATGGTCATGGTGGCGGCCATCCAGGCCTCGGCGGAAGCGCTGCGGCTGGCGGCGGCGGCCGGCGTCGATGTGGCGAAGGTGCGTGAAGCGCTGATGGGCGGCTCGGCGGCGAGTCGCGTGCTGGAACTTTTCGGCGGGCGCATGGTGGCGCGCGACTTCAACGCTGGCGTCGAGGCGCGCCTGCACCACAAGGATTTCGGCCTCGTCGCCGAAGAGGCGCACCGGCACGGCATCGCGCTACCGGTCGCGTCCGTCGTCGCGCAGCAACTCAACGCGCTGATGGCGCAGGGCTGGGGCAGCGACGATACCGCCTCGCTGCTGCGCGTCCTGGAGCGCGCCGGCCCGCGCTAGACCGCGCCGGATCGCCCGGCGCGCTGCCGGCACTGGTATGATCTTCGTCATAGAGCGGCCCTGAGGCCGCCACGCCCGCAAGCGGGCGCGAGGAGACGAAGATGATTTCAAAGATGGCGATGCCGGAACTGCTGGCGATCTTCGACCATGCACCGGTCGGCATCGTATTCGTGCGCGAAGGTCTGCTGCAGCACTGCAACCGGCGTTTCTGCGAACTTTCCGGCTACGCCGAAGACGAGGTCTTCGGGCAGCGTGCCCGCGTTCTCTACGAGAGCGAGGCGGAGTACGAACGCCTGCGCCACTGGGCGCGCGAGGCCCTGCTCGCCGGCGACCCGTTCGATGCCGAGATTCCGATGCGTCGCCGCGACGGCAGTCTCATCTATTGCCGGCTGCACGCGGCGGCGATCGATCGCGACAACCCGCGCGAGGGTACCGTCTGGATCGTCGAGGACCTCGAGGAACAGACCCGCATCCGCGACGAACTTTGGAACGCGCAGCGCGACCTCGAGGCGACGTTCGCCGCCGCCAACGTCGGCATCGCGCTCATCCGCGGCCGCCGCGTCATCCGAGCCAACCCGCGCCTGACAGAAATGTTCGGCTATCGCGAGAACGAACTGCTCGGCCGTTCGGCGCGCCTCTTCTACATTTCCGATGCGGATTTCGAGGCCGCCGGCGAGATCTACCCGCTGATCGCCGCCGGCGGCACCCATCGCCGCGAGCAATGGCTGCGGCGGAAGGACGGCGCCTCGTTCTGGGCGCTGATGATCGGCCGCTTCATCGATGCCCAGCATCCGGACCTCGGCTCGGTGTGGATCATCGAGGACATGAGCGAGCGCAAGCGCCAGGACGAACTGCTCCAGTCCGCGCTGACCGAGCAGAAGATGATTTTCGACAATGCCGCCTTCGGCATCGTCTATGTCAGCGGCGCGCACCTGCAGCGCTGCAACGACCGCTTTGCCGACATGCTCGGCTTCGAATCGGGAAAACTGATCGGGCGCTTCGTGCGCGAGATCTTCGTCGGCGAATCGCCCTATGCCGAGTTCGCCGCCGCCGCGGAGAGCGGTTTGCGCCGCGAGGGCAGCCATGTCGGGGAGGTTCAGCTGAAGCGGCGCGACGGTTCGCTGTTCTGGGTCCGCGCGACCGGGAAGCGCGTCGGCTGGGATCAGGGCGGGGGCGCCATCTGGGTGGTCGAGGACATCACCGAGCGCCGCCTGGCGCAGGAAGCGCTGCTGCGAGCGCATGACGAGCTGGAGACCCGCGTCGCGGCGCGCACGGCCGAACTGGAGACGGCGAACGTCCAGCTGCAATCGGAGATCTTCGAGCGCATGCAGGCCGAAAAGCGCATCTGGCACATCGCCCACCACGATGCCCTGACCGGGCTGCCGAACCGCGCGCTGCTGCAGGATCGCCTCGATCAGGCGCTGATCGCCGCCGAGCGCAACCGCAACCACGTGGCCGTGCTGTTCCTCGACCTCGACCGCTTCAAGAACGTCAACGATTCGCTCGGCCACGACGTCGGCGACGCCCTGCTGCAGATCGTCGCCGACCGGCTGGTCGCGGTCGTGCGCGACATCGATACCGTCTGCCGGCTCGGTGGCGACGAGTTCGTGATCATCCTCGGCGCGGTCAACGGGCCGGACGATGCCGTGCTCATCTGCGAACGCATCATCGCGGCGCTGGCGCAGCCGGTCGATGCGATGGGCCATGCCCTGCGCGCCTCGACCTCGATCGGCATCGCCTTCTATCCCGACGACGCGAGCGACGCGCCGACGCTGATGAAGAGCGCCGATGCCGCGATGTATGCCGCGAAGAGCCGTGGCCGCAACAACTTCCAGTTCTTCTCGGCCGACCTCAATGCCGAGGCCCTGCGCTTCTTCCAGCTCGAACAGAAGCTGCGCCATGCGGTCGGCAATCGCGAGCTGGTGCTCTACTACCAGCCGCAGGTCGATACGTCGGCCCATCGCGTCTGCGCCCTCGAGGCGCTGGTCCGTTGGCAGAGTCCGAAGTCCGGCCTCGTGCCGCCGGCCGAATTCATTCCCGTGGCCGAGGAAACCGGGCTCATCGTCGAGCTCGGCGAATGGGTCCTGCGCGAAGCCTGCCGCCAGTTGCGCGACTGGCATGCGGCCGGCTGGCCGCGCGTGCCGGTCGCGGTCAACCTCTCCGCCCGGCAGTTCCAGCAGCGCGATCTTGTCGCCCGCATCCGCAACATTCTCGACGAAACGGGCCTGCCGCCCGACATGCTCGAACTCGAGATCACCGAATCGTGCCTGATGCACAGCGTCGACGACGCCCTGGCGCAGGTCCGCGCGCTGGCGGAGATGGGCATCCGGCTGGTGATCGACGATTTCGGCACCGGCTATTCCAGCCTCTCCTACCTGAAGCGCTTCCCGGTCAGCCAGCTGAAGATCGATCGTACCTTCGTGCGCGACCTGTGTACCGACCGTGAGGATGCCGCCATCGTTGCCTCGATCATCGGCCTCGCCAGGACGCTGGATCTGGACGTGGTGGCGGAAGGGGTCGAGACGACCGCCCAGCTCGCCGCCCTGCGTTACGAAGGCTGCACCCTCTGCCAGGGCTACCTGTTCTCGCGGCCGCGGCCCGCGGCCGAAGTCGCCGCCATCTTCGGCGCGACGGTGGCATGAGCGTGCCGGTCTGCCCGCAGAACGGCGAGTCGCTCGTGATACGCGATGCCGAGGGGCATGTCGGCCATTGCTGC
>JAKJEY010000032.1 GCA_022705165.1 Pseudomonadota bacterium
GACCGAGCTCGCTCAGTTTGGTCTGCAACTGCTTGACGTTGGCCGGGTTGGAAAAAGCACCGATAAGAATGACGTATTCGCCACCGGTCGCTTTCTGGGCCGGAACGGTCTCCGCCGGCTTTCCGGCGAGAATGGCTGCAGCACGCTGCGAATCATCGCCACCATTCTTTGCCGTAACAGGTTTTTCAGGTGTTTTTTCTGCCGCCTTTTCTGCGGGCTTCTTTTCCGTTTTTGCAGCAGGTTTTACGGCTTCGGGCGCGGGTTTCTCAGGTGCTTTTTCAGCGACTATTTCAACAGGCTTGTCCACTGACTTTTCAGAAGCAGCCACGGCCGGTTTCTCTGCTGCCGTGGCAGGAGCAGCCTTGGCTGCAGGCACCTCGGCCGGCTTCGCGGCCAGTGATTTGGGGCTGAAAGGCGGCGCCTGCTCCTGGCCGGGGATGCGTATCTGCACATCCTGCACCGGCGCTTGTGGCGCCGGGTCCATGACCATGGGCAATACCACGGCGGCGAGGACCGACAGAGCGATCGCGCCGACCAGGCGGCGACGGGCGCGCTTCTTGAGCGGCAACTGGGCGTCGGCTTCCGGCATCGACATCAGGGGCGTTCCTTGAGGGCGCGCATGACGGCCGCCACGGTGTAGAAGGATCCAAAGGCCAGAATTCTATCATCTTCGCCGGCGGCTTTCCGTGCCGCAGCGAAGGCCGACGCGACATCGTCGAAGGCGGCAACCGTACCGCCCAGGCCGTCTGCGATCGCCGCCAGCGCGTCGGCAGGGGCCCCGCGCGGCACATCGAGGCTTGCCACGTACCAGTGCGCCACCTTGCCCTTCAGGGCTGTCAAGGCGCCGGTGATGTCCTTGTCGGCGAGCATGCCGACGACAGCGTGCGTGTTCGCGTAAAAACCCATGTCACCGAGGTTCGAGGCGAGCACGCTGACGGCCTGCGGGTTGTGCGCCACGTCGAGCACGATCGCAGGCTTGCCCGGGACCAGCTGGAAACGACCGGCGAGCTCGAGCTCGATGAGGCCGCGCCGTACCGACTGCATGTCGACCGGCAATTTTGTCTTCAGCGCATCCAGGGCGGCCAGCGCCGCCGACGCATTCGCCAGTTGCTGCGTACCGCGGATGCCGGGATTCGCCAGGCCACCGCGGCGAAGATTGTTGCGCCCCCACCAGGTCCATTGCGTCTTGTCGCCGAAATAGCCGAAATCGCGGCCGATCAGCTGCAGGTCGGCACCGATCGCCGTGGCATGATCGAGCAGGGATTGCGGCGGCTGTGGATCGGCGCAGATGGCCGGCTTGCCGGCGCGGAAGATGCCCGCCTTCTCGCGACCGATGCTCTCGCGATCGGGGCCGAGCCAGTCGGTGTGGTCGAGGGCAACGCCGGTCACGATCACGGCATCGGGCTCATAAACGTTGACCGCGTCGAGGCGGCCGCCGAGACCGACTTCGAGGATGGCAACGTCGATATTCGCGGCCGCGAAAACTTCCCACGCGGCAAGCGTCCCGAACTCGAAGTAGGTCAGCGCGACATCGCCGGCAGCAGCGCGTGCCGCCTCGACGCGGGCGAAGGCCGCGCACAGCGAGGCATCGTCGACCGGCTGGCGGTCGAGGCGCACGCGCTCGTTGTAGGCCAGCAGATGCGGCGACGCATAGCAGCCGGTGCGGTAGCCGGAGTACGACAGGATGTGTTCAAGGTAGGCGCAGGTCGAGCCCTTGCCGTTGGTGCCGCCGACGATGATCACCGGGCAATGCTGCGTCTGGCCGCGCTGTTGGCCCAATTCGGCCTTGACGCGCGCGACACGTTCGAGCCCCAGCTCGATCCCGGCCTGACCTTTCGGGTGCAGGGATTCGAGGTGGGCCAGCCACTGGTCCAGGGATTTCAAGCGATCAGGCGGCCGCGGGCAACTTCTGCAGCAGCGCGAGCAGCTGCGCCAGCTTGTCCTTCATCTCGCGGCGGTCGACGATCAGGTCGACGGCGCCCTTCTCGAGCAGGAACTCTGAACGCTGGAATCCTTCCGGCAGCGTCTCGCGCACCGTCTGCTCGATCACACGCGGGCCGGCGAAGCCGATCAGCGCCTTCGGCTCCGCGACGACGATGTCGCCGACGAAGGCGAACGACGCCGAGACGCCGCCCATGGTCGGGTCGGTGAGTACCGAGATGAAGGGCAGGCCCTTCTGCGACAGTTTGGTCAGCGCGGCCGTCGTTTTCGCCATCTGCATCAGCGAAAAGAGGCCTTCCTGCATGCGCGCGCCGCCCGAGGCGGTGACGCAGATGAAGGGCATGTTCTGCTCGACGGCGATCTGCACGCCGCGCACGAAGCGCTCGCCGAGCACCGAGCCCATAGAACCGCCCATGAAGTCGAATTCGAAGACTGCGACCACCACCGGGATGGTCTTGATCGCGCCCTGCATGACGACCAGCGAATCGGTCTCACCGCTGGTTTCGCAGGCATCGGCCAGACGCTCGGGATAACGGCGGCTGTCCTTGAATTTCAGGGTATCCACCGGCAGCACCTCGGCGCCGATTTCGAAGCGGCCTTCGGCGTCGAGCAGCAGGTCGAGACGCTCGCGCGCCTTGAGGCGGTTGTGATGACCGCACTTCGGACAGACGTTGAGATTGTTTTCCAGATCGGTCGCATAGAGCACCGCCTCGCACGACGGGCACTTGCTCCACAGGCCTTCCGGCAGCGCCGACTTGCGCGCGACACCAGGTTCGCTGCGCTTGATCTTGGGCGGTAGCAGTTTGTTGAGCCAGCTCATTTCATTCCCTCTCAGGCGGCGTCCATGCCGGCACGTATGCCGGCGATCAGCGCCTTGACGTTGGCACACGCCGTCTCCGGCGTGGACTTTTCAATCTCTTCGATGATGCGGCTGCCGATCACGACGGCATCGGCGATGCGCGCGATGCGCCCGGCCGTTTCGGCGTCGCGGATTCCGAAGCCGACACCGACCGGCAGGCCGGTCTTTTCGCGAATATTGGGCAGACGTGCCGCGACGGCATCGACATCGAGCGCCGCGGAACCGGTGACGCCCTTCAACGAGACGTAGTAAACATAGCCGCTGGCGACTTTCGCCGTGCCGGCGATGCGCTCCTCGGTCGAGGTCGGCGCCAGCAGGAAGATCGGATCGAGGCCATGCGTCTTCATCGCGGCCGAGAACTCGGCACTTTCCTCGGGCGGGTAGTCGACGACGAGTACACCATCGACGCCGGCTTCCTGAGCAGCCGCACCGAAGCGCTCGACGCCCATCGCCTCGATCGGGTTGGCGTAGCCCATCAGCACGACCGGTGTATCGGCATCGGCCTTACGGAACTCGGCAACGATCGCGAGCACCTTCCGCATGTTCATGCCCTTCGCCAGGGCACGCTCCGAAGCACGCTGGATGGTCGGGCCGTCGGCCATCGGGTCGGAGAACGGCACACCGAGTTCGATGATGTCGGCGCCGGCTTCGACCAGCGTATGCATCAACGGCAGGGTCAGTGCGGCATCGGGGTCACCGCAGGTGATGAACGGAATCAGCGCCTTGCGCCCCTGCGCCTGAAGGCGCTCGAATGTGGCTTGGATTTTCGACATGTCAGAACTTGATGCCCGATTTTTCGGCGACGGTATGCATGTCCTTGTCGCCGCGACCGGAGAGGTTGACCAGCAGGATTTTGTCCTTCGGCAGCGTCGGGGCGAGTTTGGCAGCGTAGGCCAATGCGTGGCTCGACTCCAGCGCCGGGATGATGCCTTCGAAGCGGCACAGGTCGTGAAAGGCCTGCAGCGCTTCGGCGTCGGTGATGCCGACGTACTCGGCGCGGCCGGAATCCTTGAGGTAGGCGTGCTCCGGGCCGACGCCCGGGTAGTCGAGACCGGCCGAGATCGAGTGCGTCTCGATGATCTGGCCATCCTCGTCCTGCAACAGGTAGGTGCGGTTGCCGTGCAGCACGCCGGGGCGGCCACGCTCCAGCGACGCAGCGTGGTGGCCACTGTCGAGCCCCTCGCCCGCGGCTTCGACACCGACGAGCTTCACGCCCTCGACCGGGATGTACGGGTAGAACATGCCCATCGCATTCGAGCCGCCGCCGACACAGGCAATCGCGTAATCCGGCTGACGGCCGAGCATGTCCTGCATCTGGCCGATGCATTCCTCTCCGATCACTGCCTGGAAATCGCGCACCATCATCGGGTACGGATGCGGGCCGGCAACGGTGCCGATGATGTAGAAGGTGTTGTGGACGTTGGTAACCCAGTCGCGCATCGCTTCGTTGAGCGCGTCCTTCAATGTCTTCGAGCCGGACTCGACCGGCACGACGGTGGCACCGAGCAGCTTCATGCGATAGACGTTGGCGGCCTGGCGCTTGACGTCCTCGCTACCCATGTAGACCACGCATTCCATGCCATAGCGCGCGGCCACTGTGGCGGTCGCAACACCGTGCTGGCCGGCACCGGTCTCGGCGATGACGCGCGGCTTGCCCATGCGGCGGGCGAGCATGGCCTGTCCGATGCAGTTGTTCACCTTGTGCGCACCGGTATGGTTGAGGTCTTCGCGCTTCAGGTAGATCTGTGCGCCACCGAGCAGCCCGGACCAGTGCTTGGCGTGGTAGATCGGACTCGGGCGGCCGACGTAGTGCTTCAGCTCGTATTCGAATTCGGCGATGAACTGCGGATCCTTCTGCGCGGCGGCATAGGCTTCCTTCAGCTCGGTGAGGGCCGGGATCAGGGTCTCGGCGACAAACAGGCCGCCATAAGGACCAAAGTGGCCCCGCGCATCCGGCAGGTCATACATCTGCATTGCGAACTCCAGCAATAAAGGCGGCAATCTTGGCGTGATCCTTCACGCCCTTCGAAACCTCGACTCCCGACGACACATCGACCGCAAGCGGTCGCACCCGGCGCACAGCCTCGCTCACGTTGTCGACGTTGAGCCCGCCGGAAAGCACGATCGGCCGCGACAGGGCCTTCGGAATGAGGCTCCAGTCGAAGGTGTGGCCGGCGCCACCGTAGCCTTCGACGAAGGCGTCCAGCAGGAGGCCCTGGGCCGACGGAAACGAAGCTGCGTATTGTACCAAATCGAGATCCGGCCTCACCCTTGCCGCCTTGAGGAACGGGCGTTCGAACTGTCGGCAGTACGTCTCGTCCTCGTCGCCATGGAATTGCAGTAGGCCGATCGGCACCTGCGCCAGCGTTTCGTTGATGAATTCCGGCGTCGCATTGACGAACAGACCGACGACGTTAACGAAGGGGGGTAGCGCGGCCGCGATCTCGGCTGCACGTTCGGCATGCACATAACGCGGGCTTTTCGGATAGAACACCAGGCCAATGGCGTCGGCGCCGGCAGCCGCTGCTGCCAGGCCATCAGCCACGGTGGTAATGCCGCAGATCTTGATTCGCGTACGCATCTTCAACTCCCGATGAATTCCTCGAATACCGGCGCCGGCTGTGCCGGCAGGTTCCAGTGCGCTTCGTAGCTGACGCCGGAGAGATACAGTCCGTCCGGCGCGAACGTGGGTGCTGCCCGCTTGCGATCCCGCTCGGCCAGCAGCTCGTCGATCCATGCGGGCGGGTGCTTGCCATTGCCAACGTAGACCAGACTGCCGACCATGTTGCGCACCATGTGATGCAGGAAGGCGGTCGCCTCGAAATCGAACAGTACATAGTCGCCGACCGCGCGTACGTGTGCCTCGCGCAATTCCTTCACCGGCGACTTCGCCTGGCATTCGGCAGCGCGGAAGGCGGAGAAATCGCGCTCACCGAGCAGGAACGACGTCGCCTTCTGCATCGCGGCGATATCGAGCGTGGCGTGGTACCAGCCGACGCGGCCGTACGCCAGTGCGGGGCGCTGCGGGCGATTGACGAGGACATAGCGATAGCGACGACCGCGCGCCGAGAAGCGGGCATGGAAATCATCGGGAACCGGATGCGCCCAACGCACGGCCACGGCATCAGGCAGCAGCGTGTTGGCGCCCCTGACCCAGGCCGACAGCGGCCGCTCGGCGGGGCAATCGAAATGGGCGACCTGCGCTGTGGCGTGGACGCCGGTATCGGTCCGCCCGGCGCAACTGACGCTGATGGGCTGCCCGGCGATTTCGGACAATGCCTTCTCCAGCGCATCCTGAACGGTACGACCATCGGGCTGCGTCTGCCAGCCGTGAAAAGCGCCGCCGTCGTATTCGATGCAGAGCGCGACTCTCATACCGAACACACGATCACGAGGAGGCCGGCAACAAGCCATACGGCACCCCAGTCAGCCATTCGGGCACGCGCCAGGCTGAGGTCTACGACAGAGGGGCCCAGTGGGTTAACGGTTGCAAGCAAGGCGCGCCAGCCACCGGCCGGCGAATGCTCGACATAGTGCAGGACCAGGGCGAGCCTGACCACCGCCCGATCGACATCGAGACCGATACGGCGCAGGGGTGCGAGCAGTGTCCTGCCGCCAGCCATCAGGTGATCGGTCGGCATCGCAGCCATCAGGGCAGCCACCAGGGCCAGCACAAGTGACAATCGGCCGAGCTGCGTCACGCCGTCTGCCAGGCCTTCGATCGACGGGGACGGCAGCCCCGGGACATTCCACAGCGGCTCGCCGGCAACGCTCCAGCCGAGGATGACGAGGAGCGACAGCAGCAGCCAGCGGGTACGGCGCAACAACTGTAACCAACGCCGGCGCGTTGCCCCGCCGAAGGCGGTCATGGCCAGTAGCACGAGTGCGAGTGCGGGGCCGCTCAGGCACTGCGCAGCAATGACCAGCATCACCCAGCAAACGAGGCGGGAAGCCGGATGCAGCGAGAAAATCGGGAACATGGCATGCACTGAAAGGAAAGGGCCGCTTCCTTGCGGAAAGCGGCCCTCATTCTACCTGTTTCGCGACGGGATCAGCCGACGCGCTCGAGGATCGTACGGGCAGAAGCCTGCTGATCCGCGTTGCCTTCCTTGACCACTTCCTGCAGCAATTCGCGTGCCCCTTCGAGATCTCCCATTTCCTCATAAGCCTTGGCGAGATCAAGCTTGGTGGCAACTTCATCGCTGGCGCTGATCGCGTCATCACCCGATGCCAGCGATGCAACCAGTTCGGGGTTGACCACGGTTTCCAGCTGGCCGCTCTCGAAGCTTTCAGCAACGGCCGGCGGCGCAATCTTGGTCTCCGCCAGGTCGAGGTTGATCGAGGTCATGTCGAACGAAGATGGCGACATCGGCTGGCCGAGCACCGTCGATTCAGTAAGCTGAACGTCGAACTCAAGGTCATCCGGATTGACATTGCCGATATCAAGGACGACCTCCGCAGGTGCAGTAGCGGGTGCGGGCTCCGGGATGGACTGAGCTGCAGGCGCCGCTTCCTGTACTGGTGCCGCCGGCGTATCGAAACCGAGATCGAAATCGAGCCCACCGGCCTCAGCAACCGGCGCGTCCACCTTGATCTCCGGCATTTCGAAATCGAGACCGACCGCGGTATCTTCGGTAGAAAGCGCCGGGGCTGGTTTTACCTCAGCCGTATTGCCAAGGTCGAAATCCAGAACGCCATCAGCATCATTCGCGACCGAGGTGGCTTCCGGCAAGGTAACAGTGCTGACCAGATCGGACTTCGGCTTGTCTTCCACCACTGCCGGCGTAGAGGTGCCGAGGTCGAAGTCCAGGCTCTCCGGTTCTGCTGCCGGTGCAGTTTCCGCAACATCGACCGGCAACTCGGGAACGGAAACTTCCAGCGGCGCGGCGGCAGCCGCCATCTGCGCCAGCTGGCCAGGCATCGTCACCGTGTTCTTGACGTTCTGAGCCGAGACGATGACCGTGGCGTCCGAATCGAAGCCTGCAGCCTCGCCGGTCCCCTTGCCGCCATAGAGCGGGTTCTGCGGATCGACCTTCAGGCCCATCGCAGCAGCCTTTTCCCAGTCGGCACCGACGCCGCCGGTTTCACCGTAAAGTTCGGTGGCCAGCGACTCGAACTGCTTCGCGCTCTGGCGGTTGGCATAGATCTCAAGCAGCTTCAGATGAATCGCAAGGCGCTTCGGATCCTTGGTCTTTGCTTCGAGGAGGATCTCCTCGGCCTGCGCATCCCGGCCATAAGCCATGTAGACATCGGCTTCGGCAACCGGATCGACCTCATCGGTGTCGATCGTGCCCGGGCCGGCCTGGCTGAAATCCGTCTGCGGCGGCGTGTGCGAGGTATCGACGCTCTGCCCGCCGGTGTTGCGGAACACGGAGTTTTCGCCAAGGCTGGTTTGCGACAGGCCGGCAGTCGACGTCGCCAGCGGCAACTCGCCCTCTGCAGGCTTGGCACGGCGGCGCTTGTAGAAAACATACCCGAGCAACAGGGCGATCAGGCCACCCCCGCCTGCGAGCACCATAGGATCCTCGAGCAGGCCGGGCTCCTCCGGTTCAGGCTCGGGGATGACAACCTTGGGCTTCGGCTTCGGCGGCTCGACAGGCTTGGGCGCTTCGGCAGGTTTTTCCTCGGCCTTGGGCGCTTCGGTAGGCTTTGCCTCTTCAGGTTTTTTCTCTTCAACTGCCTTGGGTGGCTCAACCGGCGCAGGCTCGGGCTTCTTCTCCTCGGCCTTGGGCGGTTCCGCGGGCTTCGGCGGTTCTACAGGCTTCGGCGGCTCAACCGGTTTCGGCGGCTCTGCAGCCTTGGGCGGCTCAACGGGTTTCGGAGCTTCAACCGGCTTCGGCGCTTCGACAGCCTTGGGCGGCTCGACCGGCTTCACCGGTTCCGGCTTGCTGGCCTGCTTCTGGAGCTCAGCCAGATTCTGGTTCTTCATCTCGAGCAGCTTCTGCAGCTCGTTGACGTTCTTTTCCAGCGACGCCAGGCGATCGTTGGCTTCCTTGAGCGCCTTTTCCTTGGCCACCAACTCGTCTTCGCTGGCCTTGCCACCAGGCTTGCCCTTGCCGGACTCCGTACGCGAAACGCGAACCTGATCCTTCGTTTCCGCAGCAGGCGCTGCCTGATCCTCAACTTTCGGCGTGATCTTGCCGGATACCGCCTGTTTGCCACCATCATCGGCAGCAGGCGCCTGCGCCGCGGCGGACGCCAGTTTGCGCCGATAGGCGTTCCAGTCAGCGGCCTGGGCCACGATCACCTTCTGCGCTTCAGCCGGGGCGATCGCCTCGACTTCCGACCTGGCCGGAACGGAAAGGATCTTTCCGCTCTTCAGGCGGTTCATGTTCGCGCCGTCGAAGGCATCCTTGTTGGCACGGAACAGCCCTACCAGCATCTGATCGAGCGAGACGCCTTCCTGCTGGTGCTGGGCGGCAATCTTGCGCAGCGTGTCGCCGTTCTTCACCTTGTAGGTGTCGGCGCCTTCGGCAGGCGGCGTTTCCGCCTGTTCAGCAGCCTTCGGTTTTGCAGACGGGCGGGGCTTCGTTTCCGCAACGGGTGCGCTCGCCTCTGCGGCAGGAGCAACCGGGGCCGCTGCCGCGGGCTTCGCAGCCGGCTTCGCCGGTGCCGTTGCGACGGGTGCAGCTACCGGTGCAGCGGCTTTCGTGGCGACTTCGGGCGGATCGAGCAGGAAGGTGTACTCACGTACCAGACGACCCGACGACCAATTGATTTCGAGCAACATGTCGACAAACGGTTCGTTCAGGGGACGATCCGTCGTCAGTCTGATGATCGATTGCCCCGAGGCGCGCTTGTCGATCGCAAATCGAATGCCCAGCAATGGTGTCGCGTAATCCAGGCCGGCAGCCTTGAACGCCTCGGGCGAGGCCAGCGTCGCCTTCATGCTTTGCAGTTCCTCACGCGTCGCCGACAGCTCGACTTCTGCGCGCAAGGGTTGTCCCAGTGCCGAGAAAACGGTGACCTTGCCAAGCCCGGCGGCCAACACCGCGGACGGAAGCGTCGAAAGCGCGAGGCCGGCAGCGATTGCCAGCGTCGAAGCACGGAATTTTGGTGTGGTATGAATTTTATTTGCCACGGCGCCACCCTGAGCGTCGAATTCGGACATTCAAAATAACATCATGAAGTTAGCGATGCAAGCTCAACTTCCTTCTGATGTTGGCCATGCGTGTATCATTTCCGCAACAAGGCGGAAAAAAGCCGGGGAATTCCCCGGCCCTTCTCTCGGATGGCGTCATTCAGACGCGCTCCAGGAGCGCTTGAGCGCGATACCCGCTTTACTCTCAGGCGTCGAGCAGGATGCGCAGCATACGGCGCAGCGGCTCGGCGGCACCCCACAGCAGCTGGTCGCCGCAGGTGAAGGCGGCCAGGTATTCCGGGCCCATCGCCATCTTGTGCAGGCGGCCGACCGGAACGGTCAGCGTGCCGGTGACAGCGGCCGGGGTCAGTTCGCGCTCGCTGATCTCGCGATCGTTCGGCACAACCTTGGCCCACTGGTTGGCCTTGGCCAGCATGTCGCTGATCTCGTCGAGCGGCACATCCTTCTTCAGCTTGATGGTCAGCGCCTGCGAGTGGCAGCGCATGGCGCCGATGCGCACGCACAGGCCGTCGATCGGGATCGAGCCCGGGCTGCGGAAAACCGGACGACCGAGGATCTTGTTGCAC
The DNA here is from genome assembly GCA_022705165.1 of Pseudomonadota bacterium. GTDB lineage: Bacteria > Pseudomonadota > Gammaproteobacteria > Burkholderiales > Rhodocyclaceae > Proximibacter. The sequence continues at coordinate 10,469 of JAKJEY010000032.1, forward strand.
TCGGCGCCGCCCTTCCATTCTTCCTTCGACTGACCGCCTTCGACCGGAACGTCGATCCACGGGATCAGCGAGCCGGCGAGCGGGGTGTTGCGGAAGTTCTTCTTCGGGAAGCTGTCCGAACGGATGGTCTCGGCAACCTTGCGGTCGATGTCGAGGATGGCCGAGGCCGGATCGGCGAGCAGGTCGGCGACGGAAGCGTGGATGGTGCCCATCTGCGCGATCAGCTCGCGCATGTTCTGGGCGCCGGCGCCCGAGGCGGCCTGATAGGTCATCGAGGTCGCCCATTCGATCAGGTCGTTCTGGAACAGGCCGCCGAGGCCCATCAGCATCAGGGAAACCGTGCAGTTGCCGCCGATCCAGTTCTTGCCGCCCTTCGCGAGCGAGTCCTTGATCACGTTCATGTTGACCGGGTCAAGGATGATCACGGCGTCGTCGGCCATGCGCAGCGCCGAGGCAGCGTCGATCCAGTGACCGTTCCAGCCGGCGGCGCGCAGCTTCGGGAAGACTTCCTTGGTGTAGTCGCCGCCCTGGCAGGTGATGACGATGTCGCAGGCCTTCAGCGCATCGATGTTCGACGCGTCCTGCAGCGGCGCGGCCGCTTCCTTGCCGCCGAAGGCCGGGGCCTTGCCGCCGGCGTTCGAGGTCGAGAAATACACCGGCTCGATATGGGCGAAATCGCCCTCTTCCACCATGCGCTGCATGAGGACCGAACCGACCATGCCACGCCAACCTACCAGACCCACTCGCTTCATCGCTGCTTCCTTGGCAAAAGACTCAACAAAAATGTAACGCTACCACAGATGGTGCGGCGCACCACGATACAGATCAAAGGGCCGCCAGTACCGCGTCGCCCATCTGCTTCGTGCCGACCTTGTTCGTACCCGGCTCGTAGATGTCGCCGGTGCGGAAGCCCTGGGCCAGCACCTTCTTCACCGCCCCCTCGACCCGCTGCGCGGCCTCTTCCTGATTGAAGGTATAGCGCAACATCATCGCCGCCGAAAGGATGGTCGCCAGCGGATTGGCCAGGTTTCGGCCAGCGATGTCGGGCGCCGAACCATGCACCGGCTCATAGAGCCCCTGCCCGTTGGCATTCAGCGAGGCCGACGGCAGCATGCCGATCGAGCCGGTCAGCATCGAGGCCTCGTCGGACAGGATGTCGCCGAACATGTTGCCGGTGACCATCACGTCGAACTGCTTCGGCGCCTTCACGAGCTGCATCGCCGCGTTATCGACCAGCATGTGCGTCAGCTCGACATCCGGATACTCCGGCGCCAGCTCGATCATCACGTCGCGCCACAGCTGCGTGGTTTCCAGCACGTTCATCTTGTCGACCGAGCACACCTTCTTGTTACGCTTGCGAGCAGCGTCGAAGGCGACGCGGCCGATACGGCGGATCTCGCTCTCGGTGTAGTGCATCATGTTGAAGCCGAAGCGCTGCTTGACGCCATCGACCTCGCGCACCTCGATGCCACGCGGCTGGCCGAAATAGATGTCGCCGGTGAGTTCACGTACGATCAGGATGTCCAGCCCCGCGACCACTTCCGGTTTGAGCGTGGAAGCGTTGGCCAGTTCCGGGTACAGGATCGCCGGGCGCAGGTTGGCGAAGAGGCCCAGCTGCTTGCGGATACCGAGCAGGCCACGCTCAGGGCGTTGCTCGCGCGGCAGCGTATCCCACTTCGGGCCGCCGACGGCACCGAGCAGCACGGCATCAGCCGCCTGCGCCAATTTCTGCGTCGCTTCAGGATAGGGGTCACCGGTCACATCGACGGCGCAGCCACCGAGATGCGCTTCTTCCATTTCGAAGCCGAGATCAAGCGCCTTCAGCACACGCACGGCTTCTGCCATGATTTCGGGGCCGATGCCGTCGCCCGGCAGTACGCAAATCTTCTTGGTCATTTCAATTTCCTGTCAGGCGAACAGCCAGGGCTGTTCGATGCGGCGTTTTTCCTCGAAAGCGCGAATCTTGTCGGCGTGGCGCAGCGTCAGGCCGATATCGTCCCAGCCGTTCAGCAGACACTCCTTGCGGAAGGCGTCGACCTGGAACGGAACGCCCTTGCCATCAGGGCGGATCACTGCCTGGGCCGGCAGGTCGATGGTCAGCTTGTAGCCTGGCGTCGCTTCGACTTGCGCGAACAGCGCGTCGATTTCCGCCGCCGGCAGCACGATCGGGAGGATGCCGTTCTTGAAACAGTTGTTGAAGAAGATGTCGGCAAACGACTCGGCGATGATCGCCTTGAAGCCGAAATCGAGCAGCGCCCACGGTGCGTGCTCGCGCGACGAACCGCAACCGAAGTTGGCACGCGTCAGCAGCACCTGCGCCCCCTGATAACGTGGCTGGTTGAGCACGAAGTTCGGATTCTTCGGGCGCTGCGCGGTGGTCGCCGCATCCTGTCCCGGCTGACCGACATCCATGTAGCGCCATTCGTCGAAGGCGTTGGGGCCGAAGCCCGAGCGCTTGATCGATTTGAGGAACTGCTTCGGGATGATGGCATCCGTATCGACGTTGTTGCGGTCGAGCGGCGCGACAAGCCCTTCAAGTTTGACGAATTTTTCCATTTACTTCGCCGAGCGCTGAATGGCCTCGCCGCCCTTTTCAATGTCCTTGCCGATACCTTGCACGGTATTGCAGGCAACCGAGGCAAAAGCCATGGCCGCAAGAATGAAAGCGGTCAGTTTGTTCATGATCACTCCTCGTTCAATTCCAGAAAATCAGAAATTCAGTTCGCGCACGTCGGCGAAATGACCGGCGATCGCTGCCGCCGCAGCCATTTGCGGGCTGACGAGGTGCGTACGCCCGCCCGGCCCCTGACGCCCCTCGAAATTGCGGTTCGAAGTCGAGGCGCAACGCTCGCCCGGCTCCAGCCGGTCAGCGTTCATCGCGAGGCACATCGAACAGCCGGGCTCGCGCCACTCGAAACCGGCAGCGACGAAGATCTTGTCCAGACCTTCCTGCTCGGCCTGCTGCTTGACCAGGCCGGAACCGGGTACGGCCAATGCCAGCTTGACGTTCGCCGCGACATGTCGGCCCTTGACCACGGCCGCCGCCGCACGCAGATCCTCGATGCGCGAATTCGTGCAGGAACCGATGAACACCTTGTCGATGGCAATCGACTTCACCGGCGTATTCGGATTCAGGCCCATGTACTGCAGCGCGCGCTCCATGCCTTCGCGCTTGACCGGATCGGCTTCCTTCGCCGGATCCGGCACGTTGTCGGCAATGGAAATCACCATTTCCGGCGAGGTGCCCCAGGTCACCTGCGGCAGGATCTGATCGCCGCGCAGTTCGACGACGCGGTCGAATTGCGCACCGTCATCCGACTTCAACGTGCGCCAGTAGGCAACGGCCTTTTCCCAGGCGTCGCCCTTGGGCGAGAACGAACGGCCACGCAGGTAGTCGATGGTCGTATCGTCGACAGCGACGAAACCCATGCGCGCACCACCTTCGATGGCCATGTTGCAGAGGGTCATGCGTCCCTCCATCGACAGGCCGCGGATGGCGCTGCCGGCGAACTCGATGGCGTAGCCGGTACCGCCGGCCGTGCCGATCCTGCCGATGATGGCCAGCGCCACATCCTTGGCGGTCACGCCCTTGCCGAGCGCGCCGTCGACGCGGATCAGCATAGCCTTCGATTTCTTCTGCACCAGGCACTGCGTCGCCATCACATGCTCGACCTCGGAGGTGCCAATGCCGTGTGCCATGCAGGCGAAGGCGCCATGTGTGGAGGTGTGCGAATCGCCACAGACGACAGTCATGCCCGGCAGCGTCGCGCCGTTTTCCGGACCGACGACGTGCACGATGCCCTGACGCAGATCCTTGAACGGAAAATAGGCCAGCGAGCCGGTCTCGCGGATGTTGGCATCCAGCGTATCGACCTGCAGGCGGGCGATCGGGTCGTCGATCGCAGCCGTGCCTTCGGCCTTGTCCCAGTTGTTGGTGGGGGTGTTGTGGTCGGCGGTAGCGACGATGGACGACACGCGCCAGGGTTTGCGGCCGGCCAGCTTGAGGCCCTCGAAGGCCTGCGGGCTGGTCACTTCGTGAACGAGGTGCCGGTCGATGTAGATGAGCGCGGTGCCATCGTCTTCCTGATGGACCACATGGCTCTGCCAGAGCTTGTCGTATAGGGTCTGCGCCATATTCTGCGGGGTGCGAAAAGTTGGGGCTGAAAGGGGTTGGATTATGTCACAACATCAGTCACTTGCGCCACACCCGGAACGGCCGGAACGCCGCTCGCATCAGGGCTCGCGGCCTGGCGAGCGATTCGGTTCCCGACCGGACACCGGGTCGCCTGCCTCGCGTACCCAGACCCAGACCAGCCACATGCCGACAGCGGCGCTCGCCGAACTGATCGAGAAGGTGATCCCGGCGCCAAGCGCCTCCCAGCTCCAGCCACTGAAGAGCCCGCCAAGGAGGCCGCCGGCCCCGAACGAAAGACTGGAATAAAGCGCCTGCCCACGCGCCTGGCAGCGCCCCGGAAACCAGCGGTTGATGGCGGCGATCGCCGCGGCATGGTACGCACCGAACGTCAGCCCGTGCAGCAGCTGGGCAAGAACGATCAGAACCAGCGACTCCACCCCCCAGCCGATCGCGATAAAGCGGACGGTGGCAGCAGCAAAACAGGCGAGCAGGATGAGGCGCAGGCTGAAGCGTCGCATCAGCCTTGCCATCGCCATGAACACCACGATTTCGGCCAGCACACCCAGCGACCACAGGGCGCCGATCACGGTATTGCCATAGCCATTGGCCGCCAGGTGGATCGAGTAGAAAATGTAGAGCGCGCCGTGTGCCACCGACATCGCAAAGCATGCGCCCAGCAGCGCACGCACGCGCGCCTGGGCAAGCACCGTGCCGATCGGCGGCGAATCGCCTGTTGCCACGTGCAGCGTCGCTTCCGGCATCAGCAAGGCGAGCAGCAGGATGCCTGCAAGCATGCCGATACAGACCCAGAGCAAGGCCGGCAGGGGAACATAGTCGAGCACCCAGCCGGTTCCCATCACCGCAACGATGAAGCCCACAGAGCCCCAGACGCGGATGCGGCTGTAGCGCCCGGGCTCCTCGCGCAGATGATCGAAGGTGAGGGTCTCGACCAGGGGGAGCGCGGCGCTCCAGAAAAACGACATCAGCGCCATGGCAACCAGGAGGGTGCCGAAATCATGTGCCAGGAAAAACGCGGAGAAACCGATCAGGCTGGCGATGGCTGCGAGGCGCACGATCGGCACGCGGCGGGACGCGCGATCGGCCAGCGTACCCCATACGTAGGGACCGAACAGACGCATCAACTGCATCTGGGACATCAGCAGGCCGATATCCCACGCGGACAACGAGAGCGACTGGAGATAGAGCCCGAAATAGGGCGAAAACGCCCCGATGAAGGCAAAGTAGAAGAAGTAGTAGCCGGAAAGACGCCAGTAGGGCAGGCCGGGGCCGGAAAACGAAAAAGGCATCCGGCAATTCTACCGGATGCCTTCTGGCAGGGGATGACGAGCCGCGCTTACTGGGCGCTCTTCTGACCCGCCTGGAACGCCACGATCATGTGATAGAGATCATCCTTCAGGCGGACGCGCTTCTTCTTCAGATCCTCGATCGTGAAGTCGTCGACCGGGATGTCTTCCTCTTCCAGGCGCTCGACTTCCTTCGTCAGGTGATGGTACTCGTCGAACAGCTTCGAGAAGTGGTTGTGGTTCGTCTTCAGCGCGTGGATCACGTCGGTGAGTTCGGGGAATTCGTGGTGAAGATCGTGGTGTTCGACTTGCATGATGTGCTCCCTGGCAACAACTCGCCCAGCGGCCGGGCAAAACGATAATTATATGATGAAGCGGGGTTTCCCCTCAAATCTCCTCAATCCCTGGGTGCCGCTCCCGGGATGCGTGGCGTCGCGCACACCACGTCGCCACACTGCGCGCGGTGGCGCAGGGCATGATCCATCAGCACCAGCGCCAGCATCGCCTCGGCGATGGGCGTGGCGCGGATGCCAACGCAGGGGTCGTGGCGGCCATGCGTTTCGACCGTCGCCGGATTGCCCGCAAGGTCGATGGTGCGGCGCTCAAGCCGGATGCTCGACGTCGGCTTGATCGCCATGTTGACGACGATGTCCTGTCCGGTCGAAATCCCGCCAAGGATGCCGCCGGCGTTGTTGGAGAGGAAGCCCTGTGGCGTCATCTCGTCGCCGTGCTCGGTACCCTTCTGCGCCACCGAGGCAAAGCCGGCGCCGATCTCGACGCCCTTCACGGCGTTGATGTTCATCATCGCGTAGGCGATCTCGGCGTCCAGCCGGTCATAGACCGGCTCGCCCCAGCCCGGCGGTACGCCATTGGCGGAGACGGTGATCTGCGCCCCGACGGAGTCTCCCGACTTGCGCAGTTCGTCCATGTAGGCCTCGAGCTGCGGCACGATGCCGGCGTTCGGCGCGAAGAACGGATTGTTGCCGATCTCGTCGGCACTCTCGAACGGGATGGCGATCGGGCCGAGCTGGCTCATCCAGCCCCGGATGGTGACGCCGTAGCGCTCCTGCAGCCATTTGCGGGCGATGGCGCCGGCCGCCACGCGTACTGCGGTCTCGCGCGCCGAGGAACGCCCCCCGCCGCGGTAGTCGCGGAAGCCGTATTTCTGCGTGTAGGCGTAGTCGGCATGTCCCGGGCGGAAGGTTTCGGCGATGTTGCCGTAATCCTTGCTGCGCTGGTCCTGGTTACGGATCAGCAGCCCGATCGGCGTGCCGGTGGTCTTGCCTTCGAATACACCGGAGAGAATCTCGACCGTATCCGGCTCGCGGCGCTGCGTCACATGACGCGAGGTGCCCGGTTTGCGGCGATCGAGCTCGGCCTGGATGTCGGCCTCCGAGATTTCCAGCCCCGGCGGGCAGCCATCGACCACGCAGCCGATCGCGGGGCCATGGGATTCACCGAAGGAGGTAACGGTAAAAAGGGTACCGAGGGTATTGCCGGACATGGGGAAAAGAGGAAAACTGGAATGGAACGAGTTTAACACAGACCCCATGACGACCCGCCCCAAGCCCCCGTCCGCGAAGGCACCGCCGCCAGCGGCCTCCGCCCCTCTCCGCAACCCGCCCAACCCAGGCCCGACGCTGGATCAGCGCTGGCAGCGTACCGTGCGCTTCAACTGGGACAAGGGTGGCAGCAAGGGAGGGCGCAAGTGAGCGGCGCAATCCCCATCGACATCGTTTCGGATGTCGTCTGTCCGTGGTGCTTCATCGGCAAGCGGCATCTCGAGGCAGCGCTGGCGCAG
>JAKJEY010000033.1:0-3255 GCA_022705165.1 Pseudomonadota bacterium
CGCCGACCGCGATTTCGACCCGCAGGTGGCGCGCACGAAGCATCGGCCAATGGCCGCCGGCAAGGTGTCGACGAAGGAGGCGATGATCCTCTTCGCCTTCCTCGTGATCTGCGCTTTCGTGCTGATCCTGCCGCTGAAGAGCTGGCTGGTGGTCGGCCTCTCGGTGCCGGCGCTCTTCCTGGCCGCGAGCTACCCGTTCACCAAGCGCTTTTTCGCGATCCCGCAGGCCTACCTCGGCGTCGCCTTCGGCTTCGGCATCCCGATGGCCTATGCGGCGAATACCGGCGGCGTGCCGGCCGAGGCCTGGTGGCTGCTCGTGGCCAATGTCTTCTGGGCGATTGCCTACGATACCGAGTACGCCATGGTCGACCGCGAGGACGACCTGAAGATCGGCATCAAGACCTCGGCGATCACCTTCGGCCGCTTCGACGTCGCCATCGTCATGGCCTGCTACGCGATCACGCTCGGCCTGCTTGCCTGGATCGGCCACGGCCTCGCGATGGGGGCGGCGTACTACGGCGGCCTTGCCGTTGCCGCTGGCATTGCCGGCTACCACTACACGCTGATCCGTGGCCGCGAACCGGCAAAATGCTTCAAGGCCTTCCTGCACAACAACTGGCTGGGCATGGCGGTGTTCGCCGGCCTTGCTGCCGATTTTCTGATGCGCCAGTCACAATCATGATCCGTCGTCTTGCAGTTTTTCTTCTCATTCTTGCCAATAGTCCGCTGACGGGAGCCGATGAGGCAGATCGCCACAAGGTCGACATGCCGGCGCCGGCAGCTTCGGCGCTGCGCGAGGAAATGCTGATGAAACTGCAGGCCCTGCATCAGGTCGAGGCGGCGTTGGCGGCAGGCAAACCGGCGGATGCGGCACCCTTCGTCGAGCGCCATCTCGGCATGGGGGCGATGGGCCAGCACGCCGCGCTGCCGCCCGAGGCGCGACCCGGCCGCTACCTGCCGGATGCGATGTTCGCGCTCGGTCGTCAGTCGCACCGCAACGGCTCTGAACTGGCCGAGGCGCTGAAGGCGGACGACCGCCCGCGCATCGATGCTGCGCTGCGCGACGTCACGGCGACCTGCGTCGCCTGCCATTCAACCTACCGGCTGCACTGACATGCGATACGACGACCTGCGCGATTTCATTGCCCAACTCGAAAAGATCGGTGAGCTGAAGCGCGTTGCTGTCGAGGTCGATCCGGTGCTCGAGATGACCGAGATCTGCGATCGCGTGCTGCGCGCTGGCGGCCCGGCGATCCTCTTCGAGAAGCCGCGCGGGCACAGTATGCCGGTCCTCGGCAACCTGTTCGGCACGCCGCGCCGCGTTGCACTCGGCATGGGGCAGGAAAGTCTGGAAGCGCTGCGTGAGGTCGGCAAGACCCTCGCCTATCTCAAGGAGCCGGAGCCTCCCAAGGGACTGAAGGATGCCTGGGACAAGCTCCCCATGCTCAAGCAGGTGCTGGCGATGGCGCCGAAGGTGCGCAGCTCGGCGCCGTGTCAGGAACTCGTCTGGGAGGGCAAGGACGTCGACCTCTCGCGCCTGCCGATCCAGCACTGCTGGCCAGGCGATGTGGCGCCGCTGATCACCTGGGGGCTGACCATCACGCGCGGCCCGAACAAGTCGCGCCAGAACCTTGGCATCTACCGCCAGCAGGTACTCGGGCCGAACAAACTGATCATGCGCTGGCTGGCGCATCGTGGCGGCGCCCTCGATTTCCGCGATCACTGCCAGAAGTTTCCCGGCCAGCCCTACCCGGTGGCGGTGGCGCTCGGCGCCGACCCGGCGACCATCCTCGGCGCCGTGACGCCGGTGCCGGACACGCTCTCCGAATACCAGTTCGCCGGCCTGCTGCGCGGTTCGCGCACCGAACTGGTCAAGGCCATCGGCTCCGACCTGCAGGTGCCTGCCTCAGCGGAGATCGTGCTCGAAGGGGTGATTCATCCGGGCGAGACGGCGCTGGAAGGACCCTACGGCGACCACACCGGCTACTACAACGAGCAGGCCGAGTTCCCCGTCTTCACCGTCGAGCGCATCACGATGCGCCGCGACCCGATCTACCACAGCACCTACACCGGCAAGCCGCCGGACGAACCGGCGATGCTGGGCGTCGCGCTCAACGAGGTGTTCGTGCCGATCCTGCAGAAGCAGTTTCCGGAGATCGTCGACTTCTACCTGCCGCCGGAAGGCTGCTCGTACCGGCTTGCCGTCGTCAGCATCAGGAAGCAGTACCCCGGCCACGCCAAGCGCGTGATGTTCGGCATCTGGTCCTTCCTGCGCCAGTTCATGTACACCAAGTTCATCATCGTCGTGGACGACGACATCGATATCCGCGAGTGGAAGGAAGTGGTGTGGGCGATGACGACACGCGTCGATGCCGCGCGCGACACGCTGATCGCCGAGAACACGCCGATCGACTACCTCGACTTCGCCTCGCCGGTGGCCGGGCTGGGCAGCAAGATGGGCATCGACGCCACCAACAAGTGGGCCGGCGAGACCGAGCGCGAATGGGGGCGGACCATCGAGATGGATGCCGAGGTGAAGGCACGTGTCGATGCGCTGTGGGATTCGCTCGGCCTGTGACGCCACCGGACGTCCGCGTTGCTGCCGTCGACCTCGACGATCCTGCGCAAGCGGCAAGCTTCCTCGCCCTGCTCGACCACTATGCCCGCGACCCGATGGGCGGCGGTGACGGTTTGCATCCCGGCGTGCGTGCCCGGTTGCCGGCGGCGCTGCGCATGCAACCGGGATTTCATGGCGCGCTGGCCTGGCAGGGCGCCGATGCCGTGGGCCTGATCAACTGCTTTACCGGTTTTTCCACCTTCGCTGCGCAAGCGCTGCTCAACGTGCACGACATCGTCGTCCATCAGGATGAGCGCGGTCGTGGCATCGGTCAGTCGCTACTGGCCTGGGCCGAGACGCGGGCGCGTGAGCTGGGCTGCTGCAAGCTGACGCTGGAAGTGCTGTCGCGGAATGAACGCGCCATGGCCAGTTACCGTCGTGCCGGCTTCGTGCCCTACGAACTCGACCCCGTGGCGGGGCAGGCTATGCTGCTGCAGAAGAAACTCTGAACGGAGATCGCGCATGCCACGCTTCGCCGCCAATCTCAGCATGCTGTTCTGCGAGCAGCCGCTGGCAGAACGTTTTGCCGCAGCGGCGCGCGCCGGGTTTACCGCAGTCGAGATCCAGTTTCCCTATGAACTGCCGGCGGCACAGATCGCCGGTCTGCTGCGAGAACACCAGCTGCAACTCGTGCTGCA
>JAKJEY010000033.1:3265-17354 GCA_022705165.1 Pseudomonadota bacterium
TGGGCCGGCGGTGAGCGCGGCATCGCCTGCCATCCCGACCGTGTCGACGAGTTCCGTGCCGGTGTCGCGCTGGCGATCGACTACGCGACGGCACTTGGCTGCCCGCAGCTCAATTGCCTCGCGGGTATCGCGCCGTCCGGTGTGCCCGAAGCCGAGGTACGCGCCATCTTCGTCGCCAACCTGCGACATGCTGCGGCCGAGCTGAAGCGCGCGGGGCTGAAGCTGCTGGTCGAGCCGATCAATACCGTCGACATCCCCGGCTTCTACGTAAGCCGCACGGTGCAGGCGCTGGCGCTGCTCGATGAAGCCTGTGCCCTCGGGGCCGACAACGTCTTCCTGCAGTACGACGTCTATCACGCGCAGCGCATGGAGGGCGATCTCGGCAATACGCTCACCCGTCACCTGCCGCGCATCGCGCACGTCCAGATCGCCGACAATCCCGGGCGGCATGAGCCGGGCACCGGCGAGATCAACTACCCGTGGCTGTTCCGCCATCTCGACGCGCTCGGCTACTCCGGCTGGGTCGGGTGTGAATACAGGCCGGCGACGACGACCGGTGCGGGCCTCGGCTGGCTGTCCGTCGCGCGCGCCCTCCGCTGACCCCGAATCCGACTACGAAATCAAGCCATCAATCCGCATATGCAGCCCCGCGAACTCCTCAACGAACTCTTCCACACCGCCCTCGCTGTCGCGTCGCCCTCGCGCCGCATGCCCGAATTCCTCGCCGAGGCCGCCGGCATGGCACGTGGCCGCGTCGTCGTCATCGGTGCCGGCAAGGCCTCGGCGGCGATGGCGCGCGCGGTCGAGGACAGCTGGCCGGGGATGAAGTCGCAGCTCTCGGGACTGGTCATCACCCGCTACGGCCACGCGGTGCCGTGCAGGTACATCGAGATCGTGGAAGCCGCGCATCCGGTCCCGGATGCGGCAGGGCGCGATGCTGCCCGCCGTCTGCTGACGGAAACGGTCGCCAACCTGACGCCGGACGACCTCGTGCTCTGCCTGATCTCCGGCGGCGGGTCGGCGCTGCTGGCACTGCCTGGCGAGGGCATCACGCTCGAGGACAAGCAGGCGCTGTCGCGCGAACTCCTGAATTCCGGCGCGACGATCGGCGAGATCAACTGTGTCAGGAAGCACCTTTCGGCGATCAAGGGCGGGCGCCTCGCCCTCGCGTGCCGTCCGGCACGCATGTTGACCCTGCTCATCTCCGACGTGCCGGGCGATGACCCGTCGGTGATCGCTTCCGGCCCGACGCTGCCCGATGCGACGACCTGCGCCGATGCGCTGGTGGTGCTCGAGAAGTACCGGATTCCCGCCGCGCCGGCGATCCTCGATTACCTGCGCACCGGCCATGGCGAGACACCGAAGCCCGACAATCCCGCCTTTGCCAACGGGCTGGCGCGCCTCATCGCGACGCCGCAGATCGCGCTCGAAGCGGCGGCGGCCCGGGCACGCGAACTGGGCTATCCGGCCCACATCCTGTCGGACGCGATCGAAGGCGAGTCGCGCGACGTGGCACTGGTCCATGCCGCACTCGCGAAACAGGTGGCGGCACGCAACCAGCCTTTCGCCGCCCCCTGCGTCCTGCTCTCCGGCGGCGAAACCACCGTCACCGTGCGCGGCAAGGGCCGCGGCGGGCGCAATGTCGAGTTCCTGCTGGCCATGGCCGTCGCGCTCAAGGGGCATCCAGGCATCCATGCGCTGGCGGCCGATACCGATGGTGTCGATGGTGCCGAGGAAACGGCGGGGGCGGTGATCGACCCGACGACGCTGCAGCGCGCGGTTGCCGCCGGACTGCTGCCGGCGGCCTCGCTGGCGAACAACGATGGCCACGGGTTCTTCCAGGCGATCGGCGACGCCATCGTTACCGGCCCGACGCTGACCAACGTGAACGATTTCCGCGCTATTCTGGTGATGCCGCCGGCACCCCGATCCTGACTGATCCCACTCTCCGCCGACGCAAGGAGACCGCATGCAAGAACCTGTTGCCGCCCCCGACCTGCAGGGCGTGCGCCCGTCGCTGGTGCAACTGACGCACGTCATCTACGCCCTGCACGCCTTTTCGGTACTGACCGGCATCTTCGGTGCAGCGAGCGTGATCGGTGCCTTCCTCGTCGGCTGGCCGTCGATCATCGCCGTCATCCTCAACTACGTGAAGCGTTCCGACGTGGCCGGCACCTGGCTGGAGAGCCATTTCCGCTGGCAGATCCGCACCTTCTGGTTCACGCTGCTGTGGGTGCTGATCGCCGTTGCCGTGGGGCTGACGATCGTCGGCCTGCTGCTGACAGCGGCGATTCTCGTCGCGGTGACCGTCTGGCTGGTCTATCGCGTGGCCCGCGGCTGGATCGCCCTGTCCGGTGTCAAGCCGATGGAGAACTGACATGGCCGACGAAAAAGTTCCCGGCGAACGTTTCTGCCTCTACGACACGGCGGCCCTCGAGGCCGTCCTCGATCGCATGGCGCGCGAGGCCTTTCCGCTGCTCGCCGGGGCCGAGGATCCGCTGCTGCTCGGCATCCTGCGTCGCGGCGCGCCGCTGGCGGAGATGCTGCAGGCGCGGCTGAAGGCGAACCACGGCTTCGACGTGCCGCGCCATGCGATGAAGCTGAAGCGCTATGGCGATGACCTGACGCTGCTGCATGCCGACACGCAGTTGACCGAGAACGCCGAATTCACGGCGCGCGACCTGTCGCGGGCCACCGTGCTGATGGTGGATGACGTGCTCTATCAGGGGCACTCCCTGGCGCGCCTCCAGGCCTATCTGGTCGGCCGCGGGGCGCCGGTGATCCGCGCGGCGGTCCTTGCCGACCGCTGCTGCGCGGTGCTGCCGATGAAGGCCGACATCGTCGGCGTACACCTGCAGGTGGCGCCGACCGATGTCGTCGAATGCAACGTGCCGCCCTATGAGGAAACGTTCAGGATCGAAGTGCTGCGCCCCAGGCGCTGAATCCTGAACCGGCGGCTCAGCGATCCGCGACCCATTTCACCAGCGCATCGAGCGGCCGCGAGCCGTTCTTCATCTGCGCATCGTTGAGGAAACCGACGACCACCCAGCGCTGGCCGCTGCGGTCCTGCACGTAGCCGGCAATGGCCCGCACGCCTTCGATGTAGCCGGTCTTCAGGTGGGCGCGGCCGGCCGCCGGGCTGTCGCCGAGGCGCTTCCTGAGCGTGCCGTCGGTGCCGGCGATCGGCAGCGATCCCATCAGTTCCGGCATGACCGGGCTCTTCCATGCGGCAAGCAGCAGACGGCCCATGCCTTCAGCGCTGATGCGCTCATCACGCGAGAGTCCGGCGCCATTCTCGAGCACCACCCCGCTGACGCCTTTCTGCTGCAGCCAGGCGGTGACCCGCTCGCGGGCTGCCTCCGGCGTTGCCGGCCGGGTGGGGGCGAGAGCGAGGAACAGCTGGCGCGCCATCACGTTGTTGCTCCATTTGTTCACGTCGCGTACGGCTTCGGCGAGCGGCGGCGATTCGTGCGTCAGCAGCACGCGGGCCGCCGGTGGCGCTTCGCCATCGCGCACGCGGCCGCTGAAGCTGCCGCCGAGCTCCTTCCAGAGTGCGCGAAATAGTTGCTCGACCTGCAGGTTGGCGGGCCATGGCGACACGTGCAGCGCCTTCTCGCCGCAATTGCCCGCGAAGGTGCCGGAGAGCGACAGCGCATTGCCGGTGACACTGACCGCCAGCTTTTCACGCCAGTCGCCGCAGGCGCCGTCGGCGTATTGCAGGCGGACATCGACGCGGATATCGTCGACCGGGGTATCGATGACGGCGACCACGGTACGCGTCGCGGTGTCCGGCACCAGCGTCAGGCGCAGGCTCTTGAAGTTGGTGAGCAGCGCATCCGGACCGGCGTTGTAGGGGCGCAGCGGTTCGTTGTCGAAGGCCGAGGGGTCATGAGGCGGCAGGCGGAACTCGCTGCGGTCGAGGACGAGGTCGCCGGCAATGCTGCCGACGCCGCGGGCGCGCAACTGCCGCAGCAGCAGCCAGAAGCGCTCCAGCGTCAGGCCCGGGTCGCCGCTGCCCTTGAGGTAGAGGTTGCCGGTCAGCACGCCGTCGCGGGGCGGGGCATCTGCCAGTGCCTGCGTTTTCCACGTATGCGCCGGCCCGAGCAGTTCGAGGGCGGCATAGGTGGTGACGATCTTCATCGTCGAGGCCGGGTTCATGCGCTTACTGCCGTTGTGTACCAGCAGCGGTTTGTCGGCATCGACGCGCTGGACGAAGAAGGCGGCGTGCGCGGCGGGTAGCTGCGCGTCGCGCAGGGCATCGGCCACGGCAGGCGGCAGGGCCGGCGCTGCCACCGTGGCGGCCGCCAGTCCGGCCGTCATCAGGACACTGGCGCAGGCCAGCCGGGCAGCGTTAAGAATTGGGCATGTATTCAGCATCGTTTGGTAATATTGCCGCAGTTTTGCGATCTTTCCGATCCTTTCTCCTAGCGCTACCGACAACGTCGCTCACCGATGCTACTTGATACGCCCCAGTCCGTGCTCGAACAGCGCCGCCATCCTCGGGTGCGCTTCGATACGCTGTTGCCGATGAAGATCGGCCATCTCGGCGAGCAGGCGAATGCCGGGCTCGAGAACCTGTCGCTGGGCGGCCTGATGTTCCGCTGCAACCTGATGCTGAGCGTCGGCGAAACGGTCGGTTGCGAATTCCGTGTGTACAACTCGTCGGTGATCGACGTCACCGCGGCCATTACCAGCCGCGTCGGCAATGGCCTCTACGGTGCCCGCTTCCAGGCCGGCCCGATGAGCCAGCATTTGGTCGAGGAAGCGATCAGCGACGCCATCGCGCGCGGCAAGGCCTCGATCCTGACGATTCACGATCTCGAAGGCGGCAAGGTGATGCGCATCGTCGGCGCGCTGACGTGTGCGACGAAGAACGATTTCATGCATGCCCTGACCCGTGTCGGCCTGTATGCGCTCGACCTGTCCGAGGTGACGCGCATCGATGCTGAGGGGGTTTCCCTGTGCGAACTTGCCGTGGCCCAGTACGGCGTTCGCGTCGACAAGCGTTCCGAGTGCGTCCGCTTGGCCTGGCAGAACGGCTGACTCTCCCTGAATCCCCTGTGGCGATGGAAAACGAAAAGGCGGCAGCCCTGATCGAACGCGTCCGCGATGCCCTGCGTGGCGTCGTGGATCCTGAGGCCGGCATCAACATCGTCGAGCTGGGGCTGGTCTATCGCATCGAATTGCAGGCGCAGGCGGTCGAGATCGACCTGACGATGACCTCGCCGACCTGCCCGATGGGCGAGATGATCGAGGATGAGGCCCGTCAGGCGGTGGCTGCCGTGCTGCCCGACGGTTTTGCTGCCGATCTGCACATCGTCTGGTCACCGCCCTGGGGGCCGGAGCGGATGAGCGAGAAGGCGCGCAAGCACTTCGGCTGGGATGGCGACTGAGCCGCAGGCGGCGGGCTTGCCCGTTGCCTGGCGAATTCCTCTGCTGGTGCTCGGCCTGCTCTCGATGCTCGCCGGTGTCGGCGCCGGCCTGCAACGCCTCGGCTGGGCCGTGCCGCTGCCGCACGATGCACTCGCGACAGTGCACGGGCCGCTGATGGTGGCCGCCTTCTTCGGTACCGTCATCGGCCTCGAGCGCGCCGTAGCCCTCGGGAAACGCTGGGGCTTTGCTGCGCCAGCCGCCTGTGGCCTGGGTGGCATTGCGTTGATTGCCGGATTCCCACCAGTGGCTGCGCTGACGCTGACTACCGGCGGCGCTGCCCTGCTTACCGCCGTCACCCTGTGCGCCGCCCGCCGCCAACCGGCACTGCATACGCGCCTGCTCTCGCTCGCTGCGGCGCTGTCGGCGGTCGCCGGGGTGGCCTGGGGGTTCGGCGCCACCGGGCTGGCTGTCGCCGGCTGGATGTCCTTCCTGGTCCTGACCATCGCCGGCGAACGGCTGGAACTGTCGCGCTTCCTGCCGCCGTCGCCGGTGGCGAGACGCGTCTTCGTCGGCATCGTCGCGCTGCTGTTGTTTGCGCTGGTGCTGACCGGGCGGGACGACGCCGTTCCGGGCCAGCGTCTCTTCGGCTTCTCGCTGGCGCTGATGGCGCTCTGGCTGCTGCGCCAGGATGTCGCGCGGCGTACCGCGCGGCAGCCAGGGCTGACCGGCTTCATCGCCCGTTGCCTGCTTTCCGGCTACGTCTGGCTGTTCTCCGGCGGCCTGCTGCTGGCGGTGCAGCCGGCCATGCCGCTGCTCATGGATGCCGCGCTGCATGCCGTGTTCGTCGGCTTCGTGCTGGCCATGGTCTTCGGGCATGCACCGATCATCTTTCCGGCGATCCTGCGCGTGAAGCTGCCGTATCACGCCAGCTTCCATCTGCCGCTCGTGCTGCTGCATCTGTCACTGCTGCTGCGGGTCGGCGGTGATCTCGCGGGGGATGCGATGCTGCGTTCGCTGGGCGGGCTCGGCAATGCGCTCTGCATTGCGGTGTTCATCGTGACGATGGCGGCGGCTGCGTTCCGCGGCCGCCGTGCTCAGACGGGCTGATCGACAGCTGCTGCCTGGCAGCGATCGCGTCCCAGTCGGCGGGCTTCATAGAGCGCAGCGTCGGCCCGTGCCAGCAGACGTTCCGGATCGTCGCCGTCGACGGCGGTGGCGACGCCGAAGGTAGCCGTGATCGCCAATTCGGGAAGCTCGTCGATGAAGGCGTGGCCGGCGATGCGCCGGCGCAGGCGTTCGGCGCACTCGAGCGCCTCGCTGTCGCTGGTGCGCGGCAGCGCACAGCAGAATTTCTCGCCGCCCCAGCGTCCCACATAGTCGATCTCGCGCAGGTCGGCGGCAAGGAAGGTCGCGAACGCGATCAGCAGTTCATCTCCCCGTGCCTGCCCGTACCGGCTGCAGAACTCGGCGTAGCCGTCGAGCTCGACGACGAGCGCACTGACCGGTATCTGATAGCGGCGCAGCAGGTGCAGTTCGCGCACCAGCGATTCGCTGATGCGGTAGCGGTTGAATACGCGGGTCAGGGGATCATGCGTTGCGTAGGCATGCTGGCGCAGATGGGTCGCCTCGAGTTGCAGCGCCTGCTGCTCGAGTTGTTCGCGCGCCTCGCGTTCGGCAGCCAGCGAGGATTCCAGTTGTGCGGCGAGATCGACGAAAGCCATGCGCTGTGCGAGTGATTCGTTCATCAGGCGGCTGACCGAGGTCGACATGACCAGCAGCAGGAGCAGGAACAGGGTCGCCGCGGCGATCAGCCCGTAGCGTGCGCTGGCATCGAGGAAAGGCGTTTCCATCAGCGCGTAGGCCGTCACGACGACGTAGACCGGAAATACGAACGCGAAGTAAACGAAGCGCAGCACCGCCATCGAATTCATCGTGAATGCGCAGGCGGCGGCGAGAAAGGCGAGCTTGACGGTAAACAGCATGTCGAGGCGGCCGCTGTCGAGCAGGAACATCATCGCGCCCCAACTGGTGCCGGCCGCCGCGGTTGCCATCGTCTCGACATCCAGCCAGAGCGGGCTGGGGTCGCCGTCGCGCGGCCGCGTCAGGTAGCCGTGGGCGATGCCGATGCGGATGGCGTAGACGCCCAGGATTGCCAGCGTCCACATGAGTATCGATCCCGTCGGCACACGGCCGACATGCAGCCCGGCCAGCAGGGCGATGGGCGGCAGGGCCAGCAGCGAGGAGGTGCGCGTGCGCCGGAACAGCGCGTCGAGCTGGGCACTGTAGCGGGCGACGGGGTCGAAAACCGTTTGTTCGTTCATCGTGGGCGCGTGATTGCGTGGCGGCTGCTGGCAATGATTCGTCAATCAATGTAGCACCAGGGGACACCCCGATAAAGCCGCGCCTGCATCTTGACCGGTATCCGCAAAGCCGAAATACTCGCGCTGCCATGGATCCCCTGACCCACGCCCTGCTCGGGGCTTCCGCCGCCCACGTCGCCTTCAGTCCGAAGCTGGGCCGCCGCGCCTGGATGATCGGTGCCATCGCCGGCATGCTGCCGGACGTCGAGTTCTTCATCCGCAGCAGCGAGGACCCGCTGCTCAACATCGAGGTGCACCGGCAATTCACGCACGCCTTCGCCTTCATTCCGGTCGGCGGCGCGGTGGCCGCAGCGCCGTGGCTGCTGAAGCGTGCGCATCGTGCCGGCTGGAAGCCGGTGCTCGGTGCGGCGACGATTGCCTATGCGACGCACGGCCTGCTCGACGCCTGCACCAACTACGGCACGCAGCTGCTGTGGCCGTTCTCCGACCTGCGCATCGCCTGGCACTGGCTGACGACGATCGGCCCGCTGATCACGCTGATGCTGCTCCTCGGCCTCGTCTTCGGCGTCCGCCTCGACCGGCGCTGGCCGGCAGCGCTCGGCCTCGCCGGTATCCTCGCCTACACCGGTGCTGCCGTCTGGCAGCAGGAGCGGGCACTGGCCGCGCAGGCAGATATCGCCGCGTCGCGCGGGCATGCCGTCGAGCGGGCGAAGATGTTCCCGACCGTCGGCAATGTGTTCCTCTGGCGCTCGGTGTATGAGAGCGGCAGCGTGCTGCACACCGACCGCATCCGTGCCGGTGGCGGCCTCAGCTGGAAGGCGGGTAGCACGGTTCCCCTGGTGACGGAAGCTGCGCTGACGCCGGCCGAACGGGCCAGCGAGCGCATCGTCCGCGACTACCGCCGCTTCGCCTGGTTCTCGGACGGTTGGGTGGCGCGCGCGCCTGCGGCGCCGGAGGTCTATGGCGACGCACGCTATTCGCTCTCCACGGAGCGCTTCGAGCCGATCTGGGGCGTGCGCTTCCATCCCGGGGCGCGCGTTCCGACCGAATGGGTCGATTTCACGGCACAGAACAAGGTGCCCCTCAGCGGCCTCTGGCGCGAGCTGTCCGGCAACGATCCGGGCTATGGCCCGCTGCCCGGGGTGACTGCGACGCGCTGATATAATTTGCGTCTTTGCCGGCCGCCCGCCGACGCCATCCGCAGGAACCCGTCATGCTGCAGAAATCCGCCTCCTTCGCCGGCATCGCTGGCCCCGTCGTGACCATCGTCATGGATGGCTACGGCCTGCCGAAGAACGACGCCGGCAGCGCCATTGCCGCCGCCCGCAAGCCCGTGCTCGACCGCCTCTTCGCCGAGTGCCCGAACATCCGCCTGCGCGCCCATGGCACCGCCGTCGGCATGCCGTCGGACGACGACATGGGCAACTCGGAAGTCGGCCACAACGCCATCGGCGCCGGGCAGGTCTATGCGCAGGGCGCGGCCCTGGTCGCCAATGCCATCGCCTCGGGCGACATCTGGCGCGGCGAGGCCTGGCAGCAGATCGTTGCCGGCGCGAAAAACGGAACGCTGCATTTCATCGGTCTCTTCTCCGACGGCAACGTGCACAGCCATATCGACCACCTGAAGGCGATGATCGTGCAGGCGAAGGCCGACGGGCTGAAGCGCGTACGCATCCATGCACTGCTCGACGGCCGCGATGTACCCGAAACCAGTGCACTGGAGTACGTGGTCCCGTTCGAGGCCTTCCTCGCCGAAGTGAGCGCTGACGGCTTCGATGCCCGCATCGCCTCCGGCGGTGGCCGTCAGAACATCACGATGGACCGCTATGACGCCAACTGGCCGATGGTCGAGAAGGGCTGGAAGACGCACGTGCTGGGCGAGGGCCCGCAGTTCGCCAGTGCCGCCGAGGCAGTGAAGGCGCTGCGCGAACAGAATCCCGGCACCATCGACCAGGACCTGCCGCCCTTCGTCATCGGTGAAGGCGGTCAGCCGGTCGGCACCATCGAGGATGGCGACTCGGTCGTCTTCTACAACTTCCGCGGCGACCGTGCGATCGAGATCACGCGCGCCTTCGTCGAGGCGAATTTCGACCGCTTCGACCGCGTACGCACACCGAAAGTCACCTACGCCGGCATGCTGCAATACGATGGCGATCTCAAGTTGCCCGAGCGCTTCCTCGTTGCGCCGCCGGCGATCCAGAACACGGCCGGCGAATGGTTCGCGAAGAGCGGTGTGGCCCAGTATGCGTGCTCGGAGACGCAGAAGTTCGGCCACGTCACCTACTTCTGGAACGGCAACCGCTCGAACAAGTTCGACGGCGAGGTGTGGGAAGAAGTGCCGAGCGACGTCGTGCCCTTCGAGCAGCGGCCGTGGATGAAGGCCGCCGAGATCGCCGACGCGATGATCGCCGCCGTGCAGAGCGGCAAGTACAAGGCCCTGCGCTGCAATTTCGCCAACGGCGACATGGTCGGCCACACCGGCAACTTCCGCGCGGCGACGATGGCGGTGGAAGCCGTCGACCTTGCGCTCGGCCGTCTGCTCGCCGCCATCGATGCGGCCGGCGGCGTGGCGCTGATCACCGCCGATCACGGCAACGCCGACGAGATGTTCGAGCTGGACAAGAAGACCGGTCAGCCGGCGCAGAACAAGGATGGCAGCTTCAAGGCCAAGACTGCGCACACGCTCAACCCGGTACCGCTGATCCTGTTCGGCAAGGCCGCGGCCGGGTTGTCGCTGCGCCAGACCGAGACGGCGGGGCTGTCGAACCTTGCTGCCACCACGGCCCACCTGCTCGGCTTCGAGAAGCACGCGAGCTGGGACGAGAGCCTGCTCGACGGCCCGATGCGATAGCCGGGCTGGTGCTGCGGGCGGTTGCGCGTCAGCGTGCCAGCTTCTTTTCCCGCGGGGCCAGCAGCGTGAGGAATTCGCTGCTGCTGATGGCCGGGGAAAAATGGAACCCCTGCATGACCGAGCAGCCGTGCGCCTTGAGATAGTTGCACTGCGCCTCGGTTTCCACCCCTTCCGCAACGAGATTCAGCTTGAGGCCGCGGGCAATCGAGATGATGGCCAGGACCACCGGGTAGTGGCCATTCTCCCGGGCGATCTCGCGCACGAACGACTGGTCGATCTTGATGGTGTCGACAGGGAAACGGTGCAGGTAGGCGAGTGACGAGTATCCGGTACCGAAGTCGTCGATCGCGGTACTGACGCCCATCGCATGCAGGCGATGCAGTTGTTCCACCGTCTGCTGCGGATTGCCGATGCAGATGTTTTCCGTGATCTCGACTTCGATGCGCTGCGGCATGATGCGGTGCCGTTTCAGGGCGTCGAACATTGCCTCGCAGAATATGCCGCGATCGAGGTGCTGCGGCGAGACGTTGATCGATATCTTGAGCCGTTCCTTGCCTGCGGCGTCCCAGGTCTTCAGCGTGGTGCAGACCGATTCGAGCAGCCATTCGCTGAGCTGCAGGATCAGCCCGTTCTCTTCCGCCAGCGGCAGGAACTCGCCGGGCGTCAGCAGTCCGCGGCTGGGGTGGTGCCAGCGCATCAGGCCTTCCGCGCCGATGATCCTGTTCGTGAAGACGTCGAACTGCGGCTGGAAATAGACCTCCAGCTCGTTGTTATCGATCGCCTTGCGCAAATCCTTTTCCAGCGTCGCCCGGTAGTGCACATCCTTGAACATTTCCTGGGTGAAGAACTGGACGCCGTTCTTGCCGGCGCGCTTGACGCGGTACATGGCGATGTCGGCGTGGCGCACGAGTTGCTCGCCCGTCGAGCCGTGTTCCGGGTAGAGCGCGATGCCGATACTGCCCGACAGGAAGACTTCGTGCCCGTTCAGGTCGAAAGGCCGGCTCAGCGATTCCAGGATCTTGCCGGCGACATGCTCGGCATCCTCGCCATCGGCGATTTCCGGCAGAACGAGGGTGAACTCGTCGCCGCCGTGCCGTGCCAGCGTGTCGCTCTGGCGCAGGCAGAGCTTCAGGCGCGCTGCCACTTCCTGGAGCAGCAGGTCGCCGGTGACGTGCCCGAGTGAATCGTTGACGATCTTGAAACGGTCGAGGTCGACGAACATGACGGCCAGTGTCCGGGCGTTCCGCCGCGCCTGCATGATGGCCAGTTCCAGGCGATCGCGGAAGAGGGCGCGGTTCGGCAGGTCGGTCAGGACGTCGTGATAGGCCTGGTAGGCGACCTGCTCCTCGGCGCGCTTGCGATCGGTAATGTCGCGGGCGACGCCGTAGGTGCCGTAGTACTCGCGCTTCGTGACCGCGGCATCGGCCAGGTAGATGCCGTCCGAATTGAAGGCGATGGTCATCAGCGCATTGTCGAAATGGCGCGTATCGTCCTTGCCGGTCACGCACTTCAGGCGCAGCTCGACGTTGCGTGTCGCGCGTTCGCCGACCCGCCGTTCGTTGAAGACGTAGAGTGCGCGTTCGAGGTCCTCCTCGAAGACGATCTCCGAATAGTGCCGGCCGAGCAGTTCGTCACGGTCGTAGCCAAGCAGCGTCGTCGCCCGCTGGTTGAGGAAGGTGAAGCGGCCGGCCTGGTCGAGCGTGTAGATGATGTCCGGCGAGCTGTCGACCAGGTAGCGGTAGAGTCTCTCGGACGATTCGAGCTGGGCCGCGATGCGCTGGTTTTCCCGCGCCAGCTCGCGCTCCTGCAGCGCATTGGCGATGATCTTCAGCAGCTCCTCGGGTGCATAGGGCTTGCGCAGGAAATCGTAGGCGCCACGCTTGAGCGCGCCGATCGCGGCATCGATCTCGGTATTGCCGCTGAGAACGATCGTGTGGCAGTCGAGTCCCCGCGTCTTGATGAAGTCCATGACCTCGTGGCCGCTCATTCCTGGCAGCCGCAGGTCGAGCAGGACGATGTCGAAGCGCAGGCGGAGCAGTTCGTTCACCGCCGCCTCGCCCGAGTTGGCCCGGATCAGTTCGTAGCCCCTGTTGTCGAGCATCTCGTAGAGGCTTTGCAACAGACGGGGTTCGTCGTCGACCAGCAGGAAGCGGAACGATGGCTTCGGCAGATGAGTGACGCTGGCACCGCAGAGGATCTGCTTGAGTGCGTCGGCTTCGTTTTCTTGCGTCGGTTGCATGAAATTCTCCTGCTGCGCTACGAAGTGCTGCTGTCCGCGGGGAGGCGGGGAGCAGCGGTCTGCGCGGGAAGCAGGACGGTAAAGCTGGTCCCTTCCGCGCTGCTGCTGCAGATCGCCTGTCCGCCCAGTTTTTCGACCTGTTCATTCACGATGCTCAGGCCCAGGCCGCGGTTCTCCCCTGCCTTGCTGCTTTCGAGCGGATGAAAGATGGCGCCGAGTCGCTCCTCGGAAATGCCGGGGCCGGTATCGCGGACACTGAGCTGGATGAACATCTGTCCGCCGAAATTGATCATGCCGTTCGCGGTGACACGGATCTCGCCGCCGTTGGGCATGGCCTCGACGGCGTTCTTGATCAGATTGATCAGGATCTGCCTGACGGTTTGCGCATCTGCGCGCGCATTGAGGGCTGCCTCGCCGGTGTGGGCGGAGATCTTCAGCGCGGCGTTGGCGAATCCGGTTTCGGCGAAAAGACGGACGACATCCCGTGCCACGCGATTGACGTCGGTATTGCCCGATGCGCCTGCCGGCGTCCGGTTGCGGAACGACCGCAGAATGCTTCCGACGCGCTCGATTTCCTCGTTAAGGATGGCAATTTCCCCTCCGGGGGCCTCCTGCTTTGACAGCTTCCCTTCGAGAATGGCGAGGTAGTTCCGGATGATGGCGAGCGGATTGTTGGCTTCGTGCGCCATGCGTTTCGCCGCGCTTTCGTACTCTTCCCTGAGGGCCTGAAGGCTTTCGCGGCGCTCGCCTTGTGCATTGCGGGCAGCGTCGAGCGCCGCAGCGGCCTGTGCCGCGAAGGCCTGGAACAGTGGCGCCTTTGTCCGCAGGCTCGCGAATTGGGCGGGACGCAGCGCACACACCAGTGCGCCGAGCGCATGGGGATTGCCAGCAAGTGGCAGGCAGATCGCAGCCTCCGTGCCCAGAATGCGCAGCAACTGCTTTTCACCGACACTGATTGCGGAACTGTCCGCAGAGACGAACATCGGTGCCTTGCCGAGGACGGCATCGGCAATCGGCGTACCCGTACTCAGTGGCAGGGATATTTGCGCGAGTCGCTGCAATTCCTTGTCGAGCGGGACGCCGTTCAGCAACCCCTCGACCGGGTCGAGCAGGAGGACGGCAGCATCATCGAGATCGAACAGCATGCAGGCCGACTGAACCAGGCTGCGCAACAACAGTTGCTCATCCTGCGGCACCAGCAAAGGGCGCGTGGCTGTGCTTGTCAGGATCAGTTGCTGGACTTCGGCGGCCAGTTTTTCGTGGCTGGATGGCGACCCCTCCGATGATGGATGCGGCGCCAGTTCG
>JAKJEY010000033.1:17364-17666 GCA_022705165.1 Pseudomonadota bacterium
GCCGATGCAGCAACCCCGGGCAGGGCCGTCGGCGGAATTTTGCAGAGGGTGGCCGCCTCCTGCGCTTCGGTGCTGTCGGGCCCATGCTCGGCGAGCCTGTTTGCCAGGACGCAAATTCGCACGAGGAGGGGGGCGCTGCCCAGGCTGCCCGGTGGCTGATGGTGGTAGAGGATGCTGTCGGAAAGAAAGGAATCGAGCTTCCACTGCTCCGCAATCCAGGCCCCGGCCTCGGCATGCGTGATCTGCAGCGAGGCCTTCTCCCGGTCGCAGACGGCATCGGTGTCGGGCGACTGAAAGAATTC
>JAKJEY010000034.1:0-11917 GCA_022705165.1 Pseudomonadota bacterium
ACACCCCGGCAGCCGCGGCTGCCACGGGCGCAGCAGCAAGCGGAGCCGAGGCAGTGGGCGGCAACATCCCGGCCAGCTTCGACGCCGAAGGTTTCGCCCGCACGGCCAAGGTGAACTTCATCCGCCTGCAGGCCGCCAACGACGCCGGCAACCTCGACGACATCCGCGAATTCACCACGCCGGAGATGTTCGCCGAGATCAAGCTGGCGATCGACGAGCGCAAGGGCGCCACGCAGGAGACCAACGTCACCGACCTCAACGCACAGGTCATCGACGTCGCCGAGGAAGGCAACCGCCATGTCGTCAGCGTGCATTTCAGCGGCTACATCAGCGAGGATCGCAGCCCGGTCGAATCCTTCTCGGAGATCTGGCATCTGGTGAAACCTACCGACGGCAGCCGCGGCTGGGTCATCGCCGGCATCCAGCAAGTGCAGTAAGCGTTTGCGGTAGCCTGCAAACGAAAAAGGCCGGCGGGAGCGATCCCGCCGGCCTTTTGCTTTCCTGTTGCGGCGCTCCTGCGACTCACTCGCCGCGCGGCACGAAGCGCAGCGCCACGCCGTTGTTGCAGTAGCGTAAGCCGGTCGGCAGTGGACCGTCCTTGAAGACGTGGCCCTGATGGCCGCCGCATTTCGCACAGTGGTACTCGGTGCGCGGCATCAGCAGCTTGTGGTCGGTCTTCGTTCCGACGGCATCGGGCAGCGCCTGCCAGAAGCTCGGCCAGCCGGTACCGCTGTCGTACTTGGCGCTGCTGTCAAAAAGGGGCGTGCCGCAGGCCGCACAGACGAAGCTGCCGTCACGCTTCTCGCGATTCAGCGGGCTGCTGCCGGCGTACTCGGTCGCCTCCTCGAAGAGCACGCGATACGCCTCCGGCGACAGGCGCTCCGCCCAGTAGGCCTTCGATTCCTCGATGCTGCTGCAGGCATCGCCATTGCAGGCAGGTTGCTCCATGGTCGTCTCCGGAAATCACGCGAAACGTTCGCGCAAATCTTCGAGGCCGAAAGTGGCGAGAAGTTCGGCCAGGCGTTCGGCCGGTTTCTTCGCCGGCAACTTGCGGTCGACGGCGATGATCAGCTCGTTCTTCATCGAATGCTCCCAGCCGGTCAGCTCGGTCACCGTCACCTCGTAGCCGTGTGCCTGCAGCTGCAGGCAGCGCAGTACGTTGGTCAGGTGGCTGCCGAATTCGCGCGTATGGATCGGATGGCGCCAAACCTCGCCGAGCGCATTCGTCAGCGCCGTCGCCTTGTGCTTCCTGAGCGTCGCCGCAACTTCGGCCTGGCAGCACGGCACCAGCACGATGGTCTTCGCCTGCTTCGCCAGCGCGAAGCGGATCGCATCATCGGTTGCGGTATTGCAGGCATGCAGCGCCGTGACCACGTCGATGCGCTCCGGAAGTTCGGGCGAAACGATCGAGTCGGCCACCGACAGGTTGAGGAACTTCATGCCGCTGAAACCCAGCCGCGCAGCCAGTTCGCGCGAACGCGTCACCAGCTCGTCGCGCGTCTCGATGCCCCAGACGGTCGAGCCCGGCGCGCGCTCCCTGAAGAACAGGTCGTAGAGGATGAAGCCGAGGTAGGACTTGCCGGCACCGTGATCGACGAGATGAATCTCCGGGTGCGCCTGCTGCGCGTCGACGAGCAGTGGCTCGATGAAGTTGAACAGGTGATAGACCTGCTTCAGCTTGCGCCGGCTGTCCTGGTTCATCGCGCCGTCGCGCGTCAGGATGTGCAGTTCCTTGAGCAGTTCGACCGATTGCCCCGGCCGCAGCTCGTAGGACTTTTCCTTCTTGTCGCCCTTTGCCTTCATCAGCAGCGCGCACCCGCCGGGCAGCTCGCCACGGCCGTCGTCGCCGGTGCCAGCGTACGGCCTTCCGCTGCCCAGGCGCGGATGCCGTCCTTGACGTTATAGACCTTCGCATAACCCCCCTGCTGCGCGAGCAGCTGGCTGGCCATCTTCGTTCGGTTGCCGCTACGGCAGATGACGATCACCGGCTGGTCCGGCTTCGCCACTTCCTTCACCTTCGCCAGCCAGGCCGGCGCATCGGCGCGGCCCTTCTCGTCGAACAGCGTGATCAGCCGGCTACCCGGCACGATGCCGGTTTCCTTCCACTCGCCTTCGGTACGGATGTCGATCACCGGCACGCCTGAAATCGCGAGGCGGGCGAGCTCGGCATTGGTGATGTCGACCACCTCGGCACGGGCCGACAGGGTCGTCGCCAGCAGCAACAGGAAAGCGAAAAGACGCATGATGTATTCTCCCGACAAGGCCGGTATTCTACCGTCTGACCTGCTTTCCGCCGACGACGTTCCACCCGGTTTCCGGGAACCGCCACCGATGAATCTCAGACATCCTTTCCAGTTGCCCCTGTGGACCGTGGCTGCGCCGATCGCCGCCACGATCCTGCTTGCCTTCGCATGGGGCAATGCGCTCGGCGGCGTACTGGCCATCGTCGTCGCCGCCGGGCTCATCGCCAGCGTCATGGCGGCGGTACAGCATGCCGAAGTCGTTGCGCACCGCGTCGGCGAACCCTTCGGCGCGCTCATCCTCGCGCTCGCCGTCACCGTCATCGAGGTCTCGCTGATCGTTTCGCTCAAGCTGTTCGGCGGCGAAGGGCAGGATACCCTGGCACGCGACACGGTCTTCGCCACGGTCATGATCGTCTGCAACGGCATCGTCGGACTCTGCCTGTTCGCGGGTGCAGTACGCCATCAGGTCGCGGTATTCCGGGTCGAGGGCAGCGCCCCCGCCCTCGCGGTGCTGATTCCGCTGACCACGCTCGCGCTGGTGCTTCCCCAGTTCACGACGACGACGAAGGGCCCCTCGTATTCGACCCTCCAGCTGGCCTTCTCCGGCCTGATGTCGCTGCTGCTGTTCGGCGTCTATGTCTTCGTGCAGACCATCCGCCATCGCGAACACTTCCTGCCGGTCGGGGACGCCGACGATGATCACGGCGAGCCGCCCGCGCAGGGCGCCGCGCTCGCCGCCTTCGTGCTCCTGTGCGTCGCCCTCGTCGCCGTCGTCGGCCTCGCGAAGACGCTGGCGCCTGGCATCGAGGCGGCGGTCGCGGCCATCGGCGCCCCGAGTTCCTTCGTCGGCGTCGTCATCGCACTGATCGTGCTGCTGCCCGAAACCGGCGCTGCATTCCGGGAGGCAGTGCGCAACCGCATGCAGATCAGCCTGAACCTCGCACTCGGCTCGGCACTGGCGACGATCGGCCTGACCATTCCCGCCATCGCGGTCGTCGCCATCGTCTTCGACATGCCGATCACGCTCGGTCTTGCCGCCAAGGAAATCGTGTTGCTGGTGCTGACCTTCGCCGTCAGCATCATCACGCTGACCAGCGGCCGCGCCACCATCCTGCACGCCGCCGTTCACCTCGTCCTGTTCGCCGCCTTCCTGTTTCTCTCGATCGTTCCCTGACCGAGCAGTTCAGTCCGTCAGCCGGCGCGGACGACAATCTCGTCGTCGCCGACGCGGACCGTCTCGCCGCCGCGCAGCTTGCGTGTCTTGCGCGTCTCGGTTTCGCCATCGACGGTGACGAGGCCGTCGGCGACCATCACCTTCGCCGCACCACCCGAGGGCGCCAGCGACAGCAGCTTGAGCAGGATGTGCAGCTCGACGTATTCGCGGTCGAGCGGGAAGACATGGTGGTTCATTGCGCAGCTCCTGCCGCCGCAGCGGCCCATTGGCGGAACAGTTGGGCGAGTGCCGGCAGGCCCTCGCGGATGGCGACAGGCCCCGGGTTCAGGATCACGGCCGACTTGAGTTCATGGATCTGCGCACCGGCCACTGCCGGCACCGCCGACCAGCCCTCACGTGCGGCGACACGCTCCGGCCGGAAATGCTTGCCGCACCACGAGCCGATGATGATGTCCGGCGCGCGGCGAACGATCTCCAGCGGGTCGGCGATGATGCGGTCCTTCGCCGACTGGCACAGCGCGCGTTCGGCAAAGATGTCCTCGCCACCGGCGATGGCGATCATCTCGGAGACCCAGCGGATGCCGCTGATCGGCGGCTCGTCCCATTCCTCGAAATAGACGCGCGGCTTTCTCGGCAGCGTCGCGGCTTCGCTGCGCACACCATCGATCACCGCCTGCAGTTCCGCCACCATCGCCAGCGCCTTCTCCTCGGCACCGACCAGTCGGCCGACGGTGGCGATCATCGCCAGGATGTCGTCCACGCTGCGCTGGTTGAAGGCGTAGACCGGCACGCCGGCGGCGATCAGCTCACGGCTGATCTCGGCCTGCAGGTTGGAGAAGGTGAGCACGAGGTCGGGCTGCACGGCGAGGATCTTCTGCAGGTCGCCGCTGGTGAAGGCGAAGACCTTCGGCTTCTCCTTGCGCGCCTCCTTCGGGAAGACGGTGTAGCCGGAAATGCCGGCGATGCGATCCTGCTCGCCGAGGGCATAGAGCACCTCGACGGTTTCGGTGGTCAGGCAGACGATGCGTTGCGGGAGATGGCGGGCAGGCATGGCGGCGGGGAAGAAGGAACAGCCGCCATTGTACCGGCCGCATCAGCCCGACAGGCCCTGCCGGATCATCAGCGCCGCCGTCACCAGCAGCATCGCCGCGAACAGCCGGCGCAGCCGCTTCTCGGGCAGGCGGTGCGCCCAGGCCACGCCGTAGGAAACCGTCGCCATGCCGCCGACGGCGAGCAATGCGCCGGTCTGCCAGGCCACCTGCTGCGCCTGTGCGAAGGTGGCCAGCGCCACCACCGCCCCCGGCGCGACGAGCGCCAGCGCGAGGCCCTGCGCCACCGCCTGCGGCTTGCCGAAGCCGCGTGTCAGCAACGGTGCCGCGACGATGCCGGAACCGACGCCGAACAGGCCGGCGAAGAAGC
Source organism: Pseudomonadota bacterium (assembly GCA_022705165.1). Classification (GTDB taxonomy): domain Bacteria; phylum Pseudomonadota; class Gammaproteobacteria; order Burkholderiales; family Rhodocyclaceae; genus Proximibacter. Next base: position 4,837 of record JAKJEY010000034.1, read on the forward strand.
CGCCGATCACGCCGACGCCCGGCAGCCAGCGTTCGTGCCAGCCGGCGCTGGCCGCCTTCGCCGCCGCCCGCGCGCCGTGGAAGAACCACGATGCCAGCCCGACGAGAAAGACCGCGAAGCACAGCATCAGCACATGCGAATCGAGATGGACAGCCAGCCATGCCGCCGGCCAGGTCGCCAGCAGTGTCGCCAGCCCGAGCAGGCCAGCCGTGCGCAGCGGCAGCGGGTGGCGCTGGCGGTAGCGCCAGAAGGCGATCAGCACGTTCGGCGTAATCATCACCAGCGCTGTGCCCTGTGCCAGCTGCTGCTCCATGCCGAAGCCCATCGCCAGCACCGGGATGGCGATGATGCCGCCGCCGATGCCAAGCAGGCCGCCGATGCCGCCGAGCACGGCGCCGAGCAAGAGCGGCCCGAGCAGCGAGAGAGACGATGAAATGACTGAAAGATCCATGACCGGAAGCATATCGGCTACGGATTGAACTAGAATCAGTCGAATCGTCACTACACCATTCACGAATCGTGAAAACTGCACCGCAACTCGACGACCTGCGCCTCTTCTGCGCCGTCGCCCGCAACCGCAGCTTCGCCGCCACCGCGCGCGAACTGGGCCTCTCCAACGCCGTCGTCAGCAAGCGCATCGCCATCCTCGAAGCGGGCATGGGAACGGCGCTGCTGCACCGGACGACACGCAGCGTCGCGCTCACCGAGCAGGGCGAGACGGTGCTGCAGTGGGCGCAGCGCATCCTCGACGACGTCGACCAGCTGGCCGACGCCGTGTCGAAGACCCGCGCCGAACCTGTCGGCCTCCTGCGCATCTGCACCAGCGCCGGCTTCGGCCGCAACCGCGTCGCGCCGGCGCTCTCTGCGCTGGCCAGGCGCCACCCGGGCCTCGAAATCCAGCTCGAACTGCTCGACCGGCCGGTGGACCTGATCGAGGAGGGCTTCCACCTCGACATCCGCTTCGGCGAAGCGCACGAGCCCTACCTGATCTCGCGCCGGCTCGCCGCCAACGAGCGCGTGCTCTGCGCGGCCCCCGGCTACCTGAAGAGGCACGGCAAGCCGAAGCGCCTCGCCGACCTCGCGCAGCACCGCTGCATCCTCATCCGCGAGCGCTATCAGGATTTCGGCCGCTGGACTTTGCAGGGGCCGCAGGGCGAGGAGACGGTGAAGGTCGGCGGCCCGCTTTCGGCCAGCAACGGCGAGATCGTGCACCAGTGGGCCATCGACGGCCACGGCATCATCCTGCGCTCGATCTGGGACGTCGGCGGCAGCCTCGAACGCGGCGACCTCGTGCGCGTGCTGCCGGACTATTCGCAGCGGGTGGATGTGTGGGCAGTGTATCCGTCGCGGTTGTCGACGTCGGCGCGGTTAAGGGTTTGCGTGGAATTTTTGGAAAAGTGGCTGGCGGAGTAATATGCGTCAAGCATTCGCCGTTTCTGACTGTTACCGGCCAGTAGCGGCTATTAGGCATTTCGCCGAATAGCAGACCTTAAAGGCTGTGTCACGGCGTCCGGATTAGTGGCGCCGTTATACGGGCCTAGCCAACTTCCTTGCTGATCAATAGATACCATATGCATAATTGGTGCATGGATATCAATTCATATCCGAACTTGCTGCCGGAGTTCGCACAACTAGCTCGCAGATTCCTCACATTAGCCCCTTTATGACCGCACGCTCTTTCTACAAAATAACCCATGATTGGGGGAATCCACGAGAACCGGAGTACCGAAATGGTCTGCTTGTCTCTGGTGCATGCTATGAGGAAGGAAATCTTTGCTTGTGTTTCAAGGTTGTCGGCAATCGCTTACCGCACTCTCAGGACGTTAGATGGATATTGGAGGTGCCTCGAAATGCCAGACACATACTCGGCGAGCGTTGGTCAGAACGGTCTGAAATATTCAAGCGAGTTACTGATTACCTCGAACAACTAGACTTCGGTGACGATCCGCTGATGGCTGATAGGAAATATGTCGGCCTAGCAGTCGACATGTCCAAGGTTCCAGGATGGTTGCCCACCAAACTAAAGGCAGTTGAGAAGCATCTAGCACCAGTGAGCTCACGCCTTCCCACCATGAGGGTATTTCTTCTTTTCCTACTAGGGCTCACGATTGGCTACATCAATCGCCACAACTCTAGCTGGATATCAAAGGAGATCGCGGCGATGGCGTTGCTCGCTCTCGGAACAATCTCATTGGCGCTTCTCTTCCGTGAAACTCGCGATAGTTATGAGGTGATCAAGGGATGTTGCGCGTGGGCATCTATCGCCAAGAAGAACTACAGCTGGCGCCTGCAAGCGTTGAAGATGTTAGTGAATGTTATGGGTGCCAGAATCGCAACGACTTCGGGGTTGGCTCTCCTGCTGCTTTACATAGGTTGGAATGTGGCCTAAGGCACTTAATCGGGATGCAAGTTGGCTTGTCGAATGTCTGCTTTCGCCAAGGTCGTCAGACCGCTTAGGGTCGACAGCGGCAGCTCGACTACTTCCCCCGCCGCCCCCGCACCGTCTCCAGGTGCTTGCACAGAATCTCCGTCCCTTCCAGCAACCGCGGCGTATGCCGTTGGATCAGTTCCGGCGGAACGAAGAAAAGGTTGTCGCGTTTCACCGCTTCGATGCTGGTCCACTTCTTCCAGTCGTCCAGCCACTCCGGGCGCGAGTCGCCCATGCCGCTGGCGATGATGGTTTCCGGGTTGGCGGCGATCACCGCTTCGACCGTCACCGTCGGCGCCATCTGCTCCAGCTTGCCGAAGACGTTGTCGCCGCCGCAGAGGCGGATGGCGTCGGAGATGATCTGGTTCCTGCCCACCGTCATCAGCGGCTGCTTCCAGATCTGGTAGAAGGTGCGCACCGTGGCCTTGCCGGCGTATTGCGCACGCAGCGTGGCCAGCTTGGCACGGTATCGCTTTGCCTCGGCATTGGCCGTGGCGCCGGTACCGGCAAGCGTTCCGAGGCGCTCGATCTCGCTCGCCACGTCGTCGATGCGGTTCGGCTGAGAGATGTACATGGTGTAGCCGAGGCTGCGGAACTTGTCGAGGTGCGCGGCGGCGTTGCCGCTCTGCCAGCCGACGATGAGATCCGGCTTCAGTGCCGCCACGGCCTCCATGTCGAAGCGCGAATAGCCGCCGACGCGCGGGATCTTCTTCGCCGCTTCCGGGTAGTCGCTGTAATCGACGGTGCCGACGATCTGCCCGCCGGCGCCGGCGGCGAACAGCGTCTCGGTCATGTGCGGGGCGAGGCTGACGATGCGTTTTGCCGGCTGCGCGAGCTTCACCGTGTTGCCGATGTCGTCCTTGACGCTGACTTCGGCGAAGGCGGGTACGTACGGAAGCAGGGAGCCGGTGACGAGCAGCAGGGAGAGGGCGGTGCGCAGTTTTGCGCGAGGAATGATTGACGGATTCCTTGTCATGTCGTTTTCTTTCTGCGCTTGTCCGGGTGATGTGGGTGCGTACCCAGCCTCAGTTCTGGATCCCGGCTTTCGCCGGGATGACGGGGGCGTGGGACGAGGTTTGAGGCCAGGCGCCGAGGGCTTCTGCCAGGCGCTGCCATTCGGATTCATTGCCGGGCAGGCCGACGCGGATGCCGGGCGTGCCGGTGGACTCGGCGAAGAGGCGGACGAGGATGCCACGGGCGGCTAGGAAATCGTGCAGCGCCTGTGCATCTTGCGTCGGCAGCCAGCAGAAGAGCGGCGTCGCCTGTACTTCAGCGGACGGTGCGACGAGCGGCGCGAGCAGGGCGCGCAGCCGTTCACTGTCGGCAGCGAGCCGCTTGCGCGCAGCGGCCTGCCAGTCGCGATCGGACAGCGCCCCCTGCGCGACGAGGCGCGACGGGCCACTCACGGCCCACGGGCCGAGCACCTCGACCATCTGCATCAGCAGTTCGCGGCGCGCCAGGATGAAGCCGACGCGCGCACCGGCGAGGCCGAAGAACTTGCCGATCGAGCGCAGCACGATCAGGTTGGGCGCTTCCTTCGTGCCGGCGAAGGGGGCGACACAGTTCTCGGGATCGGCATCGGCGAAGGCTTCGTCGACGATCAGCGTGCCGCCGCGCTTCTTCAGCTGCGCCGCCGCGGCTAGCAGTTCGTCGCGCGTATAGGCGCGGCCGGTCGGGTTGTTCGGATTGCACAGCAGCACGTTCGGCGCCATCGCGGTGAGCGCGCGCGAGAGGTTGGCCCCCGGCAGCCGGCGCACCTTGTGGCCGGCGCGCTCCCAGGCGTGCGGATGTTCGGCGTAGAGCGGCGCCGGCATGACGACTGCCGCGCGCGGCAGCAGCGTCGGCAGGCACTGGATCGCCGCCTGCGATCCGGCGAGCGGCAGCAGGTTGGCGTTGCCGTAGAAGGTAGCTGCGGCATCCTCCAGCCCGTCGTTGTCTTCCGGCAGGCGGCGCCAGCAGTCGGCCGGCAGCGCCGGTACCGGCCAGCCCTGCGGGTTGATGCCGGTGGACAGATCGAGCCAGTCGGCGAGCGGGATGCCCCACTGCGCGGCAGCGAGGCGCAGGCGTCCGCCGTGCTCAAGCACGGGGAACTCCGGGAAGGAAGAGCGCGGCGAGCAGGCCGAGCACCAGTGCCACGATCAGCCACAGCCGCATGCCGCGCTGCACGAGCGCCAGCGCCCGCGCGATGTCGGCCGCCTGCGGCGGACGCCCTTCGCCGAGTGAAGGCCGCACTTCGAGCTTGCCGTGGTAGATCGCCGCGCCGCCCAGCGCCACCTGCAGCGCCCCGGCACCGGCAGACATCACCGGCCCGGCGTTCGGGCTGTCCCATTGCGGCGCCTGTGCCCGCCAGCAGGCCAGCGCGCGCAGGGTCTTGCCGAAGAGCGCATAGGTCAGCGCGGTCAGGCGCGCCGGAAGGTAGTTGAGGACGTCGTCGAAACGTGCGGCAGCGGCACCGAAGTAGTAGAAGCGCTCGTTGCGGTAGCCCCACATCGCGTCGAGCGTGTTCGCCAGCCGGAAGAGCAGCGCCCCCGGCCCGCCGAGCAGGAAGAACCAGAACAGCGCGCCGAAGACCGCGTCGTTGCCGTTCTCGAGCAGCGATTCGACGGCAGCCTTGGCCACCCCCGTTTCGTCGAGGGCGGCGGTATCGCGCGAAACCATCCAGCCGACGTGTTCGCGCGCAGCGGCGAGGTTGCCCGCCGCCAGATCGTCGGCAACACGCTCGCCGTGTTCTTCCAGCGCCCGGCCACCGAGCGCGAAGCAGAGCAGCAGCGGGTGCAGCAGCCAGCCGAGCGGCAGCGTGCACAGGAAACCGGCGAGCAGCACCGGCGGCAGCACGACGAGGCTCCACGCGAGCAGGCCGGCAAGGCGGGCGCCGCCATTCCGGTTGGCGCGCGCCTCGACCCAGCCGGCGACACGGCCGAAGCCGACCAGCGGATGCCAGCGCTTCGGCTCGCCGAGCAGGCGATCGAGCGTGGCGCCGGCCATGGCGAACAGCGGCAGCAGGAGAGGGGCAGGCAAGGACACGGAGACGGGCGAGGAAATCTGGGACGGGAGGGCGCATTTTACCGTGCCGCGGCATGCGAAAATGCGCACTTTCCCGAATTCGTTGCGACCGCACACCGCCCCCGATGGCCACACCTTATCCCGCACGCACCCCGACCCTGATGGTGCAGGGCTGCACCTCCGATGCCGGCAAGAGCACGCTGGTGGCGGCGCTGTGCCGCATCCTCAAGCGCCGCGGCATCCGTGTGGCACCGTTCAAGCCGCAGAACATGGCCTTGAATTCGGCCGTCACCGTCGACGGCGGCGAGATCGGCCGCGCGCAGGCGCTGCAGGCGCTGGCCGCCGGGCTGGAGCCCCATACCGATTTCAACCCGGTGTTGCTGAAGCCGAATACCGACAAGCGGGCGCAGGTGATCATCCACGGCAAGGCGCTGCAGGATTTCGATGCCGTCGCGTATCACGAGTACAAGCCGCGCGCGATGAAGGCGGTGCTCGAATCCTACGATCGCCTCTGCGCACAATACGAATGCCTGCTGGTCGAGGGCGCCGGCAGCCCGGCCGAGATCAACCTGCGCGACCGTGACATCGCCAACATGGGCTTTGCCGAGGCGGTGGATTGCCCGGTGATCCTCGTCGCCGACATCGACCGCGGCGGCGTCTTCGCCCACCTCGTCGGCACGCTGGAACTGCTGTCGCCCTCCGAGCAGGCGCGCGTGAAGGGCTTCGTCATCAACCGCTTCCGTGGTGACATCACGCTGCTCGAATCGGGGCTGGAGTGGCTGGAAGCCCGCACCGGCAAGCCGGTGATCGGCGTGCTGCCCTATCTCCACGGGCTCTACCTCGATGCCGAGGATGCCTTGCCGCGCGAGGCAATGCCGAAGGCAGCGGCGAAGCTGAAGGTGATCGCGCCGGCTTTCCCGCGCATCTCGAACCACAACGACCTCGACCCGCTGCGCTTCCACCCCGAGGTCGATTTCCGTTTCATCGGCCCCGGCGAGACGCCCCCGCCAGCGGACCTGATCGTGCTGCCGGGTTCGAAGGCTGTGCAGGCCGACCTCGCCTGGCTACGCGCGAACGGCTGGGAGACACCGCTGCAACACCACCTGCGCTATGGCGGCAAGCTGATCGGCATCTGCGGCGGCTACCAGATGCTGGGCCGGCAACTGCACGACCCGCTCGGCCTCGAAGGCAAGCCGGGCAGCGCGCCCGGCCTCGGCCTGCTCGACTGCGAGACGACGCTGGAACGCGAGAAGCAGCTGAAAAACGTGGCCGGCACGCTGCACCTGCCCGGCAACCCGGCCGTGCGCGGCTACGAGATCCACATGGGCATCACCGCCGGCCCGGCACTGTCGTGCCCCGCCGCGACGCTCGACGGCCACGCCGACGGCGCGAAATCCGGCGACGGGCAGATTTTCGCCACATACTGCCACGGCCTTTTCGACGAGCCGGCGGCACTGAACGCATTGCTTCAGTGGGCAGGCGCCGACGTCGCCGACACGCAGTTCGACGCGGCCGCGCGGCGCGAGGCCGACATCGACCGGCTGGCCGATGCGGTGGATCAGGCGTTCAGGTGGGAAAAGCTGGCAGGGTTGTTGCCATGAGTATTGCGCTCATGGGCAAAACAAGAGAAGGGCCTTTTCGCCCTGTAAA
>JAKJEY010000034.1:11927-17621 GCA_022705165.1 Pseudomonadota bacterium
CCGCCGTTTCACCGGCGCCGGAAGTTAGCGGCTCAGATGCTGGAGGACGGTATGCAGGCGCTCGGCAGCGTAGGCGGCTTCCGGATCGTTCTCCGTCAGCCGCAGGATCTCTGCCCAGTTGATGTAGCGATCCAGACGGGACAGGGCCTTGGCGGTCACCGAATCCATGTTGATCGCCAGCGACAGCGCGTCGCCGCTGCCTTCGAGCCGATATTCAAACGAGCGCTCCATCTCTTGTCTCCGGGTTGTCGGTCATAAATGGGGGCACCAGCCCCCGTCGTCATTCTTCGTGGTGAATCCGCTGCATCGCCACCTGGCGCTGGATTTCGCGGAAATCGTTCTCCCGGCCCTGCAGCGCGTAGAGCTTGCGCACCGAGCCGAAGACCTTCTTGGCATCCTCGCCGGACATCAGCTCGCGGGCCTGGCCGTCGGCGAGTTCACGGTCATCGACCGCCAGCGCCGCACGCAGGACGTCGACACGGGAAACGGTCGACAGGGGCGAGGCGATCAGCGCCGGGCGCAGGCCGGCGAACTTCTTCCTGCCCTTCTCGGGCGAGGCAACGGCGAGCAGCGCAGAATAGCTGGCCTGCTGGGCCAGTTCGAGGTTCATGACTTCCGATTCGCGCATCAGCACGAGCACCTTCTCGGCCGCGATGAGGTCGCCGGCGCCGACATGGGTACGGGCCAGCGTCAGCTGGTCTTCGGTCGAGACCGCGCCGGGCATGGTGTCGTTGGCCACGACGTCAGCCATCGCCGCGCGTGCCGTCTCGGTATCACCGTTGAGTTCGGCCGCCTCGGCGAGCAGGCGCTTGCGCAGGTAATTGCGCGGCGTCTTCTTCGCCACGGCATCGAGCGTCTTCTGCGCTTCTTCGTGCTCACCCTGCGCCATGCAGATGTTGGCCTTGATATCGGCCGCGTCGAAGTACTGGGTATTGGACGTGACGACCTTCTCGATCTCGGCCCGCGCCTCGGTCAGGCGGTTCTGGTGGTGCAGCGACTTGGCGACGCCGGCCCGTGCCCAGGGGAACTCGTATTTTTCGAGGATGCCGCGATAGGCCGCCTCGGCCTGCTCGGCATTGCCGGCGGCAAGGTGCACCTCGGCTTCCTGGCGCAGCGTCTCGAAGCGATAGGCGCGGCCAGCCTCGGTCTCCTTCTTGGCGGCGAGGATGGCAAGCGCCTTCTCGTATTCCTGCTTGCGTTTCTCGCGATAGAAGCCGGCGAAGAATTCCTTCTTCGCGGCGACCTTCTCCAGCCGTAGCATCAGCTTGTCGGGCGAGAAGGGCTTGATGATGTAGTCGTCCGGAACCAGTTCGACGGCAGCGACGACCTGCTCGTAGGATTGCTCGCCGGTGACCATCATGAAAATCGTTTCGTCCGGCAACAGATTGAAGCGGCGCAGTTCTTCCAGCAGTTGCTGCCCGGAGCGGCCTTCGCCGAGGATGTAGTCGCAGAGGACGACATCCGGACAGTTGTTGCGGATCTTGAAAATCGCGTCCTGATAGCCGGGTGCGAAGTCCACCGAGAAGGCGCCCGCCGTCTGCGCGATGGCGCGCAGGCTCTCGCGCGCCAGCGGCTGGTCGTCGACGACGAGGAAGCGCTTGTTCTTGTAGTCGATCGGCATGTCAGTTCCGCCCGGCCGTTGCGCAGGAATCGTCCACGGTGAACGTCGAGTGCAGCGTGTCGGGCGTCCGTTGCATGCTAGGGCAGCCTCAACTCGAACACGGCGCCCCCGAACTCGCCGCCGTTGGCAAGGTGCATGCTGCCGCAGCGGCCCTGGCGTTCGTGCAGCGAGGCCACCCGCTCGGCAACGATGAGACCGGTGCTGCGCCCGCCATCCGGGTCGGCATAGCCGGGGCCGTCATCCTCGACACGGAAGTGCAGGCCGTCGCCTTCGTTCCACGCCGTCAGGCGGACACGGCTGCGTGCATGGCGACCGGCGTTCTGGACGGCATTGTTGAGCACGTCGGTGATCAGGTCGCGATCGAGCGGCCATTCGTCCTGCACGCTGCAGTTGTGGACAAGCTCGATGCCGGAATGGGCGAGATGCCGGCGCTGGTCGAGCACGACCTCGTCGCAGAGATCGGCAACGACGACGGGCACGACGGCCAGCGTCGCATCGTTGCGCAGCAGGTGATAGGCGGTCAGCGTCCGCGTCAGGCGCACGGCGGCCGTTTCGATCGCGTAGCGTGCCTCGGAGAGGTCGAGGCCGTGCTTCGCCTCGGCTTCGGCGATCTGCGATTCGGCGTAGAACAGCTGGTTCTTGGTGTCGTGCACACCGGAGGCGAGCACGTCGAGCAGGCGATGCATGGTCTCCCTCCCGTCGTTTTCCGGCAGCTTACCGCTACTTGAGCACGAGCGGCAGCCCGGCGGCAACGAGCGTGACGCGATCGCAGACGGATGCGACCTGCTGGTTCAGCCGTCCCTGCTCGTCGGCAAAGCAGCGCGACACCGGGTGCATCGGCACAATCCCCCAGCCGACCTCGTTCGAGACGAGCGTGATCCAGCCCGGCAGTTGCGGCAGCGTCTCGATCAGCGCCGCCGTCTCGCCGGCCAGCAGCGGGCAATCGATGGCCTGACCGGCCTCGGCCTGTGCTGCTGCCTTGCCGGCAAAAAGCAGGTTGGAAAGCCACAGGGTCAGGCAGTCGACGACCAGACAGACATCCTTCGCGGCATTGGCGCGCAGGGCCTCGGCAAGGCCGACAGGCGCCTCGACCAGCCCCCAGTCGGCCGGGCGCCGGGCGCGGTGATGGGCGATGCGGCGTTCCATTTCGACGTCGCGCACTTCGGCCGTGGCGACATAGACGACGCGCAGCCCGGAGCCGGCTGCATGTTTTTCCGCGAGTGCGCTCTTGCCCGAACGGGCACCACCGATGACGAGTTCTTTCATGGGTCAAAAATAGCACAGGAGGGCGCCGGTATAATGGCCGCTCGCCCCCAACGCCCTTTTCCAGGCTTCAGCCAGACCTCAAGAGCCACCGATGAGTTTCCATATCTCCCGCCCCGACCGCGGCATCGCCGCCGCCCTGCAGCACAAGATCGACCAGAAGACGAAGCCGCCCGGCGCCCTCGGCGGGCTGGAGCGCCTCGCACTGCAGATCGGCCTCGTGCAGCAGACGCTGTCGCCAACACTCGACCTCCCGCACATCGCGGTCTTCGCCGGCGATCATGGTGCAGCGAAAGCCGGTGTCTCGGCCTTCCCGCAGGACGTCACCTGGCAGATGGTCGAGAATTTCCTTGCCGGCGGCGCGGCGATCAACGTCTTTGCCCGTGCCAACGGCCTCGGGCTGAAGATCGTCGATGCCGGCGTCGCGCACGACTTCGGCGAGCGGGCAGCACTGGTCGACGCCAAGGTGGCGCCGGGAACGCGGAACTACATCGAAACGGCGGCAATGACGCCGGCCGAACGCGACACTGCGATCGCCCGTGGCGCAGCGCTGGCCCGGGAGCTGGCCGATGCCGGCTGCAAGGTGCTCGGTTTCGGCGAGATGGGCATCGGCAATACCGCCGCCGCCTCGCTGATCACGCACCACCTGACCGCGACGCCGCTCGCCGACTGCATCGGGCGCGGCACCGGACTCGACGACCCCGGCCTCGCCCGCAAGCGCGCGCTGCTCGCGCAGGCAGCCGCTCGTGCCGGGCTGCCGGCCCGCAGCGACGGCGGCAGCGAACATGCGCAGGCGGTGCTCGCCGAGTTCGGCGGCTTCGAGATCGCCATGATGGCCGGGGCCATGCTTGGCGCCGCCGAGTCCGGGATGCTGCTGCTGATCGATGGCTTCATCGTCGGCGCCGCTCTCCTCGTCGCGGCACGCATCGAACCGGCGATCGTCGACTACGCGGTGTTCTGCCACCGCTCGGCGGAGCCCGGCCATCAGGCGCAGCTGAAGGCCTTCGACGCCGAAGCGCTGATTGATCTCGGCCTGCGCCTCGGTGAGGGCACCGGTGCAGCGCTGGCCTGGCCGCTGGTCCGCGCTGCCGCCGCCTTCCTCAACGAGATGGCCAGCTTCGAGTCGGCCGGCGTCGCCGAAAAAAGCTGACATGAGCGCACTGCGCCGCGAGGCTGAGTACTTTTTCGGCGCAATCCGTTTCTTCACGCGGCTGCCGGTGCCGGCCTGGGTCGGACATTCGCCTGAAGCGCTCAATCACTCGGCGCGCTATTTTCCGCTGGTCGGCATCGTCGTCGGGCTGATCAGCGCACTCGTCTTTGCCGCGGCCTCGTTCCTGCTGCCGAAGTCGCTGGCCGTGCTCTTCGCGATGGCGGCGACGATTCATGTCACCGGCGCTTTCCACGAAGACGGCTGGGCCGACATGGTCGATGGCTTCGGCGGCGGCTGGACGCGCGAACGTGCGCTGGAAATCATGAAGGATTCACGCATCGGCAGCTTTGGCGCCGTGGCACTGGTGCTGATGCTGCTCGGCAAGTTCGTCGCCCTGATCGAACTCGACGCACTGCTCGTCGCCCCCGCGCTGATCGCGGGGCATGCCTTCTCCCGCCTCTGCTCCACGACGCTGCTGCATTTCCTCGACTACGCCCGCGAGGAAGGCAAGGCGAAACCGCTGGCGACGCGCATTTCCCTTGGCGAACTGCTCTGTGCGACGGCCTTCGGCTGCGTCGCGCTGCTCATGCTGCCGCCGACGGCCGCCATCTGCGGCGTCGCATTCGCGCTCGCCGCCACTGCAGTGCTCGCCGCCAAGATCCACGGACGCCTCGGCGGCTACACCGGCGACTGCCTCGGCGCGACGCAGCAGCTCGCCGAACTCGCCTTCTACACCGGACTGCTGTGCAGGTTTTCCTGATCCGCCACCCGCGGCCGCAGATCGCCGACGGCATCTGCTACGGCCGGCTCGACATGCCGGCGCACGATATCGAGGCCACGGCAGCAACGCTGCGCACGCAACTCCCGCCCGGCCTGCCGGTGATCAGCAGCCCGCTCCGCCGCTGTCGCGAACTGGCCGAGGCGCTGCACCCGTCGCCGCGCTTCGAGGCGCAGCTGGTCGAAATGCATTTCGGGGAATGGGAAGGACTGGCCTGGGACGCGATAGCGCGCGAGGCATTCGATGCCTGGGCCACCGACCTGCTGCACCACGCGCCGCCCGGCGGTGAATCGGCGGCGATGCTGCAGGCGCGCGCCGTTGCCTGCCTCGATGCGCTGGCGGCGGAGGGAATCACTGCCTGCATCATCGTTACCCACGCCGGCGTCTTCCGGGCGCTGGCCGGCCACGTGCAGCGCCTGTCCGTGGACGACTGGGTGCAACTGAAATTCGACTACGGCCAATGCACGCAGCTCATGTGGCCTTCAACAGGCTGAGGCAGCACGAGGCTTCTCCGCTGGTGTGCGCTGCGGCCGGGTAGCGGCACCGATTCGCTCACCGCCGTCACCTGACGTCACCGCTACTCACCAGGCCGGTTCGCCATGCGCCAAATTTCCGTTGTCATTGCCGGCCGTAACTCGGCTGCGGTCGCGGCGTCGTGGCGCGACACTGAACCCGGTTGCCTCGATTTTTGTGTCGTGATAAATAGCCTCCGAACTGTTTTTCGTACCGATTCATGTCATGCCAAAACATCACCTGACGCGTGTCTTCGACGCCGTGATGCCTCGCTATGCCGCAGATTTTCAGTGCACCGGAAGCGCCTGCGAGGATACCTGTTGTGCCGGCTGGAAAATCACGGTTGATGCCCCCACGCTGAAAGCCTAC
>JAKJEY010000035.1 GCA_022705165.1 Pseudomonadota bacterium
GGTCAAGCTCGCCTTCACTTCGCCGGCTGGCGGAGAGAAGGTCGTCGAGATCCTCAGCCAGGGTCAAACCTTTGGCGAAGCCGTGATGTTCATGGAGAAGCCGTACCTGGTGTATGCGCAGGCGCTGACCGACTCGCTGCTGCTGCACATCTCCAAGGCGGTGATCATGGAAGAACTGGAGGGTGATCCCAAGCTGGGCCGCAAGATGATCGCCGGCATGGCCATGCGCCTGCACCACCTGATTACCGATGTCGAATCCTATTCGCTGCACTCTGGCCGCCAGCGCATCATCGGCTACCTGCTGCGCGAGCAGCCCGATACCGAAGATGCCGAGAAGTCGGTGACCGTCACCCTGCCGACCAACAAGGGCGTCATCGCCTCGCGCCTGAACCTGACGCAGGAGCATTTCTCGCGAATCCTGCATGAACTGTCGGACAAGGAACTGATCTCCGTTGAAGGACGGAAGATCCACATTCCGGATGTGGAGAAGTTGCGGGATTACGATCTGTAAGCCACCCCCGGCTCCAAATAATCGCTGAACGCAGCCCGCGGTTCCGAACCACAAACATGCTGAAGATATCGCCGACATGGCCGGGCACTCGACAAGGGCTCGTCATCGCCGGGATATTCGGACTGCTCTGGTTCGCGTGGGCGAGCCATGCCCGCACACTGTTCAACGGCCTCGCCAGCCCATTGTTCTTCGCGCTCGCGGCTGTCACCATTTTTCTGGCGACGCAGTTTCGCATCTGCGTCACGCGCAGTTCACTGATTCTGTACGCACTGTTCGCAGGCTGGATCCTCTACGTCGACGCCCGTTCCGGCGAGTTCCTGCCGGCACTCGCCAAGGACTCCCACTGGCTGATCCTGCCGGTCGCCAGCCTGCTTTTCGCACAGGCATTTCGAGAGTACCCAAAAGCTTTCGAATTCGTGCAGATTGGCGCGGCGCTGTGCATCATCAACCTGCTGGCAACCATGTTCGTCATGGCCGAGTGGTTCGACAACTGGCACTATCCGCCGATTTTCGGCCACATCCGCCACCTTGGCCTGAGCATCGGATTCCTCTCGCTCATCCTGTTCACGAAAACGGCGAGCAGCACTTCAATCGCCGTATTGTTCCGACTCATACGTATCGTTGGACTGGCACTCGTTTTCTGGTCGGGGACGAGAGCCTCCATCCTTGCCTGGCTGTGCTGTATCGCAGTTTTCGTCCTGCTGGACCGCACATGGCTGAAAACATTGTTGATCGACACCACCGTCGCAATCGCGCTGTCCCAAATCCCCCCGCCCGCGTTTCCGGTCAATCAATGGACACCCGGCACCGTCGCTCGAACGATGGAGGAGTTAGCCGGCAGCGCAACACCGGCAACTGCTGCAAGTTCGATGAGACTTTCGCTATGGAAAGCGACGCTAACGGCCTTGAGCGATGGCGGGAATCTATGGACGGGGCTGGGCGGCAACGGATTTGCACGCCTGCAGGTGATGCACGGCGTGCAACTCACTGAGCGCCCGCATGTTCATCCTCACAACGCCGTCGTCCAGCTTGTTTGTGACTGGGGACTGATTGGGATTCTGTTGCTCGTCGGGCTGTTTTCCAAAGCCACGTTTCAGCCGGCGACGGGGCGCCTGCGTGCTAGTAACGCGCTTGCGTTAGCCAGTATCGTTTACCTGTTGGTGACAGGCATGTTCGACGCCACGCTGTTCCATCTGGAACATCTTGTTTACCTGATGCTGGGAGCCGGACTGCTTTTCAGCAAAGAATCTGAGTCCAAAAACCCCGGAATCCTTCTGTGGCAACCAGGCGTAATTGCATTCGTGGGCGGTCTCGTCGCCATACACCTGATTTCACTAGACTACCGAATCGGCATCTTCTGGTACTTCCCGACACAGTAGCGGCCAAGCTTTCAGTGCGGTGCAGTTGGCTATTCTTTCGTCGAAATGCACACTGACTTTGCATCGGCAAACCGCTGGCTTTCAAGTTTATCCAGCGTGCGCAGTATGTTGTTGTAGGAAACATCATTCTCATTCGCCATGGCGGAATATCCCGCACGGCTTGCCTGGCGCATTGTCCCGACGGCGTCACAGAAACTCCGACGCAGTACCGGACTATCGTGACGGACGCCGCCTGCCGACGCATCACTGTACTCACGATACGCCCGCTCGGCTGCTATCAAGGCAATCAGCGCTTTCACAGCGTACGGGCGTTGTACCTGTTCCGCCAGTGTCTCCGCCTCGGCGTATCGTCTGTGCGGCAGAAGCACAAAAACGATCTGGTCGCGGACGGCGTTGTGAAACGTGGGTTGCCGCTCGTACTCCCGAAGCAGCATCGAATAAGCATATTCCCATTCCTGAACCCGTTGCCAAACAGGATAGGCCGCGGCGGATGAAACAATCAGCATGAATGTCAGAATGAATCTGTAACTGCGAATTTTCAGGAACAGATCGACGAGCAGGAGTGCCAACCCGGCAACTGAAGCGAAGACAAATCGCTCACTTGCCAGGGACCATGTGGTAAACGGCGAGAATTGCAGATACATCGTCGTCGGCACGATCGAAAGCAAAACGCCAAGCGCCCATAGCTTCCTTTGAAAGAGGAAAGTTGCAAGAGCGAGTCCTGCGAGCAGCACGCTGGCACCGCTGATCCACCAATGCCATGAAGCGTAGGAATAGACGTCGTAGTAGAACTGCAGCGGATAGGGAAAAAGCAGGATGCCGATCAGCGCCGCCTGTATGCGTGAGGCTCTTTCCAGGACCGCGGGAAACCCAGGGGCGTTCGCTAATCCGATTCCGGTTTCTCGCGCGACGCTGAAGTGGATGGCCATGGCAAACGCAGCCAGCGTGACGACAACCAGCGCAGCGCCGTACCGAATTGTTCGCTCATTCGCAGACACCGCACCGCATCCCGCAAGGAGGATGACCACTATCAGCAGCGCATTCGCGATTGCAACCGCCTTGCTGAAACAGGCGAGAAGAAATAAGCCGGTCGCAAGTACAAGGAAAAACGCTCGTCCACTGCAGCGTATGCCACGAACTGTGCAGGCGAGGGAAAGGAAGCCGAAAGTTCCCGCCATGAGGTCCTTGCGGGACGCAATCCAGGCAACGCTTTCGACATGGGCGGGATGAAAGGAGAAGATCACGGCCCCCGCCAGCGCGATCACATTAGCATATCGCCCGTCACCCGGACGGCAGTAGAGAATCAGTTCCCGGAAAAGCCACCAAACGGCAAAGCAGCAAGCAGCGTACCAGAGCAGATTCGACAGGTGAAAACCGGACAGTTCGTCTCCATAGACACGAAAATCAAGCCAGTAGCTTAGATCCCTTACCGGAAGAAACTCCCACGGATTGGCGCGTTCGGCGAGTAGTCGGTAAAGCTCGCTCCACGGGGCACTGCGTAGCAACTTGTTTGAGTACGCAAGGTAGATATCGTCGTCGGCGAAAGCATAGTGCGAGAGGGTCGGCAGATACAGGCAGAAAGCGAGAAGGAGAAGCAGCAGCAGTACATTCCGCAGCCTGTCCCATGCCCCCCCTTGATAGATCACGGTGCGCCTTCGTTTCCGGAAGCAATCGCCTTGAAGAACACGGCCTCAAGCGAAGCCTTGGGGCGGACATCCTGCAATACCGCACCATCGGCTTGAATTTTCGCTATCGCTTGAGGCAACTCGAGCGCGCCGACTTCCAGTACATGCAATCCGGCCCTGACTGACACTTCGCCGTCGATCTCGGCATTCTTGCGGTATCTGAGCACATAACGATCCGCCTGGTCCGCAACGACTTCTTGTGGAGAGCGAATTGTCAGCAATTTACCCCGATGGATGAGACCGAATCGATCGGCAATGGATTCAACATCGTGCAGAACGTGTGAGGAAAAAAACAGGGTTCCGCCACCCGACCGGTATTCGCCCAGGATATCCACCACATCCTTGCGGCCGACAGGATCGAGACCGGACAAGGGCTCGTCGAGTATCAGCAGTCGCGGCTTGATTGCCAGTGCATGTGCCAACGCCACGCGCTGGGTCATCCCCTTCGAGAATGCGCGTACGGGCTTGTTTGCAACCGCCGAGAGGCCAAAGCGCTCAAGCCATATCATGCAGTGTTGGCGCTCGTCGCTAACCTTGACACCGTGGAGGCGCATGCCCATCTTCAGGATTTCGAACGGGGTCAGAAAATCATAGACCGACGGATTTTCCGGCACATAGCCGAGACCGGCTCTGGCGATCGGCAACGCAACATCGTGGCCAAAAAGCTCCGCACGACCAGCACTCGCCCGAAGCACGCCGGTGAGAATCTTGATCGTCGTACTTTTTCCGGCACCGTTGGGCCCGATGAATCCGAAAGCCTCCCCTTCGCCAATGGAGAGGGAGATGTCATCAACCGCGTTCACCGGCGCCGATCGCCATGAACGCGGATAAGTCTTGCTCAAATTTTCGACATGGATTGCAGGCGTCATCTGGGGGGCTGGACGTTGAATACGGGAGTTCCTTCGGCATCGAGAGCATAGCCGAAACCGAACGGGTCAAC
Organism: Pseudomonadota bacterium; assembly: GCA_022705165.1. Classification (GTDB taxonomy): domain Bacteria; phylum Pseudomonadota; class Gammaproteobacteria; order Burkholderiales; family Rhodocyclaceae; genus Proximibacter. The sequence continues at coordinate 4,516 of JAKJEY010000035.1, forward strand.
CGGCAGGGCGACCAAGAAACCGCCGGAAACCAGTTGATCCAGAGTACGTGGCACCTCACCGGTGCGCGTCCGAAAAGCGGCGGCCGCCTTCCGGAGTTCGAGCAGATCCCGCAAGCGCTGTGCACGCTGCTGCAGATAGGCTCGAAAATCCTTGCGCTTGGCCTGTTTCGCCATCGATTCAACCACTGCGGCGGCCACTTCCAGATCCTCGGTGCGGTCCAGCCATCTTGCCGCGAAATTCTCCATGAGCAGGCGCTCGTCGTCGTCAGGCAACTTCGCAGCAGCGTTTCGTAGCCAAGCCGACGCAGCGGCAGCGTCCCCCTTGAACTGCAGAAGATTGAAAGCGTAAAGGAAGGACGGCTGATAGTCGAAAGGCCGGGCAATGCTTGCGCGACGCAATATCGTCTGTGCGGGGTCCACCTGCCCGTTCCAGGGCAGAATCGCCGCAGCAATGTAATAGTTGTCTTCGTGTGCCGGATTCAGCCAGGAAGCGTCGACCTGCACCTTTGCAAGCACCTTGTACTGATCGGGCTGCATCCGCATTGTGTCGGCAATGAGCGCACGTACATTGCCAAGATTGGCCGCAAGAAAGCGATCGCCTCCCGCCATGAACACCTGCACGAAGAGAGGCAAGGCCACCTCGATCTCCGACGCAGCCTGTTTGCGTACATGAGGACGCAGTTCATTAACCGCCAGCAGGAAGAGAATCACGCTGACGACAAATATCAGTGGTGCAAAAAAATCAACGCGGCGGCGCACGTCACCCTCTACGAAAAATCACGCCGCGAGAATGTCCAAACCGCCAGCGTCAGCATCATTGCCGCATAGGCGAGCGCCATCGCCAAGCCAAGCCCCATGGTCGGGGCACCTGGGAAAAGATCGTACATCGGCCAATCGCGCCAATCGAGGCGAGACATGTCCGGAAGGAACCATTGCACCAACTGGACCAGGGGGCTGAAGCGTGCATGGAACTCGACGTCGCCATCGGCCCCGCCTTCCAGATACTGGATGACCGCACCGAGACTCTTGCCGGCGACCGCAAAGGCTGCGCCCAGCGCAACAGGAAGCATCGTGACCGTGGAGACAGTGGCGATCCACATGGCGAACGAGGCCACCAGCGCCGCATCGACCCACAAGCCGAAAATGGTACTCCAGTACGAAATACCAAGGCCGACGCGAAAGCTCTGTTCGTAAGCGCCGCCAACGGTCAGCACCGTCAGCCAGAGCAACATGCCGAGCAGCAGCGCAGCCAGCCCCAAAAGGCCAAGGATGCCAAGGTAGCGCCCGAGAACATAGGAAGCACGCGACACGGGATAGCTCAAGGCATACATGACGGTACGGCGCTCGATCTCGCGTCCGACCAGTTCCTGCACCCAGAACAGCGCAAAAAGCACGAGGCTGAAGCGAAGGCCGGAAAGGCCGACGTCGAGGGCAACGGTCTTCGGCTGACGCGGCGAAAAAGAGGCCGACAGAAAAGCGACGCCGACGAGCAGGACACCGAGAACAAGGATGGCGTGAACGCTTCGGCTACGAAAACCGGAGCGCCAGGCAGAGAGACAGAATTGCCACATAGAAACAAAAGAAGCGCGCCAAAGCGCGCTTCTTTCTTTATCAAATCACCCCAACAACTTAGGTCGCAGCAGCCAGAAGAATAGCCAAGGGCGCGTCCAGTTGGGCGGCTGTACAAGTAGAGCTAGCACAAACGCCTTGCACGCCAACAGAACCGCCACCGGTGCTGCCGCCGAAGATATGCTTACCCTTGATAGACGAAGACGTAACGGCCGCACCGTTAGCGGTTTGGTTGAACCGCGCATCAACGTTATTGGAGCACTTTACGGCGACGTCCGTGCGAACGAAGTTCGCCGGGTTACCGCTAATAATCGCCGCACCAGTAGTGGACGAACAAACCGTCTGTTGAGCAAATGCAGCGCCACTCACGGCCATACAGAAAACAATACCGAAAACTTTTTTCATCTCAATCTCCTGTGTGTTCGGGGGCTTATTAAGGCGTCGAGTTGGCAACAGCCGCAGTAAGGATGTTCTTGGCATCCGACTGCGCAGCCTTGTCCTCGCCCTTCTTGGTGTACTCGGTGAACTGCGGAATGGCGATGGCGGCCAGAATGCCGATGATCGCAACGACGATCATCAGTTCGATCAGGGTGAAACCCTTCTGCATGGACTTCTTCATAATTTCCTCCTGTTAATAACGGCTGGAAACCGTTGACTCACTATACACAAAAAGCATGCCAGACCATACCCCCTGCGAATAAACGGTTTTGTGGCGAAACGCACATCGATCAGTGACGTTTTTTGTCACCCGATCGACATTTGTCGACCATCAGTCACTGATCGCATCGATCTGTGCCGGATCCAGAAATTCCTGCGCGTACTTCAGATACACCTTCTGCTGCACGAAAACCGCGAACAGATCCGGATCGATGTGCCCGTTGTTGCGGAAATTTTCCAGTATCCGCATCGCCTCGGAGAGCTTCATGCCGTGCTTGTAGGGGCGGTCGCGGGCAGTGAGCGCCTCGAAGATGTCGGCGATGCCCATCACCCTGGCCTGCACCGACATTTCGTCGCGCTTCAACCCTTTTGGATACCCCTTGCCGTCCATGCGTTCGTGGTGGCCGCCGGCGTACTCCGGCACGTTCTTGAGGTGTTTCGGCCACGGCAGCGCCTCCAGCATCTTGATCGTGGCGACGATGTGGTAGTTGATGATCTCGCGCTCGCCCTGCGTCAGCGTACCGGCGCGTATAGTGAGGTTCTCCAGCTCGTCGGCCGAAAGAAAATCGACCAGCCTGCCCGGCGGCCCCTCGGGGTCACACCAGCGGTACTCGCGCGAAATGCGCCGCACGCGCTCCTGATCCTCGGGCTGCATGGCCTCGCCGCCGACATTGCTGCGCCGCAGGAAATCGCGATCGGCATCGATCTGGACCAGCTTGGTCAGGAGTCGGGATTCAGCCGCGGCCCGATCCTCTCCGGCCAGGATGGCTTTCAGCGCCTCGATTTCGGCATCGCGCTTGACGACCTCGAAGCGGGTATCGACGGTGTGGATGCGGTCGTAGATCGTCTGCAGTTTCGTCGCCTTGTCGACCACATGCACCGGCGTCGTCACCTTCCCGCAATCGTGCAGCAGGCCCGCGATCTTCAGTTCGTAGCGATCCTTGTCGCTCATCGTGAAATCGGCGAGCGGGCCGTCCTTGGTGTCATTGACCGCCTCGGCCAGCATCATTGTCAGGGCCGGCACGCGCTGGCAGTGGCCGCCGGTATAGGGCGACTTTTCGTCGATCGCAAGGTTGATCATGCCGATGAAGGCTTCGAAGAGCGTTTCGAGTTGCGTGATCAGCAGACGGTTGGTCAGCGCCACAGCCGCCTGTGAAGCCAGCGACTCAGCCAGACGCTGGTCGCTGTCCGAGAAGGGGCGCACCTTGCCGTTGCCATCCTTGGCGTTGATCAACTGGAGAACCCCGATCACTTCGTTCTCGTGGTTCTTCATCGGCACGGTGAGGAATGACTGCGAACGGTAGCCGGTGTTCTGGTCGAACTTGCGCGTCCCCGAGAAATCGAACCCCTCCGCCGTGTAGGCATCGGCGATGTTGACCGTCTCGGCATGCAGCGCGCTGTACGCAGCAACCAGCGAATTGTTCGGCTCGCCATCAGCGCGATGCAGCGGCAGGTCCGGAAACTTCGCGGAAATCGGCTCGCCTGTCGTACCGCCGAAGGCGATCTTCAGCGAATCCGTGCGCACGATCTCGAAATGGAGCGACTGCTGGTCTTCACTGACCCGGTAGAGGGTGCCGCCATCGGCGTGAGTGATCGCTTTCGCGGCAAGCAGGATATTCTCCAGCAACCGTGCGATATTGCGCTCGTGCGACAAGGCAGCACCGATGCTGTTGAGTTGCTCGAGTCGCCGGAACAGGTCCTGCATCGTTTCCATGATGCCGCTCCTTACTTGATGCAGACGGCCCGCACCTGCGCCATGTCGGTGATGCCCTGCAACACCTTCTCGACACCATCCATCTTCAGCGTGCGCATGCCCTCGTTGAGGGCCTCGGCGAGGATCTCGGCGACACGCGCCTTCTCCTGGATCAGCTTCTTCACCGGATCGGTACCCACCAGCAGTTCATGCAGGCCGACGCGCCCCTTGTAGCCGGTGTCGTTGCAGGCCGGGCACCCCTTGGCCCGGTAGAGCGTGAACTTGCCGTCCTTGGCGTAGCGCTGCGTCCATTCCTTGTAGACACCCTCCATCGCCGCCTTCGGGTCTTTGGACCACGAGTCGGTATGCAGAAGTTCCTCGGAATACTCGTGCAGCAATTTCTTGATCTCGTCGGGCGACGGCTGATAGGCCACCTTGCATTCCTTGCACAGGCGCTTCGCAAGCCGCTGGGCGAGAATGCCGAGCAGGGCGTCGGCGAAGTTGAACGGATCCATGCCCATGTCGAGCAGGCGGATAATCGATTCGGGCGCCGAGTTCGTATGCAGCGTCGCGAAGACGAGGTGGCCTGTCAGCGAGGCCTCGATGCCGATGCCGGTCGTTTCCGGATCGCGCATTTCACCCACCATGATGATGTCAGGGTCAGCGCGCAGGAAGGCCTTCATCACGGTCGCGAAATCGAGTCCGGCCTTCTTGTTGACCTGCACCTGCCGAAGACCTTTCTGCGTGATTTCAACCGGGTCTTCAGCGGTCCAGATCTTGGTATCCGGCTTGTTGAGATAGCCGAGCACCGAATGCAGCGTCGTCGTCTTGCCCGAACCGGTCGGTCCGCAGACGAAGAACAGGCCGTAGGGCTTCGAGATGCACTTGATCAGGTTTTCGTGGTTATAGGGAGAAAATCCCATCGCATCCAGCGGCAGGGGCTCACCGGCGGCAAGGATGCGCATCACCACGTCCTCGACGCCGCCGGCGGTCGGGATCGTGGCAACGCGCAGCTCGATGTCGAGCGGGCCGAACTTCTTGAACTTGATCTTGCCGTCCTGCGGCCGGCGCTTCTCCGAGATATCGAGGTCACACATGATCTTCAGGCGCGTCACCAGCGCGTTCCGGTACGATGCTGGCACCTCGATGTAGTTCTGCAGCGATCCATCCTTGCGGAATCGGATCTGCACCTTGTCCTTGCCCGGGCGCGGCTCGATATGGATGTCCGAAGCGCCCTGCTGGTACGCCTCGACGATGATCTTGTTGACCAGCCGCACCAGCTCGTTGTCGGCGGCGGCGGAGACATCGTCGCCACTGCCGAGATCGCCGGCCTCGCCCTCGTCCATGTCGGACAGCAGATCGCCGACGCTGCCCATGTCGGACAGCGCACCGAAGAACTGATCGACACACTTCCTGAATTCGCCGTCGGTCGTCACGCGATAGACGATCTTCCCCTTGGGAAAGATGTTGGCCGCAATGCGTGAAGCCTTGATCCGCTCCGGGTCGGGCGCAACGACGACGATGCCTTCTGCCGACTCCTCGACCGGCAGCCAGTTATTCTCTTCTACGTACTCGCGGCGCAGGTTCCTCAGCAGGTCCATCGGCTTGATGCGATCAGGCTTGAACGGCTCGTAGGGCACAGCGAAGAACTTGGCGAGCGCCTGGCCGATGGCTGCCGGCTTGACCTGGAATTCCTTGATCAACACTTCCTCAAGCGGGATTCCCTTGCGCCGCGCCGAACGTTGAGCCAGGTCCAGTTCCCCGGCCGAAATGACAGCACTGGCGACGAGATCGTCGTACTTGGTACGCGTCACCGGCTGCGCCTTCTGGCGCTGCGTGAAGGCGACCGCCAGGGTCTGCGCCAGGCTCTGCGCGCCTTCCTCCGCGATCGCCCCGAACGGCATGTCCTGCTTGCTGTTGATGAACTGGACGACGCCAAGCAATTCGCCGGAGGGCGCATCGAGGATCGGCGTCACCAGCATCTGCTTCGAGCGATAGCCGGTGCGCTTGTCGACTTCCTGGAGAAAGGCCATGCGCGGACTGTAGCGCTTCAGCTCCACATCGTCGTAGACATCGTGGATGTTCACGGCTTTCTTCGTCTGGGCCACATAGCCGGCGATGCTCTGCTCGGTGATCGGCAGCTTGAGATCCTTGAACGAATTGAGGCCGGTCTTGACCTTGGAGACGATGCTCTGCTTGTCTTCGCCGATGACGTAGATCGTCAGGCGATCGCAATTGAACAGCCGGCAGATGTCGCCGGACAGTTCGAGCATGATCTCGTCGATGTTGGCCGTCGCATGGATCCTGGTGGTAACGGCCTGCAATTCCTTGAAGAAGACGACGCGTGCATTGGCGTCGCCGGCGGGATCGTGTGGGGCTTGGGCTGGCATGTTTGTCCGTTCACTGTTTTGCCATGGCACGCAGCCCGCCTTCAAGCCACGAGGCCCGGTAGCCGTGCTGCGAAAGGATGAAAGCCGCCGCCGAACTGCGCCGGCCGCTCTGGCAATAGACGATGTATTCCTTGTCGGTGTCGAGAGGCCCGATCGCGTTGCGGATCTCGTTCAGCGGTATGTTGATGGCGCCGGGCATGCGGTCATGCTGGAACTCTGCCGGGAACCGCACATCGAGCCAGACGGCACCGGCCGCGACGCGACGCCCGGCCTCTGCCGGGGCCAGACGCTTGAGCAGCGGTTCACGCAGCAACTCGTCAAAGTCCTTTTTCCCGAGACGCAGCAGCACGCCGTTCGTCCGCATCGTCACCGTCGCATTGCGCTTGCTGCCGGCGACCAGCGCCTCCTCACCGAAGGCCTCGCCGGCTTTCAGTTCTGCCAGTTGGACATCGGCCCCGCCCACCCGACGGGTGACTTCACAGCGGCCGGATTCGATCAGGTAGTAGCTGTCACCTTCATCGCCCTCGCGCAATACGGTCGCTCCTGCCTTGAACTTGACGCGCTCGAAGCGACGCAGGAGCTCATCGATGTTGGCGGGCGGCAACTGCGACAACGCGCCGGCAGTCAGGGCCTCGAGCCGGAAAGCACCGCTCATCATCCGCCAGTCGGTGCGCTCGGAACGGTCGGTCACCGGATGATCACCGGCCTGCGTGGTCAGCTGGTCCCAGGTCAACATGATGTCGAGCATATGGTCGTCGATGCGGACCAGCTCGACATCGGTAATCGCCTTCACGCTGGCATGCTCGGCAAGATCGGCAGGAAGTGGCCGCAGGGCTGCATCGCAACCGCCGACGATGACCTCGATCATGCCGTCGCCATGACTCAGCTTCAGTTCGCCGGAAACGAGATAGACGACCTGCCCTTCCAGGCCACGCAGACGGAACGGGTCACTGTTACGGGGCACGGACTCGGTCTGGCAGCAACGCGCCAGTTCGCGCAGGCGTTCGTCGGAGAGGGCGGCGAGCGGTTCGAAGCCACGCAGCCGCTCAGCGGAAATCGGGACCATCTGCATATCAGAATTCCAGAACCTGGTTGTTCTGCAGCATGCGGGGCTTGAAGTCGCCGATGCAGGTTTCGATCTCACCCATGGTCAGCTCGCTCTGGCCGGGTTTGAGGTGGGTGATGTGAATTTCGCAGTCACGTTCGAGCTTGAGCAATTCTGCCGCCAGCATGTCGGGGCACAGGTGCTTGGACAGACGCGCCAGTTTTTCCTCGCGATTGGAAAAGGCGCATTCGATGATCAGGTGGCGCAGATTGCCGATCTTGTTCACCACCGGCCAGAAACGGTCGTTCACCGTCGTGTCGCCGGAGAACACCAGACTCGCATCGCCGGAGTCGAGGTGGTAGCCGACGGCCGGAACGGTATGCTCTGCCGGTACGGGCGTCACGGTCAGATCGCCAACCTTGATCTTCTGGCCGAGGCGGATCGTATGGAACTTCATGAACGGCGCGTCTACGCTCGGAATCTCCGAAAAATCGGGCCAGACCGCCCAGTTGAAGATGTGGTTCCGGATGATCTGCAACACGGCGTCAGTGGCATGGACGACCAGCGGCTTGTCACGCATGTCGCCGACGGTATCGATCATCAGCGGCAGCGCTGCAATGTGATCGAGATGCGAATGCGTCAGGAATACGTGATCGATCAAGGCCAGTTCGGCCAGGGACAGGTCCGCCACGCCGGTTCCCGAATCGATCAGGACGTCGTGGTTGACAAGAATCGACGTGGTGCGCAGATGGCGCCCCCCGATGCCTCCGCTGCAACCGAGGATTCTTGCTTTCATTGGCACGCTTTCATCGCCACACTCTCATTCACTGTTCCGTTCGATTCACTTGGTCTCGAAAGTGGTCACGCCGTCCCAGCCGTCACCCGGCGGCACTTGCCGGTAGTGCGCGACACGTTCCGCGTAGAGCTGGTAGAGACGGCAACCCGGTTCCTGACGCAGCAGGTTGTAGATCTGCACGTCGGCCTGATCCCATTCCTGTGCCCGGTAGTAGCGGAGCGCCTGTTGCCAGAGCTTGAGCGCCTCCAGACGTTCCGGTGCGACCTCGCCGGAAAAGCCGAGCGGCTCGTAAATTGCCACCGGTTCGTCCTTGCCCTTGACGCGCACGCGGTCAAGTTCACGGAAAACCACATCCTTCACCAGCGCCCGCGTCGTTTCACCCGCGATGATGCCGACGCCGTACTGCTTGGTGATGCCCTCGAGCCGGGAGCCGAGGTTAACGGCATCGCCCATGACCGTATAGGCCTTGCGTACCGGTGAGCCCATGTCGCCGACGGTCATAGTGCCGGTGTTGATACCGACGCCGATGTGCAGCATCGGCCAACCGCGCGCCTTGAAGGGTTCATCGAGCCGGCGCAGTTCACGCTGCATGTCGAGCGCCGTGCGTACCGCATTGCGCGCATGTTCGGCATCGGCCACCGGCGCCCCCCAGAAGGCCATGATCGCATCGCCGATGTACTTGTCGAGCGTACCGCGGTTATTGCGGACGATCGTCGTCATCGCGCCAAGGTACTCGTTCATCAGCTGCGTCAGCTCCTTGGGATCCAGACCTTCAGAGATGGTGGTGAAGCTGCGTACGTCGGAAAAGAGCACCGTCAACTCCTGGTTGCGGCCTTCCATGCTGTAGCGTTCGGGGTCGCGTGCCATCTCGTCGACCAGCTCGGGCGGGACGTACTGACCAAAAAGTTCAGTGAACTGGCGCTTGCTGCGCGACTCGACGAAGTAACCCCAGGACATCGACAAGGCATACAGCGCCACGATCATCAACAGGGTCGACGCCAGCGGCAGCAACAGTCCGGACTGCCAGAGGAACAGATTGAGCCCGGTGACGACAATGAAAGTACCCCCGGCCAGCAGGGTCGCCTTCATCGGGCTGAAAAGCGGCAACAGCAACGCCAGCAGCAGGCCGCAGAGGCCGATCATCAGCACTTCCGCGCCCAACACATAGGCGGGCTTCAGGCGAATGCTGCCGTCGAGCATGCCGGCGATCAGATTGGCGTGGATTTCCACCCCCGGGTAAGTGGTTGCCACCGGTGTCGCCCGCAGATCCATGAGGCCCGGCGTGGTCGTGCCGACAATGACGATCTTGCCCTTGAGGGCTTCGACCGGAAGACGTTTGTTCAGCGCATCGGCAATCGAGAGATAGCGGAAGCTCCCTTCCTTGCCACGATAGGGGATCAGCGACGCGGCGGATTCATCGACCGGAATGCGTACCGTACCGCGCTGCGTGTTCAGATCGAGCCACTCGAGCCCGGCATAGCCGCGCCCACCGGAGCCATCGTCGGCGTAACCGGGTACGACGGGTGGCATGCCGAGCAGTAGACGCACCATCGCCAGCGACAGCGACTCGTAGTATGCCCCGTCGTACTCGACCAGCATCGGCACGCGCCGGGAGATGCCGTCGAAGTCCACCAGCGGCACGAAGTGACCGCCGCTCGCTGCGTTGGCCTGATAGTCGGGCAGATTCGCCCCATAGCCATTCCAGGTCGTCAGCGCCAGGTTGCGCCCCTTGAAGGTGCCGGGCGGCAGGACCGGTTCCGGCAGCTTGCCGCTGACCAGAGCACTGGAGAGGTTGGTGAAGTAATAACCGAGAACGACCGGACGCCCCTTCATCGATTCAGCGAAGCGGCGATCGTAATCGAGCGTCCCGCGCAGCCCCTTGAGCGCGGACTGAAAGCCAGCATCGTCCTTCAGTTCCCGTCGCGACAGCGCGTCGAGCGACTTGAGGCCCGAACTGTCGTCCGGCTCGGCGAAGACGACGTCGAAGCCGAGGATGGCCACCCCGTAGTGGTCGAAGAGACGGTCGAGCAGGTTCGCCATCTTGTCGCGGCTCCACGGCCAGCGACCGCCCTCGGCCAAGCTTTTTTCGTCGATGTCGAGGATGACGATGCGGTCGTCGACCCCGCCCGGCATCGTCAGCCGCAAACGGGCATCGTAGACGAACGCATCAAGAACGCTGACCAGAGGTATCTGGTAAACACGTGCAGCATGGCCCAGGAACACCAAGCCAAGTGCCAGTCCAAGCAGGATCTGGACGAGGTGTTTTCTCAGGCGTTCCACGCGGTCGCCGTCCGGTCAGGCCTGATCGCTCAGGTCTTCAGGAAGAACTCCATCTTGATGCCGGCAATCTCGACCACATCATGGTCGCTGAGCTGGTGCGCCTGGGCATCGAGAGTCTTGCCATTGACGATCGGGAACTGGGCGCCCTCGACATGCGTCACGAAGAAACCGTGCGGTCGCTTGGCGATCACCGCCACCTGAACCCCGGGTTTGCCGAGCGTGGTCAGCGTCTTCGTCAATTCCAGTTCGCGGCCGGCATTGGCGCCGTTGAGGATCTGGATCGCAGCCGCAACCGGCGCGGCACCCGTTGCAGGTGCGGGTGCGGCAGCCGGTTGAGCCGGGATGCCGGCCTGTGTATCGCCGAACGCTTTCGGCGCAGGTGCAGCAGCGGGAGCTGCCGCTGCTGCGGGGGCTGCGGCCGGAGCAGCGCGAACCATGTTCGGTCGCAACACCATCGTTTTCTCGAAATCGCCTGCGTCCGCAACCGGTGCGGCCTGCTCGGCAATGTACTTGAGCTTGTACTTGCCAAGCTCGACGACGTCGTTGTTCTTGAGGAAATGCTTCTTGATCGGCTGACCATTGACCAGCGTTCCGTTCGTGCTGTTCAGATCCTCAAGGAAGGAATCGTTGAGGATCGTCACGACGGCGGCGTGCTCGCCGGAAATCGCCAGGTTGTCGATCTGGATGTCGTTGTGCGCCTTGCGGCCGATGGTCATGCGCTCCTTCGTCAAGGGAATTTCCTTGAGCACCAGACCATCCATGGAGAGAATCATCTTCGCCATATGCTTACCGTCCCTTACTTGAACCAGTTGAGGAGTTTCCGCCACCAGCTCGTGGCCGCCGGAAACTCGCGCAGAATCTTTACCAGTATGACAGACACGTTGTCACGCCCGCCATTGTCGTTCGCCATCTGGATCAGCTGCGTTGCCGCCAATTCCAGATTGGCGCCCAGCGCCTGCAGCGTCAGTGCCGTTTCCTCGTCCTCGACCATGTCGTTGAGGCCGTCGGAACACAGCAGATAGATGTCGCCCGGCAGCACCTCGTAATCGCAGATCTCGGCCTCGACCTCGGGGTCGACGCCCAGTGCACGGGTCACCAGGTTCTTGTTCTGCGAATGGCGGGCATCCTCGACGCTGATCATGCCGGCGTCGATCTGCTCCTGCAGCAGCGAATGATCCCGGGTCAGCTGCTCGAAATCGCTGCCACGCAGGCGATAGAGCCGCGAATCGCCGATGTGGGCCGCCGTCACCTTGTTGTCGTGGAAAAGTGCCAGCACCAGCGTCGTCCCCATGCCGGCATACTGTGGTTGGCTTTCCGCAGCATTGAAGATCGCCGAATTCGTTCTGGTGACGAGGTCGCGGATCGCCACGTGGGCGTAAGAGGTGCCATCGTCCGCCCTCGTGTCCGGGGAGCAGGCAATAAAGGCCGCCTCGAGTTCGGTCGACAGGACAGTAGTCGCCATGCCGCTGGCCACTTCGCCGGCGTTGTAGCCACCCATGCCGTCCGCCAGGACGACCAGTCCACCGTGAGGATTCCCGAAGACGGAATCCTCGTTGTGAGAGCGCTTCAGACAGACTCGATGCCACTGCTGCTCCTAAAGGTTGATATCCACATCCGGCTTCGCTCCCGTCGCGCCGGCCTGCAGGCAATCGCGCAGGTCGCGCGCCATCTCGTTTCCATCCTGATACCGCTGCGTGATGTCCTTGGCCAGTGCCCTGTCGATGATCGCTGCCAGTGCAGGCGGAACATCGGGACGCACGCGCAGGATGTCTTCGTGCGGCTCATTGGCGATCTTGAACATCAGCTGGGCCATGGACTCACCGGTAAACGGGAGTTTCCCGCAGCATAATTGGTACAGGGTAACACCAAGCGAGAAAAGGTCCGAACGGCCATCGATCTTCTTGCCGGCCAGCTGCTCGGGCGACATGTAGCTCGGCGTACCGAGCACCATGCCGGTCTTGGTCTTGGACGAATCGGTGATGCGGGCGATACCGAAGTCGGTGACCTTGACCATGCCGTCGGCGAGCAGGATGACGTTGGCCGGCTTGATGTCGCGATGCACGATGCCGTTCGCGTGCGCATGGCCGATCGCTTCCAGCAGCTGGGTCATGATGCGGACGATCTCGCCGATCGGCAGGCGCTCGTCCTTGTCGAAGACGTCCTTGAGTTCCCGGCCCTCGACGAACTCCATCGCGATGAAGGCGGTGTGCTCGTCTTCGCCGAAGTCGTACACGGCCACGATGCCCGGGTGCTGCAGACGGCCGGCAGCCTGGGCTTCGTTGCGAAAGCGCGCGGCGATCGAATCGGCGAAGTCGGAGCCGTCATCCAGCAGCCGCCGGATCGTCTTGAGCGCTACCACGCGGCGGATGT
>JAKJEY010000036.1:0-6518 GCA_022705165.1 Pseudomonadota bacterium
GCTGGCCATCTTTTGTCTCCTGTCTCCGTTGGAAGAGGCAAAAACAGTCAATTCGTTTTTACCTAACGAATTAATCGTGATACAAAAAAACAAGCTGGTCAAGTGATTTTTGTAACACTTTGAGTTGCCGACGCCGGGATTGGTTCCCGCTTCAGGGACGGGCCACTAGGCGGTGGGCGGCGGCGACTGATCGCGAAGAAGCGTGCGGGCCTCGGCAACCAGGCCGCGGCGGCCGCGCTTCAGCAGCTTTCGCAGCCGACGTTCGGCCTCGCCGCGGGTTTCCGCGGCTTCATCGGGATAGGTGTTGCAGGCGGCCCAGCGCCCATCCGGGAGTGGCACGGCGGCCGCCGTCGACCGCGGCCAGAATTGCCAGCGGCGCGCCGCCCCAACCGGCAACCGTGAGATCCATGGCCTCGCCGCGCGGAAGATCGAGCGCCACGAGTGCGTCGAGGGAGGAGTCGTGCTCGGAGCGGATAATCGCGGGCAGGAAGAGGATTGCGTAACGGTCTGTAACCATGGGCGTTATTTACTTGTAAAACGACGGCGGCACAAGGAGAATTGCCGCTCCGGAGCCTATTAATCCATGCATTTCGATATCGCCATCGTCGGCGGCGGCCTGGCAGGCCTTTCGCTGGCCTGCGCCCTGCGCGACACCCCGCTGAAGATCGCCCTGCTCGAGCAACGGCCGCCCCAACGGCCGTCGGGCTGGGATGCACGCGTCTATGCGATCAGCCCGGCAAATGTCGACTTCCTCTCCCGTATCGGTGTCTGGAAGCATCTCGATCATGAACGTATTGCCCGCATCGCGGCGATGGAGGTTTATGGCGACAAGGGGGCCCGGCTCGACTTCTCGGCCTACGACACCGGCGTTTCCGAACTCGGCTTCATCCTCGAATCCTCGCTGATGGCCTGCGAGCTGTGGGAAAACATCAAGCGCCAGCCCAATCTCACGCTGCTCTGCCCGGCCTCGCCGCAGCGCATCGAGTTCCGTGAGGATGCGGCGCTGCTTGGCCTGACAGACGGCAAGAGTGTCTCGGCAAAACTGATCGTCGCTGCCGACGGCCGCGACTCCTGGGTGCGCCGCAGCGCCGGGCTGGACGCCTTCGACACGCATTACAACGAAAAGGGCGTGGTCGCGAATTTCGCCTGCGAAATGCCGCATCGCGGCCGCGCCTTCCAGTGGTTCAGCGACGATGGCGTGTTGGCCTATCTGCCGCTGCCCGGGCAGCGCATCTCGATCGTCTGGTCGGCCCCTGATGCGCTCGCCGACGAACTGGTGGCGCTGCCGACCGCGGATTTCTGCGCCCGTGTCGCTGCCGCCGGAGGCATGACCCTCGGCAAGCTCGAACTGCTGACGCCGCCAGTCGCCTTCCCGCTGCGCCTGATGCGCGTACCGAAGGTCGTCGCTCCACGGCTGGCACTGGTGGGCGACGCCGCACACGGTATCCATCCCCTGTCGGGCCATGGCATCAATCTCGGTTATCAGGATGCCCGGGTACTGGCGGAAACGCTGGCGGCCTGCCAGCCCTGGCACGACATCGGCAACCTGCGCATCCTCGAACGCTACCAGCGCGCCCGCAAGGAAGAAGTCCTGCTGCTGCAGACATCAACCGATGCACTGCGCCGCCTGTTCAAGTCCGACCTGCCCGGTGTGCAACCGCTGCGCAATCTCGGAATGAACCTCACGAACCGATTGCCGCTCATAAAGAACATGCTGACCCGTTATGCTTTGGGTACGCTGTAAACGAATCCCCACTCTGGAGAGTCTGATGCTGAAGAAACTGCTGCCGGCCGTGCTCGGCGCCCTGCTCGCCTCGACGGCCATCGCCGATGAGGCCGTCGTCAAAAAGAACTTCGAATCCAAATTCGGCGCCAAGGCAGAGAGCGTTACGAAATCGGGCTACCTCGGCCTTTACGAAATCTACGCCGACGGCCAGATCCTCTACAGCGATGACAAAGGCACCGCCTTCATCATCGGTCCGCTGATCGACGGCAAAACGATGAAGAACGTCACGCAGGAGCGCATGAACAAGCTGACTGCGATCAAGTGGAGCGATCTACCGCTCGAGCGCGCGGTCAAGCAGGTGCGCGGCGACGGCAAGCGCGTGCTGGCAACCTTCGAAGATCCGAACTGCGGCTATTGCAAGCGCCTGGCGAAGGATCTGCAGAAACTCGACAACGTGACGATCTACACCTTCCTGCTGCCCATCCTCTCGCAGGATTCGGTCGACAAGTCGAAGGCGATCTGGTGCGCGTCCGACCGCGCCAAGGCCTGGAACGACTGGATGGTCGACGGCAAGACGCCGGGTGGCAAAACCGATTGCGATACGACGGCAATCACCAAGAACCAGGAGTTCGGCCGCAAGCTCAATATCAACGGCACGCCGACGATGTTCTTCGCCAACGGCGAACGTGTGCCGGGCGCAGTTCCCGTCGCGCAGATCGAGGAAAAGCTGGCACAGATCGCCGGCAAGTAAGGCACGTCCCTGCCATGCAAAACGGCGCCCACGGGCGCCGTTTTGCATGGCAGGGACGAAAACAGGTATGCCGGAATCAGCGCTTGGCGAACTTCGCCGCCAGTTGATTCAGCTTCTCTGTCCGCCGCTCGGCCGCCTCGGCTTCGCGCTCCGCTGCAGCCTTTGCGCGCTTCTGTTCGGCTTCCTTGCGGAAGCGCTCCTTCAGCGTTTCTGCTGCATGCGTGCGATGCTCCTCGCTGACTTCGGCAACAGGCTTGCCGTCGAGATCGAAGCGCTGTGTCGCCTGCTGCATCGCCTTCAGATAGCGCAGGGAGCCGACATGCATGCGCAGCGCTACGCGCAGCGTCTTGCGATCGAGGTCCGGCTGTGCGGCGAGCACCTGCTTGTCGATGCCGATGGCGAGCGGCAGACAATCGCGGAAGGCGACGAAGCGCTCCTGCAACTGCTTCAGCATGGCGCGTGCGGAAGGCACCGGGTTGCCGGCCGGAGAAGTGGCCGGAGATGCGTCAGGCGCTGGAATCGGCGCGTCTTCTTGGGTAGGGGAATTCATTGCAGGCTGCGGCGGATGGTGGATATGCAGGGCGAAGCGTATCACGAGCGGCCGCAGCGGGCCATCAGGCGGCTCCGCTGCCCGGCCAGGGAATGACGTAGAAAAGCACCGAAAAGAAATGCAGGCCGCTGCCCAGCAGCACGAAGCCGTGCCATACCGCATGGTGGTAGCGCAGGCTACGCCATTTGTAGAAGGCGATGCCGACCATGTAGGCCAGCCCGCCGCCAGCCAGCAGCAACAGGCCGCCGGTGGCGACACGTTCCAGCATTGGCTGGATCGCAACAACAATGACCCAGCCCATCGCGACGTAGAGGGCGACGACCAGGCCATGCAGCCGGCCGCGCAGGAAGAGGCGCAGCAGGATGCCGGTGACGGCGAGCGTCCAGATCACCGCGAACAGGCTCCAGCCCCAGGGCCCGCGCAGACTGACCAGCGTGAAGGGCGTGTAGGTGCCGGCGATGAGCAGGAAGATCGCGGAATGATCGAGTGCTCGCAGGACCTCCTTGGCCTTTTCGTGCGGGATGCTGTGATAAAGCGTCGAGGCGGTATAGAGCAGGATCAGCGTCGCCCCGAAGATGCTGCAGGCAACGATATGCCAGGCATCGCCGTGCAGCGAGGCATAGGCCGTCATCACGGCGAGACCGGCGATCGCCAGCAGGGCGCCGATGCCATGAGTCACGCCGTTGGCGATTTCTTCGGCGCAGGTATAGCGGGGGGCGGGGCGGGGAGACGAGGTGCTGGAAGAAGTCACGGGAGGCTCCGGCAAAATCTTAAACCTCTCGATTCTAGCCGGCATCCCCCCGTGCGACTGGGTAGAGTTGCCTAATCGTTACAGGTGGTGATGCACTTCCGGATTCCATGCGAACAGCGCGCGAACGGCACGGTTCAGGCGCACGTGCAGCGCGATTTTCGGACGGGAAGAGCGCGTCGGGACGGCACGATCCTGAGGATTCCAGGAGAACATCGGGCGCAGCAACTCGGCAAGTGCCAGCAAACCGGAGAACAGCGAGGAGGCAGCGAGGCGGCCGGTGACGCACAGGCGTTCGGCGAAGAGCCCTTCGATGCGACGGATTTCCTCGGCACGCAGCTGGCGGGCGCGGCGTTCGATGGCGGCGATATCGATCTGTTCCATGGCGCAACTCCTATTTTCTACATGTCGCAGTGCAACACTGCATGGCTTCGCACTTTAATTGCACATCGACTGAACAACAATCCATCCAAATGGAACAATATTTGTGAATATTCGTCCATAATCAGCCCATGGATCGTGCTGCCGAGATGACCGCCTTCGTGACCGCCGTCGAGAACGGGGGCTTTTCTGCCGCCGCCCGCACACTGGGCCTGACGCCCTCCGCGCTGTCGAAACTCGTCTCGCGCCTGGAAGACCGCCTCGGCGCCCGCCTGCTGCACCGGACGACGCGCCGCCTGCAACTGACCCCGGAGGGGGAAACCTTCTACAACCGCGCGCAGCGCATCCTCTCGGCCATGGACGAAGCCGAGGCCGAAGTCAGCGAATCTGCGGCCAGCCCCCGCGGCACCCTGCGCCTGCACAGCGGCTCAGCCTTTGGCATGCACCAGTTGGCACCGGCGATGCCGCGCTTTCTCGCCCGCTATCCGGACATCCATCTCGACATCACGATCAGCGATACGCCGCTGTCGCCGATGGAAGACGGCATCGACCTGGCGATCCGCATCGGCCCGCTCGACGAATCGTCGATGGTGGCGCGCCGCATCTGCAACCTGCAGCGCGTGATCTGCGCGGCGCCTGACTACCTGGAGCGCTGCGGTACGCCGCGCACGCCGGACGACCTGCAGCAGCACAACTGCCTGTGGATCACCAGCCTGCCAGCCCTGCGCCGCTGGCCCTTCGACACCGACGAGGGCATCCGCGTCGTCCATGTCGGCGGCAACGTCGTCGCCAACACGGCAGAAACGGTGCTGCAGCTGGCCGTCGCCGGCGTCGGCATCACTCGCCTGACCGACATCATCGTCGGCGATGCCATCGCCCGCGGCGAACTGGTGCCCATCCTCACCGACTGGCACCACGCAGAACCGGTGCCGCTCTACGCCACCTATCCGAGCGGCCGCCACCTGGCGCCGAAAGTGAAGGCAATGGTCGACTTCCTCGCCGAGGAATTCGGCCCTGCCCCATGGCGCCGCCCGGCAAGGAAACCCCGGACCGGCTAGACTGGAGGCCTGTTCGCGCAGAAGGAACGCAAGATGGATTCGGCAGACGACGACACGCACCACCCGGGCGGCAAGCACCACGGCATCGGCATTTCCCGCCCCGGCAATTTCGATCCGGCCGCGTTCGAACGCGCCGTCGGTGACCTGCTGGCGGCCTGCGGCATCGCGCCTGACACCGCGCACATGGGGCGCACCGCGCAGCGCGTACGAGAACTCTGGCAGAAGCGCCTGCTCGGCGGTTACGAACTCGATCCCGCCGCCGCACTCGGCGAAGGTTTCCCCGACACGCGCAGCGACATGGTGGTGATCCGCGGCATTGCCGTTCATGGCGTATGCCCGCATCACCTCGTCCCCTTCCGCGGCGTCGCCCACGTCGCCTACATTCCCGGAGGCCGCCTGCATGGCTTCGGCCGCATCGCCCGCATGGTCGATGCGATCGGCCACCGCTTCACCTATCAGGAATGGATGACGCGCGACATCGCCGACGCGCTCGTCGCGCACGGCCACGCAGCCGGTGGCGCCTGCATCGTCGAAGCCGAACAGCTATGCCTCCTGCTCGGCGAGGATCGTCGGGGAGACGAGCGCGTCGTTACTCAGGCATTCGCCGGATCCTTCGCCGCTTCGGAGCAGCTACGTAACGAGTTCCTGCAGGCGCTACGCTAGTCGTATCATTGCCGGCATGACAAACGCGAACGATTCCATCAGCGATCTGGCACGTGCAGCCCAGGATCAGTTGGCGCAACGCCCCGAGCTGCTCACGCTGCTCGCCACCGTCAGTCAGGATTTCGCGGCCTCGCCAGCGATGGAGGCGACGCTGACGAACGCGACCAGACAGATCATGGCCTACATGGAAACAGAGGCCGTCTCCATTTTCCTGCTCGACGACACGGGCGAACACCTGACCTGCCTCGCCTGCGCCGGCCCGGTGTCGATCGAAGGGCTCACCATCGACGCGACACAGGGCATCGTCGGCCGCACGGTCAGCGAGGATTGCGTGCAGATGGTGCGCGACACCTCCTCGGACAGCGGCTTCACCGGCGCCGTCGACGATCTGACCGGATTCCGCACTCGTTCCATCCTTTGCGCCCCCCTGAAGGTGAAATCGCGCATGCTCGGTGCGTTGGAAGTCATCAACAAGCGCTCCGTGGACGGCCTCTTCGGCGACAACGACCGGCAACTGCTGCAGGCCCTGGCCGGCATGGTTTCGCTGGCGATCAGCAATGCCCAGATGACGGCGGCGCTGGTCGAGCAGGAACGCATCCGGCGCGAACTCGAACTGGCGCGTGAAATCCAGCGCGGCCTGC
>JAKJEY010000036.1:6584-6861 GCA_022705165.1 Pseudomonadota bacterium
GACGACCTGCCGGTCTGCGGCATGAACTATCCGGCGATGGAAGTTTCCGGCGATTTCTTCGATTATTTCCCGTTGGCCGATGGCCGCATCGCCTGGGGCCTGGGTGACGTTTCCGGCAAGGGCATGAACGCCGCGATGCTGATGGCAAAGACGATCAGCCTCTTCCGCTGCCTCGGCAAGACGACCAGCGACATGGCGGCGCTGCTGGCGACGCTCAACGACGAGATCGCGGAAACGGCACGCAACGGCATGTTCGTGACCATGGTCGCGGGGGTCT
>JAKJEY010000036.1:6971-16897 GCA_022705165.1 Pseudomonadota bacterium
TACCGGGAGATCGAGGCTGAATGCCCGCCGCTCGGCGTCGTCGCCGGCATCGACTTCGTGCAGCAGCGGCTGACACTCGCCGGAGGCCGACTCTTCGTGTTCACCGACGGCGTGACGGAAGGCAGGGCCGGCGCCGGCATGCTCGGTGTCGCCGGCCTCAAGACGCTGCTCGACCGGCATGCCGGCAGCGGCGCTGAAGCACAACTCGCTGCCGTCAGCGAAGCCTTGCTGGGCAGTGCAGGCGGCCAGCGGCTGCACGACGATCTGACGATGCTGGCGATCGGCTGAGCGACGTCGGATGCAGCCGCTTCTCGCCCGCGAATTTCCGGCCTATACCTCGGCGCTGACCGAGATCCGTGCGGCCGTCCGCGAGGCCTGCCTGCGTTCCGGCTGCGACGAGGAGACGATCGCCGCCTGGGTGCTCGCCGTCAACGAGGCCTGCATGAACGTGATCCAGCACGCATACCATTTCGCTGAAGGGCAGGCCTTGCGCATCGAAGTGGGGTTGGCCGGCGACGAACTGGTCACGCTGATCTGCGACAACGGCATCCCGGCACGTATCGAGGATCTGCAGCCGCGGGCGCTCGACGATCTACGCCCGGGCGGACTGGGCGTGCACTTCATTCGTGAACTCACCGATACAATGGCATATCTGCTGCCGGGAGACGGCTGGCAGAATCGACTGCGGCTCGGCAAAAGAATCGACACGACCGGCGCTGCGGCGACCAGTCAGGGGAAAGAACCAGCATGAACATCGAAACACGCGACTCACCGCCCTTCCGTGTCATCCTGCTTTCGGGGGACGTCGATCTGCATTCCTCGCCGCAGGCACGGCAATCGATCCTGGACAGTTTGAAGACCGGCAAGCCGCTGCTCGTCGATCTTTCAGGCGTCAGCTACATGGACAGTTCCGGCGTCGCCAGCCTCGTCGAGGGCTACCAGACGGCGCGCAAGCAGGGGCTCGAGTTCGGTCTCGCCGCGCCGGCAGGACCGGCAATGAGCGTGTTGAAGCTCGCTCGCCTGGACAAGGTGTTCCCGATCCACGCTTCGCTCGAGGAGCGTCTCGCCCGTGGCTGAAAAGACGGGGGGTCTCGCCTCCTTCGTGAACGGCGTCGGCATGCGCTCGGTGCAGACAGTACGCGAGACCGGCTACCTGGCAGCGCTGCTGGTCGAATCCTTCTACTGGCTGCTGGTCGGGTTCCGCCGCCGCCAGCCAGTGCGCATGGCGGCGATCTTCAAGGAAGCGATGAGCGCCGGCGTGAATGCCGTTCCGATCGTCGGGCTGGCATCGTTCGCCACCGGCATGATGCTCGCCATTCAGGGCATCCACACGCTGCGTACCTTCGGCGCCGAAGATCAGGTCGTCCTCGGAATCGCACTCTCGGTGACGCGTGAATTCGCACCGCTGATCACCGGCATCTTCGTCGCCGGCCGTTCCGGCTCGGCGATCGCCGCACGCATCGGCACGATGACGATATCGCAGGAAATCGATGCCCTGCGCGTGATCGGCATCAACCCGGTGCGTTACCTCGTCTCGCCCATCCTCGCCGCCATGCTGCTGACGCTGCCGGCGCTGACGATCATGTCCGACCTGCTGGCGCTGCTCGGAGGCGCGCTGTACTGTGCCGGCGAACTTTCGCTTCCGTTGCCGATCTTCTTCGCGCGCACCTTCGAATCGCTGGTCGCCGCCGATGCGCTGCAGGGCGTATACAAGAGCCTGATCTTTGCCATCGTGATCACCATGATCGGTGCGGTGAACGGTTTCGGTGTCACCGCCGGCGCCGAGGGTGTCGGCCGCGCCACGACGCGCGCCGTGGTGCTCGGCAGTATCGGCATCATCCTCGCCGACATGGTATTCACCTTCCTGACGAGTCGTTGAGCGATGAGCAGCCCGGGCAGCCTCGCGATTGAAGTCACCGATCTCGTGACCCACTACGGGCCACGAATGATCCTCGACCACGTGAACTTCAGCGCCAGGCAAGGCGAGATCATGGTCGTCATGGGCGGCTCCGGCTCCGGCAAGAGCACACTGCTCAGGCATCTGCTCGGTCTGCACCAGCCGACCTCGGGTGCCATCAAACTGCTCGGCAAGGACATCACGAAAATGAATGCCGACGAGATGTTCGATCTCAGGAAGAACATGGGCGTCGCCTTCCAGGGAGGCGCCCTGTTCAATTCGATGACAGTCGGCGAGAACGTGGAGTTGCCGCTGCGCGAGCATACCCGACTGGACGACAACACGATCCGCATCATGAGCCGCATGAAGCTGGAGGTGGTCAATCTCGCCGGCTTCGAAGACCTGATGCCGTCAGAACTTTCCGGCGGCATGATCAAGCGCGCGGCACTGGCGCGAGCGATCGTCATGGACCCGAAACTGCTCTTCTTCGACGAGCCCTCCGCCGGCCTCGATCCGGTCGCCTCGGCCGAACTCGACGAATTGATCCTGACGCTTCGCGATGCGATGAACATGACCATCGTCGTTGTCACGCATGAACTGGAAAGTGCCTTCAAGATCGCCGACAGCATCACCGTGCTCGACCACGGCCGCATCCTGATGAGCGACAAGACCGCTGCCGTGCGCGCCAGCGAGCACCCGCGCATCCGCGCCCTGCTCGACCGTACGCCGCGCGACGACAGCGTGGACGCCGACGAATACATGGAACGCCTCACCCGGGAGATCAATTGACCGTGAAACGCGACAACATCAACTACCTCGCCGTCGGCAGCTTCGTGCTGGCGATGGGCGTCGTGCTGCTCTACGGGCTCTACAGGATCACCGGGCAGAGCGGCAAGGGTGACGAGTACGTCACGCATTTCGGCAACGTCGCCGGCATCAAGGTTGGCTCGGTAGTGACCTTCGAAGGCTACGAAGTCGGCAATGTCGCCGCGATCGAGCCGGTTGCGCACGAGGGGCGAACCCGCTATCGCGTCGCGCTCAATCTGCGTAAGCCGGTGCGCGTCCCGTCGGACAGCTGTGCGATGATCGCTGCGCCGGGATTGCTCAGCGCCCCGCTGGTCGAGATCAAGGAAGGCGCCGGCAAGGAGATGCTGGCCGTCGGCGGCGAGATCCGCGGCGTGGCGGGCGCGAACCTGATGGAGTCGGTAGCCACGCTGGCCGGACAGCTCAGTGAAATGACCGAGACCGGCCTGAAACCGATGCTGGCGCAGATTTCCCGGCGCGTTGATTCGCTCGGCAGCAGCATGGAGAAGAATCTGCCACCGGCGATGGACGATCTGCGCGCGACGATGGCCCGTCTCAACACCACGGCGACACGGGTCGAATCCCTCTTCAACGAAGACAACCGCAAGCGCTGGGAAAGCCTGCTCGGCAACGCAGACGAGGCTTCCGCCAGTGCGCTCAAGCTGTCGCGCGAGCTGCACTCGGTAACGAAGGAAGTGAACGACCTGGTTCGCGATTCGCGCAGTATCGTCAATGGCAGCGGGCGCGAACTGGAAGCGTCGCTGCGCCGTGCCGACAGCGTCCTCTACCAGCTCGAATCGGCGGGTCGCCACATGAACGAGTTCAGCCGGCAGATTCGCGAGAACCCCTCCAGCCTGATCAGCAGCCGCCCACCGGCCGAAGCCCGGGGAGATGAGAAATGAGAATGCCTGCCCGTGCACTTGCCATCGCCGCACTCCTGCTGATTGCCGCCTGCGGCAGCACGCCACCGGCGCCGACCGACCGCTTCTATCGCCTGCAGGCTGAAAGCACGGCGGCAGCCTTGCCTCCATTCGAAGTGCGCAGCATTCGCGCCGACAGCCTCTACGCCGAGCGTCCGATCGTATTTTCGCCGGCCGACGATCCGCGGCAGTTGCGCCAGTACCATTACCATCTCTGGCTCTATCCGCCGGCACAGGCGGTCAGGGAGCACATGCTCGCCAGCATGGGCGGAGTACAGGCCCGGAGTGGCTTGACACTCGATGCCCGCATCGTGGCGTTCGAACGGGTGCTCGACAGCGGCAACGGCCGGGCGGTCGTCGCACTCGACGTAACCTTGGGCGGGGAAAGGGGCGTCCTTCTGCAGAAGCGCTATCGGCGCGAGCAGCCGGCCAGCGACGATTCCTTCTCGGCGTTCACGGCGGCAATGGAAAAGGCGCTGCAGGCGGTCTACGGGGAGCTGCGGCAGGACATCGGCAGTCTCGACATCCGCCGCTGAGCGGTCGGCGGACGCTGCTCAGGCCGAGTAGTTGAGCAGCCCGGCCTTCAGCTCGAGGAGATCGAGCGGGCCGAAATTCTTGAGTCGGCCAGACTCGAACATGCCTTCGAGGTGGATGACGCAGGCGTCGGAGGCGCGGCGCAGCACTCGCCCCTTGAGCAGGTAGCTCGTGCCGGAATCACCGAGATCGATATCGAGCGTAACTTCGGCGCCGGCGGCCATTGGCGGCAAGGGCGTCTCGCGATCGCGCACGCGCACCCGTATGGAGTCATCTGAAATATCGGCGATCACACACGGCCCCGACAAGCCGCCACCCGGCAGGCAGAGCACCACCGGGGCGCAGGTCTTCGCACGCGGCTTCCTGCGCTGGTCGGTCACCACCAGCGTAGTGAGCTCCGGCGTCAGCAGGATCATCTTGGTATGGGCGTAGGGACCGGACACCAGCATCAGCGGCTTGGCCACTTCGGTGTCGACGGTCGACAGGCCGCGCATCGCGGCGTTCGACATCAGGGTGATGTAGTTGCCCTTGTTGAATTGCTTGCCACGGCCGATCTCGGCCCGACGCGCATAGTCGAGCTGGCGCTCGAGATCGGATGTGTCGGGCACCAGCACCTGAAACAGATAGACGTCGGCCGCACGGATACGCGCACTGTCCTCGCCGACGCGAAAGGCCATCACATGGCCATTGGGATCACGTTCCACCGCATCGCAGGAATAGAGCAGCTCGCCATTGACGGCGTACCCGACCATCAATGTGTCGAAGACGATATCCTTCTTGAATTCGGGGTAGTAACGGAGTTTCTTTCCGATCGGAAAGAATTCGATCAGGGTCTTGAGGCGCTCCGGGTCGACACTGCGTCGCCCCGTCGTTTCCGCAGGGCGCTCCTGGACGCTGCCACGTTTGCCAAGAAATGCCTTCAGCACCTTATCCCTCCGAGCCCCGTCGTTTGCCAACCGTGCGGGCAGTTTTGATCAAAGCCTGGCGACGGTCAAGGAAATATCTGACACTTTCCCCGCACTACTCGACCGTCACGCTCTTCGCGAGATTGCGCGGCTTGTCCACATCGGTCCCCTTGACCAGCGCCACGTGGTAGGACAGCAGCTGCAGCGGCACGACATGCAGCAACGCCGAAAGTGCGCCGTAGTGTTCCGGCAGGCGAAGGACATGCACGCCTTCAGAAGCGGCAATTTCAGAATCGGCATCGGCGAACACGAACAGTTCGCCACCGCGTGCACGGACTTCCTGCAGGTTCGACTTCAGTTTCTCCAGCAGGGCATCGTTCGGGGCGACTGCAATGACCGGCATTTCCTTGTCGACCAGTGCCAGTGGCCCGTGCTTGAGTTCGCCGGCGGGGTAGGCCTCGGCATGGATGTAGGAAATTTCCTTGAGCTTCAGCGCACCTTCGAGCGCAATCGGGTAATGCCGGCCGCGCCCGAGGAACAGGGTATGCTGCTTGTCGGCAAAGCACTGGGCCCAGGCCTTGATCTCGGGCTCGAGGGCGAGCACCTTCTGCACGGCCGCGGGCACATGACGGAGCGCCTTCATTTCCTTCGTTTCCGTTGCGGCGTCGAGACGGTTCCGCAGCTTGGCCAGCACCAGGGTCAGCAGGTAGAGCGCAGCCAGCTGGGTAGTGAAGGCCTTGGTCGAGGCCACCCCGATCTCGGGGCCGGCGCGGGTAATGAAGCGCAGCGCGGTTTCCCGGACGAGCGAGGACTCGGGAACGTTGCAGATGGCCAGCGTACGCCCCATGCCGAGGCGCTTGGCGTGCTGCAGGGCGGCCAGGGTATCGGCGGTCTCGCCGGACCGAATCCCGGTAGCGGTATTCGCTGGCGATCTCGACCGAGCAGGGAATCGCGGCAATCGATTCGAGCCAGTAGCGTGCGACGAGGCCGGCGTGCCAACTGGTGCCGCAGGCGAGGATGAGTACCTGCTTCGCGCCGCCGAGAATGCTCTCGGCTTCGGCACCGAAGAGGCCGGGCTGCAGGCTCTTGGCAGCACCGGCCATTTCGAGGGTGTTGGCCAGCGCATCGGGCTGCTCGAAGATTTCCTTCTGCATGTAGTGATCGTAGGTACCCAGCTCGACGGCGTCGGCCGAGAGCTGGGATTCGATCACCGCACGCTCGACGGGAGTGCCATCGACACGGGCAATGCGATGGCCGGCACGGGTGATCTCGGCGCAGTCGCCGTTGTCGAGATAGACCATGCGGCGGGTAACCTGCAGCAGGGCGGACGCATCCGAGGCGGCATAGGTGCCGTCATCGGCGAGACCGAGCAGCAGCGGCGAGCCTTCACGTGCGACGATGATGCGGCTGGGGTCGTTTTCGCGCATGACGGCCAGCGCGTAGGCGCCCTGCAGTTCGGAAAGCGCCGCGCGGACGGCATCGAAGAGATCGGGAATGGTCTTCAGCTTCCTTTCGACGAGGTGCGCGACGACTTCGGTGTCGGTATCGGAAGTGAAGACATAGCCTTCGGCCTTCAATGCATCGCGCAGGGCTTCATGGTTTTCAATGATGCCGTTATGCACGACGGCGAGGCCGCCGGAGATGTGCGGGTGGGCATTACGCTCCGAGGGAACGCCGTGTGTGGCCCAGCGGGTGTGGGCAATGCCAGTGCCGCCGGAGGCTGATGCGGCATCCGCCTGGGCGGCGAGTTCGGCAACGCGACCGACGGCACGCAGGCGATGCAATCCGCCATTGAGCACGGCAAGCCCGGCGGAGTCGTAGCCACGGTATTCGAGCTTGCGCAGGCCTTCAAGGAGAACGGGAACGATATTGCGGTCAGCGACCGCGGCAACGATGCCACACATGGATCAACTCACTTCTTCGGAATTTTTACGGGGCGCTGCCAGGAGGGCAGGCTCACTTGCCTGGCGCGCGAAACGGTCAGCGTGTCCGCAGGGGCGTCCTTGGTCAGCGTGGTGCCGGCGCCGAGCGTGGCCCCGCGACCGACGGTGACGGGCGCAACGAGCTGGGTATCGGAGCCGATGAAGGCATCGTCCTCGATCACTGTCAGGTGCTTGTTCACGCCGTCGTAATTGCAGGTAATGGTGCCGGCACCAACGTTGACGCGTTCGCCGATACGCGCGTCGCCGATGTAGGCAAGATGGTTGGCCTTCGACCCGGCGGCGATTTTTGTGTTCTTCACCTCGACGAAGTTGCCGATATGCACCTCCGCCCCGAGTTCTGCGCCGGGGCGCAGGCGGGCGTACGGGCCGATGATGCAATCGGGGCCGACGACAGCGTTTTCCAGATGGCAGAAGGCTGCAATGCGCGCGCCGGCCGCAACCGTCACGTTTTTCAGCACGCAGTTCGGTCCGATCTCGACCGCATCCGCCAGTTCGACACGGCCTTCGAAAACGCAGTTGACGTCGATCGCCACATCCCGGCCACAGGCAAGTTCGCCACGTACGTCGAGGCGGGCGGGGTCGGCAAGACGCACGCCGGCTTCGAGCAGCTGGTCTGCGACACGGCGCTGCTGGATGCGCTCGAGTTCGGCGAGCTGCACCTTGCTGTTCACGCCCAGCACTTCCCATTCGCCGTCGGGCTGCGCTGAATTGACCGGCACACCGTCGGCAACGGCCGCGGCGATGAGATCGGTCAGGTAATACTCGCCCTGCGCGTTGTTGTTGCGCAGGGCGGCCAGCCAGCCCGCGAGGCGTGCCGTCGGGATGGCCATGATGCCGGTATTGATCTCGCGGATCGCCTTTTCCTCGGCGGCTCGACGATGCGTACGATCTTTCCGGCAGCATCACGCACGATGCGTCCGTAGCCCGTCGGATCGGCCAGCGTTACCGTCAGCACCGCCAGGCCATCCTGCGCCGCACCGAGAAGGCGGCGGAGTGTCGCTGCCTGCGTCAGCGGCACGTCGCCATAGAGCACCAGCGTCACACCGTCGCCGGCGAGATGCGGCAACGCCTGCTGTACGGCGTGCCCCGTGCCGAGCTGCGGTGACTGAAGCGCCCAGGCGAGATCGACATCGGGCAGCGCGGCACGCACGATCTCGCCACCGTGCCCGTAGACGACGCACAGCCCAGCCGGCGTAAGTGTTCGTGCCGTATCGATGACGTGCCGAACGAGCGCCTTGCCGGCAACCGGATGCAGCACCTTGGGCAGATTCGAATGCATGCGCTTGCCCTGGCCGGCAGCGAGAATGACTACATTGAGATTCATGAATGGTTTGTCTGAGGCATTGGAGCGCGGCCCGGGATCCAGCCGCGCGAGAGTTGCGGTGACGAAAAGGATCAGGCGCTTTTGCGCTCTCCCTGGGCAAGGATCTCGCCGAGCATCTGCTTGCCCTTGGGCGACACATACCAGTGCAGGACATTCTTGTCGCTGATGCGTGTTTCGATGATGCCGAGATTCTTGAGCACGGTCAGGCGGTTGCTGACCAGGTCACGGCCCAGACCTGTCTTGTCGGTCAGACCGACGAGGTTTCCGTAAACGTAGTTCTCTTCGGCGATCGCCCGCAGGATCTCCACGTCGTTGTAGGAAAGGGATTCCTTCGGTGGTTCCGCCTTGACAGCCTCCTGCGCGACAACCGGCGCCTCTTCGCGCACGATGGCCG
Organism: Pseudomonadota bacterium; assembly: GCA_022705165.1. GTDB lineage: Bacteria > Pseudomonadota > Gammaproteobacteria > Burkholderiales > Rhodocyclaceae > Proximibacter. The sequence goes on from JAKJEY010000036.1 coordinate 15,693, forward strand.
GCGCCGAAGCCTCACGCTTCTGTTGCTTGAGGTGATTGACGTCGCGCTTGACCTGGTCAATCTGCGAGAGCAGCTTGTTGGCGGCATTCTCGAACAGGCGGCGCGATGCAACCACGTAGATCAGGCAGAAGCCGGCAAAGACGAAGAAATCGACCGGGCGGGTACGTGCCGCTTCGAGCAGGTTGCTCGACAGCATGTTGAGGAAGAGCGGTACGGTCAGCGCAGCGATGATGCCGAGGATGGCGTACTTGAGGCCGTCGCGGGACGAGAGCTCTCCCTGCCGATCGGACAGGAAATAATTGGCGACGCCGCCCAGGATGCCGGCAAAGATCATGATGCCGAGAACCATCAGCATGTAGCCATCCAGACTGCCGACCATCCCGGTCACCTGCATCGATTTCTGCAATTCCGTATTCATAAATTGCTCCCGGCCAGAGTAGCCGACACTATGCCACAAGCGTCGTCCTCACAAAAGAAAAACCCCGCTGCGGGCAGGCCGGAGCGGGGCTTTCTTGCATCTCGAGACGCTCAGCGCGGCAGGTCCGATTTGCCCATCAGGAATGCATCGACCTCGCGGGCAGCCTGACGGCCCTCGCGGATCGCCCAGACGACCAGCGACTGGCCACGGCGAACGTCGCCGGCCGCGAAGACCTTGGCGACATTGGTGGCGTAGCAGCCCTCGCCGTCGGTGGTCGCCTTGGCGTTGGCACGCGCATCCTTGTCGACGCCGAAGGCTTCGAGCAGAGCACCGACCGGATTGGTGAAGCCCATCGCCAGGAAGACGTAGTCGGCCGGCAGCTCGAATTCCGAACCGGCGACCTCGGACATCTTGCCGTCCTTCCATTCGACGCGGACGGCCTTGAGGGCCTTGATGCCGCCCTTGCCGTCGCCGACCAGCTCCTTGGTGGCCACGGCGAAGTCGCGCTCGACACCCTCTTCGTGCGAGGACGAGGTGCGCAGCTTGTACGGCCAGTACGGCCAGGTCAGCGCCTTGTTTTCCTGCTCCGGCGGCATCGGCATCAGTTCGAACTGGGTCACCGAGGCAGCGCCATGGCGGTAGCTGGTGCCGACACAGTCGGAACCGGTATCGCCGCCACCAATCACGATGACATGCTTGCCCTTGACGTTGATCGGGTTGGCGCCGTCGCCCGCGACTTCCTTGTTCTGCGGAATCAGGAATTCAAGCGCGGCATAGGTACCCTTCA
>JAKJEY010000037.1 GCA_022705165.1 Pseudomonadota bacterium
GCCCGGCGATGGCCTTCGAAAGCGCGCTCATCGGCGTCCAGAACCTGGCACCCGGCGCCCGTGTCGGCTATGGCGGTACTTTCGTCGCCGAGCGGCCGATGCGCATCGGCATCGTCGCCTGCGGCTATGCCGACGGCTACCCGCGCCATGCGCCGACGGGAACCCCGATACTGGTCGGCGGACGCCGGACGCGGACGCTGGGCCGGGTATCGATGGACATGCTGGCCGTAGACCTGACGGATCTGCGCGAAGCCGGTGTTGGTACGCCGGTGACGCTGTGGGGCGAGGGCCTTGCGGCCGATGAGGTGGCTGCCGCCGCCGGTACCATCAGCTACGAATTGTTCTGCGCGCTGGCCCGCCGGGTCCCCGTGGAAGTGGTCTGAAAATCAAAGAATTGGCACGATGAGCAAGGCTAAAACGATCTACACCTGCACCGAATGCGGTGCGACCGCGCCGAAATGGCAGGGGCAGTGCCCCGATTGCAGCGCCTGGAACACGCTGGTCGAGACCGTGGCCGAGAAGGCCTCGCCGGCAGCACGCTTCCAGTCACTGGCGCCAGCGGCGAAATTGCAGGTGCTGTCGGAAATCGAGGCGCGCGAGGCCGACCGCATCCCGACCGGCATCGGCGAATTCGACCGCGCGCTCGGCGGCGGCCTGTTGGGCGGCGGTGTCGTGCTGATCGGCGGCGATCCGGGGATCGGGAAGAGCACGCTGCTGCTGCAGGCCCTGGCTGGCTTGTCGGCCGCGCATCGCGTGCTCTACGTCAGCGGCGAGGAATCCGGCGAGCAGGTGGCCTTGCGTGCCCGGCGGCTGTCGCTGGAGACGCAGCGCCTGCAACTGCTGGCCGAGATCAACCTGGAGAAGATCCTCGCTGCGCTGCAGGCCGAAAAGCCGCAGGTGGCGGTGATCGACTCGATCCAGACCCTGTGGTCCGACCAGCTCAGTTCGGCACCCGGCTCGGTGGCGCAGGTGCGCGAATGCGCGGCGCAGCTGACGCGGCTGGCCAAGACGACCGGCATCTGCGTCATCCTGGTCGGCCACGTCACCAAGGAAGGGGCGCTGGCCGGGCCGCGCGTGCTGGAGCACATCGTCGATACCGTGCTCTATTTCGAGGGTGACACGCATTCCAGCTTCCGCCTGATCCGCGCCTTCAAGAACCGCTTCGGCGCGGTGAATGAGCTGGGCGTCTTCGCGATGACCGAGCGCGGGCTGAAAGGCGTCAGCAATCCGTCGGCGATGTTCCTGTCGCAGCACGGGCAGGCCGTACCCGGTTCCTGCGTGATGGTGACGCAGGAGGGGACGCGGCCGCTGCTGGTCGAGGTACAGGCGCTGGTCGACCAGTCGCACGGCAATCCGCGGCGGCTGACCGTCGGACTGGAAGCGCAGCGTCTGGCGATGCTGCTGGCCGTGCTGCATCGGCATGCGGGCATCGTCTGCTTCGATCAGGATGTCTTCGTCAATGCCGTTGGCGGCGTTCGCATCACCGAACCGGCGGCTGACCTTGCGGTGCTGATGGCAATCATTTCATCGCTTAAAAACAAGGCATTACCGGATAAACTTATAGTATTTGGTGAAGTAGGTCTGGCCGGAGAGGTGCGGCCGGCGCCGCGCGGGCAGGAGCGCCTGCGCGAGGCCGCCAAGCTGGGGTTTACGCGCGCCATCATTCCCGAGGCGAACCGCCCCCGTCAGGCGGTGGCCGGCATGCAGGTGATCGCCGTTTCCAGAGTTGAGGAAGCGGTTGAGAAAATGCGCTCAATTGATTGAATTAAGAGAACTAAGTTTTTCAATTCGCCTGCTCAGGCGCGATGCGCGGGCGGGCGAATTGCGCCTGCTGGCGGCGGCGATCGTGATCGCCATCGCGGCGCTGACGGCCGTCGGTTTCTTCGCCGACCGGGTCCGCATGGCCCTCGAACGGGAAGCGCATCAGTTGCTTGGCGCCGATCTGTTGCTGACGGCCGACCAGCCCTGGCCGGCGAGCGTGAGCGAGGCAGCGCGGACACGCGGCCTGCAGGTCACGACGACGGCGATGTTTCCGAGCATGGTGTTGCACGGCGGTGCCTCGCAGCTGACCGAGATCAAGGCCGTCAGCCCGGGCTACCCCCTGCGCGGCCGCCTGCGTACGGCGCCGGCGCTCAACGCGCCGGATGGCGAGGTGACGCGGACGCCAGGGCGAGGCGAAATCTGGGCTGATGAGCGGCTGGCCTCGGCGCTGGCGCTGAAGGTGGGCGACACCCTGACGGTGGGGCAGACCCGACTGCAGATGGCTGGCGTCCTGACGCAGGAACCGGATCGCGGCGTAAACTTCTTCAGTGTCGCGCCGCGCCTGATGATGCATGAGGACGATCTGGCCGATACGCGCCTGATCCAGGTCGGCAGCCGCGTTGCCTACCGGGTGCTGGTTGCCGGCGACAATGGCGATGTGGCCGCCTTCCAGCGCTGGCTGGAGCCACGCCTGGCGCGGGGGCAGAAGATCGAGGATGCGCGCAATGCGCGCCCCGAGATCCGTACTGTGCTTGAGCGGGCACAACGCTTCCTCGGGCTGTCGGCGCTGCTGACGGTCGTGCTGGCGGCCGTGGCGGTGGCACTGGCCGCCCGTCGCTACAGTCAGCGCCACCTCGATCCCTGTGCCGTCATGCGCTGCCTGGGCGCGACGCAGGGCTTCCTGTTGCGGGCCTATCTCTGGCAATTCCTGCTGCTCGGCGGACTGGCGTCGCTGGCTGGCTGTCTGCTCGGCTACGCCGGGCACTGGGCGCTGCATGCCTGGCTGGCGCAACTGCTCGCCTCGCCGCTACCCGCACCTTCGCTGTGGCCGGCAGTGCAGGGGATGGCGGTAGGTTTGCTGCTGCTCTTCGGTTTCGCCGTGCCGCCGCTGCTGCAGTTGCGGCGCGTGCCGACCCTGCGCGTCCTGCGCCGCGAACTGGGGGCGCCGGGCGGCGCGCTGCTCGGCGGCTATGCCCTTGGCCTCGCCGCATTGGCCGGCGTGATGTTCTGGGTCGCCGGCGATGCCGTGCTGGGCGGCTGGGTGGTCGGTGGCTTTGTCGCAGCGCTCGCCTTATTTGCGCTGCTCGCGCGTCTGGCCGTCCGGCTGGCGGCGGGGCTGCGTGGCGGGGCACATGCCGCTGCCGGATTCGGCTGGCGCTACGGCCTCGCCAATCTGGAGCGGCACGCACTCGGCAGCGTCGTGCAGATCGTGGCGCTGGCGCTGGGGCTGATGGCCCTGCTGCTGCTCACGGCAACGCGCGGGGACCTGCTCGATGCGTGGCGACGCGCGATTCCGCCGGATGCCCCGAATCGTTTCGTGATCAACATCCAGCCGGAGCAGGTCGCGGCCGTCGGGCAACGGCTGGCGGGCGCCGGCATAGAGAGCGAGATCGTACCGATGGTGCGGGGCCGGATGACCGAGTTGAACGGGCGTGCCGTCGGTGTCGCCGATTACGAGGACGATCGCGCGAAGCGCCTGATCGACCGCGAGTTCAATCTCTCGTGGCGGGCCGATCTGCCTTACGGCAACCGCGTCGTGCAGGGTCACTGGTTTGCGCCGGCAGAGCTGGCGCAAGGGGTCGCCTCGGTCGAGGAGGGGCTGGCCAAGACACTGGGCATCCGGATGGGCGACAAGCTGAAGTTCACCGTCGCCGGTGAGCCGGTGCTGGTCGAGGTGACCAGCCTGCGCAAACTCGACTGGGATTCGATGCGCGTGAATTTCTTCGTGCTGACGCCGCCGGTGGTACTGAAAGACTATCCGGCCAGCTACATCACCAGCTTTCATCTGCCGGATACCCGGCGCGAGGTGGTCAATGCGCTGGTCCGGGAATTCCCGAACCTGACGGTGATCGATGTCGCGGCCATCGTGCGCCAGTTGCAGTCGGTGCTCGACCAGGTGGCGCAGGCAGTCCAGTTCATCTTCCTGTTCACGCTCGCCGCCGGGCTGGCCGTGCTGCATGCAGCGCTCGGAACGGCGTTTGCGGAACGGCGCTACGAACTGGCCGTGATGCGCTCGCTGGGCGCGCGACGTGATCAGTTGCGACGGGCCCTGCTGGCGGAATTCGCGATGGTCGGCGCCCTGGCGGGCGGTATTGCGGCGCTGGGCGCGGCGGTGGTCGGCAAGGTACTGGCCGAAAAAGCATTCCAGTTCGAGGTGGCAACGAGTGTGTGGCCATTCCCCGCTGCAATTGCCGGCGGTGCGCTGCTGGTCATGGCTGCCGGCTGGTTGTCGGCGCGACGCCTGTTGGCCACTTCGCCGCTGCAGGTGCTCAGGAGTGGTGTCTGAACGTCGTTTTTTGTGCGCAATGCATCCGGATATGCGGCAGAATACGACGTCTGTAATCTAAAACAACAATCGCCCGATGACGGCAAACGTATCGCACTCTCCGCAATCGTCGCACGCGCTCGACGAGCGCTTGGCGGCCCTTGTGGCCCGCTGGCAGGCGTATCGCGAACTCGGCGGCTTCGAGCAGTTCGTCGAATTCTCCGTGGCACTGAACAGCCTTTCTGAGCAGTTGGGACGCCTGCGCCTGCCGGGTCTGCTGCGCATTGCCCAAGGGCTGGAGAATGCGGCGCTGGCGCGATTCGGCGATCAGGAAAGCCACCCGCTGGCTGAAACCGATCAGCTGGCACTCGATCGTCAGGTGCAGACGCTGGCAGGTGCCATTGCCTCTGCGCGGCAGCCGGTGGGCGAACGGCGCGCCGAGGAAGGGCGTGTCGTGAGCAGCGATCCCGAGTGGGTCCGTCCGCGCGCAGTCTGGTTGGTGACTGCCGACGGCAACAGTCTCGCCGATCATCTCGACAGCCAGTTGCGCCATTTCGGTTTTCGCGCCCTTCGTCTCGACTGGAAGCAGGATCTCCCGGCAGAGGACGCGCCGATGGCCGTTCTTTTCCTGCCCGAAGGGGCACCGGTGTTGCCCGTGCAGCTGGAGCGCGTCGCGGCGGTCCGGGCGGCGGTGCCGGCCGGACAACTGTTCTATCTCGGCGGCGAACGCGAGATGGAGCCCGTGGTGGCGCTGATGCGGGCCGGTATCGACGTCACCATTCCGCGTGAGGATGTCGGGGCTGCCGTTCTGGCGCGCATGCTGGATCTCGTCCAGACCCGCGAGCAGGAGCGCTACCGGGTGCTCGTCGTCGAAGACTCCAGGGTGGCGGCGGCGATGATCCGGCGCACCCTCAGTGAGCACAACATCGACAGCGAGGTCGTGGCCGATCCCGGCAAGCTGCTCGACGTGCTGCCGGTGTTCCGCCCGGACCTGATCCTGATGGACATGTACATGCCGCGCTTCACCGGCGTCGAGGCGACGCGCGTCTTGCGCCAGGTGGCCGGCTACCAGTCGGTGCCGATCGTCTATCTCTCGAGTGAGTCGGATATCGGCATGCAGGTCGAGGCCCTGCGCCTCGGCGGCGACCAGTTCCTCCAGAAACCGATCAATCCGGTCGTGCTGGCGGCCGTCGTGCGCACGAAGATCGAACGTTATCGCGAGACGATTCGCTCGACGCGGACCGACGGCCTGACCGGCCTGTTCAACCACACCGCATCGAAGGCACGGCTGAAAGGCATGATCGAGGTCCTGCCTGCGGGCTGCAACCTCTGTCTGGCGATGGTCGATATCGACCATTTCAAGTCGATCAACGACACCTGGGGGCATCCGGTCGGCGATCAGGTGATCCGTGGCCTCGCCTGGCTGCTCAAGGGCCGTCTGCGGGCAAGCGACCTGATCGGGCGCTATGGCGGCGAGGAGTTCATCCTTGCCTTGCCCGATGCCTCGCCCGACAAGGCGATTTCCGTGATCGACCGCATCCGCGCCGACTTCGCTGCCTTGCCCCACGCGCATGGCAGCGGCGTCCTGCATGCCAGCTTCAGCGCCGGCGTGGCCTGTCTCGATCATTTTTCGACGGCCGAGTCACTGACGACAGCGGCTGACAATGCCCTGCTCGAGGCCAAGCGCAAGGGGCGCAATTGCGTGGTCAATGCTTGCGAACAGCGTGCATGATTTTGATTTAGATCGAATTTTTACCAATCACACACGTGCAATAATCCGCCCATGCGATTCGCGATCCTTGAAGACTCCCGTAGCCAGGCCCTTTTGCTCAAGGCCATGGTCGAAGAACTTGGCCATGAAGGCGAGATCTTTCCGACTGCCCATTCCTTCCGCGAAGGGCTGACGTCGGCAAAACCGTTCGACCTGCTGCTGATGGACTGGATTCTTCCGGATGGCTCCGGTGACGAACTGCTCGCGTGGGTGCGCGAGCGCTTCGGCTGGTCGTTGCCGATCATCTTCGTCACGGCGCGCGTGGCGGAGGGCGATGTTGCCGCGATGCTTCGCCTGGGCGCGGACGACTACGTCTGCAAGCCGATCCGCTACGTCGAGCTCGGCGCCCGCATCGAGGCGCTGATCCGGCGTCGTTCGATGGCAGCCGAGGCGGCCTCGGGCGCCACCGCAAAACTGCAGGTCGGCAACGTCGTGCTCGATCCCGCCGCGAGATCGGTGACGGTGGACGGCACCCCGGTTGCGCTGACCAACAAGGAATTCGACCTGGCCGAACTGCTGCTGCGCAATCTCGGTACGCTGTTCAACCGGCAGTCGCTGCTGGAGAAGGTCTGGGAAGTCTCCGGTGAGGCGAATGCCGATTCGCGGACGGTCGATACCCATGTCAGCCGCCTGCGCCGCAAGCTGCACCTCGAACCTGCCTCCGGCTGGCTGCTGAGCACGGTCTACGGCCATGGGTATCGGCTGGAACGCGCCGCAAACTGAGGCGCACGCCGTACCGTTACTGATTTCTTTCGGGCTTTCGGGAATCTATTCCCCGAAAGCCTGTCGATACACTCCCCTCATCGCTAGAAGTTCCCCATGTCTGCCGTCATGACCGCCTCCGGGGCTGCACCCAGCCTGTTTTCCTATCGCAAGTACTGGGCGAAGCGCTTCGGCACGGCGCCGTTCCTGCCGATGTCGCGCGCCGAGATGGACGAACTGGGCTGGGATTCCTGCGACATCATCCTGGTCACCGGCGATGCCTACATCGACCATCCCAGCTTCGGCATGGCGCTGGTCGGCCGCCTGCTGGAGATGCAGGGCTTCCGCGTCGGCATCATCAGCCAGCCGGACTGGCATTCGGCAGCCGATTTCAGGAAGCTGGGCAAGCCGAACCTGTTCTACGGCGTCACCGCCGGCAACATGGATTCGATGGTCAACCGCTACACCTCGGATCGCAAGATCCGCTCGGAGGACGCCTACACGCCGAATGCCGAGGCCGGCAAGCGCCCGGATCGCGCGGTCGTCGCCTACTCGCAGCGTTGCCGCGAGGCCTATCCTGACGCCAATGTGGTGATCGGCTCGATCGAGGCCAGCCTGCGGCGTATCGCCCATTATGATTACTGGTCGGACAAGGTGCGTCGTTCGGTGTTGCCGGACTCGAAGGCCGACCTGCTGATCTTCGGCAATGCGGAGCGCGCCATTGTGGCGCTTGCCCACCGCCTGGCAGCCGGCGAGAGCATCCGGGATATCCGCGACCTGCGCGGCACGGCCTTCATGGTGCCGGCAGGCTGGTTGCCGGGTGAGGACTGGCAGGTAACCGATTCGACCGAGCTCGACACCCCGGGCCCGCTGGTGAAGCATGCCGATCCCTACGCGATGGAAGAGGAGAAATCGGCGTCGTCCTGCGCCACCCGGGAGGGTGGGGCGGAAGTGAAGGGCATCCGTATCGTCGGCCGCGCCGAGATGACCCGGGAGCGCCTTGCCGCGCGCCGTGCCGACCGCGCGAAGACCGTCATCCGCCTGCCGTCCTACGAGCAGGTCAAGGACGATCCGGTCCTCTACGCCCACGCCTCGCGCACCTTCCACCTCGAATCGAACCCCGGCAACGCGCGGGCGATGGTGCAGTCGCACGGGGAGGGCGTGTCGCAGCGCGATGTCTGGCTGAATCCGCCGCCGATCCCGCTGACGACCCCCGAGATGGATGCCGTCTATGGCGCGCCGTATCAGAGAAAGCCGCACCCGAGCTACGGCGACGCGAAGATTCCGGCCTACGAGATGATCCGCTTCTCGATCAACATCATGCGCGGCTGCTTCGGCGGCTGTACCTTCTGCTCGATCACCGAGCACGAGGGGCGCATCATCCAGAGCCGCTCGGAGGAGTCGATCCTGCACGAGATCGAGGAAATCCGGGACAAGACGCCGGGTTTCACCGGCACCATCTCCGACCTGGGCGGGCCGACCGCGAACATGTACCGGATGGCCTGCAAGGATCCGAAGGTCGAGGCCTCGTGCCGGCGGCTGTCCTGCGTCTTCCCGGACATCTGCTCCTACATGAACACCGATCATGCGCCGCTGATTTCGCTCTACCGCAAGGCGCGCGCATTGCCCGGCGTCAAGCGCATCCTGATCGGCTCGGGCCTGCGTTACGACCTCGCCGTCCGTTCACCGGAATACGTGAAGGAACTGGTTTCGCACCACGTTGGCGGCTACCTCAAGATCGCCCCCGAACACACCGAGGAAAACGTGCTCCGGCACATGATGAAGCCGGGGATCGGCGCCTACGACAAGTTCAAGGCGATGTTCGAGAAGGCGTCGCGCGAAGCAGGCAAGGAACAGTACCTGATCCCGTACTTCATCGCCGCGCATCCCGGCACCTCTGACGAGGACATGATGAACCTCGCGCTATGGCTGAAGCGGAACAACTTCCGCCTCGACCAGGTGCAGACCTTCCTGCCGACGCCGATGGCACTGGCGACGGCGATGTACCACACGAAAAAGAGCCCGCTCAAGCGCGTGGAACGCAGCGGTGAAGAGGTCGAGACTGTACGGAACGGCCGCATGCGCAAGCTGCACAAGGCCTTCCTGCGTTACCACGCCCCCGAGAACTGGCCGCTGCTGCGTGACGCGCTGCGTGCGATGGGCCGTGCCGACCTGATCGGCAACGGCAAGAAGCAGCTGGTGCCGGCCTGGCAGCCGGCGGGCACCGGCGGCAGTTGCCAGGTCCGCCGTGCCAACGAGAAGCGGACTGTCCAGCAGCGGGCTGCGCAGCAGCGCGGGGAGGGCTGGCCGGCAGTGCCGAAGCCGGCGAAGATCGTCAAATCATCATCGGCGTCGGGGGCGAAAGCAGCGCACAAACCGGCCACTGCGAAAGCCGGGGCGAACCCGCGCACGAAGGCGGTCGAGCGGACGACACAGAAACCCGGCCGCAAACCCGCACCGCGGCGCGGTTCCTGAATCTGGATTCCTCACCATGAGCGAAAAGACACCATACGAAATGCTCGGCGGCGAGGCTGGCGTCGCCCGCCTGACCGACCGCTTCTACGAACTGATGGCCAGCGTGCCGCAGTTTGCCGGCATCCGCGCCATGCATCCCGAGGATCTTCAGGGGTCGCGCGACAAGCTGTTCATGTTCCTATCCGGCTGGCTGGGCGGCCCCGACCTGTTCGTCGAGAAGTTCGGCCATCCGCGCCTGCGCGGCCGCCACATGCCATTCGCCATCGGTACCTCGGAGCGCGACCAGTGGGTTGCCTGCATGGCGCTGGCGATGGAAGATAGCGGCATCGACGCCGGCCTGCGCGATCATCTGATGAAATCCTTTTTCAACACCGCCGACTTCATGAGGAACCGGGAGGGGTAGATGCCCGACGGACTGCGCTTTGCGGGACATGGCAGCTTTTCGCTCGAGCGGAGCGGCAGCGTGTTCGTCCTCGATGCGCAGGGGCCGTGGAATCTGGAAACCTTCGCGGCCTACGCGAAGGCCGCGCATCCGCCGGTTGGTGCGCAATTGCACCCTTTTGGCGGCTATGTTGCCGTCTCCGGCGAGGCGCTGATGACGCCGGAGGTGGTACCGCACTGGCGCAGGAGCAACGCGCTGCTTGCCAGTGCCGGTCTGGCCGCGGTGGCCTACCATTTCCTCGACGACGCAGGTCGCAGCGTCTATCAGGATGTCTTCCGGCTGGCGCTGGGCGAGGCGCCGTTCAGAGTCCGGTTCGTTGATTCCCGAACCAGTGCGCTCTCGTGGTTGGCCGAGCTTGGTTTTTCGCCCGCCTGATTTTTCCGGAATTTCGTTATCGCAGTGCAGCATGATGAGCTTGGCTGTGGTAGAATTGCGGCCTTTTTCAAAGGCTTAGGTTTTCTCCATGTCCGTTCGCCCGATCCGCAACATCGCCATCATCGCCCACGTCGACCACGGCAAGACCACGCTTGTGGATCAACTGCTGCGTCAGTCCGGCACCTTTGCCGCTCACCAGCAACTGGTCGAGTGCGTCATGGACTCGAACGACCTGGAGAAAGAGCGCGGCATCACGATCCTCTCCAAGAACACCGCGGTCGAATACGACGGCGTGCACATCAACATCGTCGACACCCCGGGCCACGCCGACTTCGGCGGCGAGGTCGAGCGTGTGCTGGGCATGGTCGATGGCGTGGTGCTGCTGGTCGATGCCGCCGAAGGCCCGATGCCGCAAACCCGTTTCGTGACCAAGAAGGCGCTGGCGCTGGGCCTGCGCCCGATCGTGCTGGTCAACAAGGTCGACCGCGACGGTGCCGATCCGGACCAGGCGGTCAACCTGACCTTCGACCTGTTCGACAAGCTGGGCGCCACCGACGAGCAGCTCGACTTCCCGATCGTCTACGCGTCCGGCCTCAACGGCTGGTCGGCGATGGAACTGGATCACCCGCGCGAAAACATGAAGCCTCTGTTCGACACCATCCTGCGCCATGTGCCGGCGCCGGATGCCGATATCGACGCGCCGCTGCAGCTGCAGATTTCCGCGCTCGACTATTCGTCCTACGTTGGCCGCATCGGCGTCGGCAAGATCAATCGCGGACGGGTCAAGACCGGCCAGAACGTGCTGGTGATGTTTGGCACCGAAGAAGAGGCCGCCGAGCACGAGCGTACGCCGATCAAGGCGAAGATCGGCCAGGTGTTCGGCTACAAGGGCCTGAACAAGGTCGAGCTCGACGAAGGTCTTGCCGGCGACATCGTGCAGATCACCGGTATCGAGGATCTGGTGCTGGGCTGTACCGTGACCGATCCGGAACATCCTGAAACCCTGCCGCTGCTGAAGATCGACGAGCCGACGCTGTCCATGCAGTTCATGGTCAACACCAGCCCGCTCGCCGGCACCGAAGGCAAGTTCGTCACCAGTCGCCAGATCCGCGATCGCCTGCACAAGGAACTGCTGACCAACATGGCGCTGCGCGTGCATGACACTCCGAACGGCGACGTGTTCGACGTTGCCGGCCGTGGCGAACTGCACCTCGGCATCCTGCTCGAGAACATGCGCCGCGAAGGCTTCGAGCTGGCCGTCGGCCGGCCACGCGTGGTCAAGAAGATCATCGACGGCGTCGAGTGCGAGCCGTACGAACAGCTGACCGTCGACGTCGAGGAAGATACCCAGGGCGGCGTCATGGAAAGCCTCGGCCAGCGCAAGGGCGAGCTGCTGGACATGGTGCCGGATGGCCGTGGGCGCGTCCGTATCGAATACCGTATCCCGGCTCGCGGCCTGATCGGCTTCCAGGGCGAATTCATGAACCTGACGCGCGGTAACGGCCTGATGAGCCACGTTTTCGACGAATATGCCCCGGTCAAGGAAGGTGCCGTCGCCGAGCGCCGTAACGGCGTGCTGATCTCGCAGGACAACGGTGAAGCCGTTGCCTACGCACTTTGGAAGCTGCAGGATCGCGGCCGCATGTTCGTGAATCCGGGCGAGAAGCTGTACGAAGGCATGATCATCGGCATCCACAGCCGTGAAAACGACCTGGTCGTGAACCCGATCAAGGGCAAGCAGCTGACCAACGTGCGCGCCTCCGGCACCGACGAAGCGGTGCGCCTGGTGCCGCCGGTCCAGCTCAGCCTTGAATCCGCCGTTGAGTTCATCGAGGAAGATGAACTGGTCGAACTGACGCCGAAGTCGATCCGCCTGCGCAAGCGTTTCCTGACCGAAAACGAGCGCAAGCGCGCCGCCCGCGAAGGCGCGTAAATTGATCGCACTTCCCGATCTCGCCGCGTTCCTGCTGCGACATCGGGTTTTCATAAAAAGGGCAGCCTGGGTGGCTGCCCTTTGTCTTTTCCTCTACCTCGTTGGTGTAATCGCCGGCCCGGCGCCCGTGAGCGGCGGCCTGTGCCGCGTCTATTTCTGAGTCTTCGGCAGTGTATGAAGCGTGCATGACCATGCCGCTTCCGGCGATAATTCCACCTTTACCATGAATGCTGCGACGACCTGGTCGGCGCGCTGACAACGATGCTGCTCCTCGAACTCGTCCTCATGCTGATGCTTTGCGCCGTCGTCCTTGGCTGGGTGGCACGGCACTTCGGTTTTCCGTACCCGATTGCGCTCGTCGTCGGTGGCGGAGCGCTAAGCTTCATCCCGAACCTGCCCGATTTTCCGTTCGATCCACAGCTCGTGCTGGTGGTCGTGCTGCCCCCCATCCTCTACCAGGCGGCGCTGCTCACTTCGTGGAAGGATTTCAAGGCCAACCTGCGTGACATCGGCCTGCTGGCGATCGGCCTCGTTGCGTTCACGACGCTTGCGGTCGGTGTCGCAGTGAAGCTGGTTGTCCCCGAAATGCCCTGGGCGGCGGCCTTCGTGCTCGGCGCCATCGTGTCGCCGCCCGACGCCGTCGCCGCGACCAGCATCCTCTCACGCCTCAACATTCCGCGCCGCATCGTCACCGTCCTCGAAGGCGAGAGTCTGGTCAATGATGCCTCCGGTCTCGTGCTCTACAAGTTTGCGGTTGCAGCGGTGCTCACCGGCACCTTCTCGCTGGCGGATGCCAGCGCGCAGTTCGCCGGCCTGGTACTCGGCGGGCTCGCCGTCGGCATCATCCTCGCCTTCGTCTTCATCGCCATCCACAAGCGCCTTGGCGATCCGTTCATCGAGGTACTGATGTCGCTCTCCATTCCGTACGTCGCCTACATCGTCGCCGAGTCGCTGCACGTCTCCGGCGTGCTGGCGGTGGTGGCGGCCGGCCTGCTGCGCGGGCGCCACGCGCCGGAGATCGTCTCCGCCGAGATGCGCATCCTTGCGCGATCGGTCTGGAACATCTTCGTCTTCGTGCTCAACAGCCTGATCTTCATGCTGATCGGCATCCACGTCTCGCATGTGATCGCCAACCTGACCCAGTATTCGATCGGTGAACTGGTCCTGTGGGGCAGCCTCGTCAGCCTCGTCGCGATCGCGGTACGCTTCGTCTGGGTGTATCCGGCCGCCTGGCTGCCCCGTCTCCTGAATCGCTCATTGCGCGAAAGAGAGCCGCGTCCCCGCAAGCGTGAATTGTTCGTGGTCAGCTGGTGCGGCATGCGCGGGATCGTCTCGCTCGCTGCCGCCTTGGCGCTGCCGGTGACACTCCCCAACGGGATGGCCTTTCCGTACCGCGACCTGATCGTCTTCCTTACCTTCTTCGTCATCGCGACGACGCTGATCGGTCAGGGCCTGACGCTTTCGCCCTTCATCCGCAGGCTCAAGGTCGGTGCCGACTGGGAGAGCGAAAAGGAGCGCGAGCGGGCGCGATCCGCCATGCGCCAGGCTGCCGCATCGGCGATAGAAGCGACCTCGGGCAAGGCTTCGCCGGCCCTGATCAAGGTCCTGCAAGCCGAATTTTCGGGCGTTGCCGATCCTGACGAGACGATACGGACCGCCGGTGCACTGGCGTTGGACATCCGGCGCGCGGCCATCGATGCCGAGCGCAAGGCGCTGATCGCACTCTGGCGCAACAATGAAATCGGTGACGAGGTGCTGCATCACCTCGAGGAACTGCTCGACTATCGCGAGGCGCAGCTCAAGGGCTGAACCTGCGCCGCCGTTCAGTGTGGGGCGGTCGGCGGGATGGTCTTGTCGAGGCTCTCGATCAGCGCCGTGGCAAGTGCGATTTCCCGGAGAAAGCAGATCAGTCCGGCGATCAGGGCCAGCATCGCAGCGATGAAGAGAACGGCGATCATGCTGGAAAGATTGATGGTCACCTCCGTACTCACGAAGAGGGTGGCGACGACGATGCAGACGAGCAGATCGCAGGTCGTGCACAGCGTGATGGCCCAGTGGATCAGGCGTGCGCGGCGTGACAGCGTACGCGTCGACTGCAGGTAGGCGTCGCGCCGTTCCGCACTGGCGTCCGCGGGCAATTCCCTTTCCAGCAGGTAAACGCGGTCGATGATCCGCCCCAGGCGGTTGATCAGCACGGCGAGCAGGGCACCGACGCCGGCCAGCAGGAACACGGGCGCGACGGCGAGCTGGATGGCCTGTCCGACGCTGATGATGCCGAGTGTTGCGGACATGCGTTGTCTCAGCCGCCCGTCATCGACATGAAGCGGACAACCTTGGGTGCGTCGAGCTGGCTGGTGAAATCGTGGCCCTTTGGCTTGATGCCCATGGAGTCGACGATGGCGGCACGCAGTGCGGCATCCGTGCCGTCATCCTGGTTGGCGCGCAACAGCGGCATCAGGCTCATCGCATCGTTCTGGCCGAGGCAGGGATAGAGTTCCCCCTGGGCGGTAATGCGCACGCGGTTGCAGGTGTCGCAGAAATTGTGGCTGTGCGGCGAGATGAAGCCGACGCGTGTGTCGGTGCCGGGAATGCGCCAGTAGCGGGCCGGGCCGCCCGTCGTCTCCAGCGTGGACACCAGCTCGAACCGGTTGGCGAGGAGCGTAAGCGCCTCCTGCGTGCTGAAATAGGTGTTGCCACGCCCGTGGCCGACGTCGCCGAGCGGCATTTCCTCGATGAACGAGATGTTCAGGTCATTGGCGACGGCATAGGCGACGAGGTCCGCGAATTCGTCGTCATTGGTGCCGCGCATCATCACGGTATTGAGCTTGGTACGCTTGAACCCTGCCTTCTGCGCAGCATCGATGCCGCGCAGCACCTTGTCGAGGTCGCCGATGCGGGTGATGGCCTTGAAGCGATCGGGTTTCAACGTGTCCAGGCTGACGTTGATACGCTTGACGCCGGCATTGATCAGGTCGGTCGCGTAGCGGTCGAGCTGCGAGCCGTTGGTCGTGAGTACCAGTTCCTTGAGGCCGTCGAGCGCCGCGATGCGCTCCAGAAGCCACATCACGTTGCGCCGGACCAGCGGCTCGCCGCCGGTGATGCGTACCTTGGTCACACCCAGCCCGACGAAGGTGCGCACGACGCGCAGGCATTCTTCCAGCGAAAGCACCCTGTCGCGCGGCAGGAATTCCATTTCCTCCGCCATGCAGTAGGTGCAACGGAAATCGCAGCGGTCTGTGATGGACAGGCGGATGTAGGTCACATGGCGCCCGTATTTGTCTACCAGCGTGCCGTCGGCATGGCGTGAACTCTCTGCCGTGGTCGTTGGCCGGAAGTTTTCCATGCCTGTCGGCAGGCTTTCCGGGATCAGGGATTCATTGCGCATTGAACCAATTGTCCGGCGATGTGTCAGGTGAGAGTCGGTCGCGCTGGCGGCCGCGATGGTTCGCCAGATTATAGCCAACAGCAGATCAACAAACTGAGGAGGATCAAAAGATGAAAAAGTTCCCGAAGCTGGCCGTAGTTCCACTGGTTGCGCTGCTGGCCGCCTGCGCCGGCGGTGGCACAGGTGGGCCCTCTGCCGAAGCGGTGATGAGCCCGACCAAGGGCAACTCGGCCAGCGGCACGGTCAGTTTTCGCCAGGAAGGTGACAATGTGGTCGTAGTGGCACGCATCAGTGGGCTCACGCCTGGGGCCCATGGCTTCCACATTCACGAGAAGGGCGATTGCTCGGCACCGGACGCGACCAGCGCGGGCGGCCATTTCAATCCGTCCGGCAAGTCACACGGGCATCCCGATCATGCCGATCACCATGCCGGCGACATGCCACAGCTGACGGCCGATGCAACGGGTAATGCCAGCCTGACGGCGACCTTGCCCGGCCTCTCGATCGGAAGTGGCGCAGCAAACATCGTCGGTCGTGGCCTGATCGTCCATGCGGCACCGGATGACTACAAGACGCAGCCGACCGGAAATTCGGGCGCGCGCGTCGCCTGTGGCGTGATCGCCGCGAAATGATCACGTCAGCGGTGATGTCACCGCGTTTGTGAGGAGCGGCGGGCAAGTCCCGCCGTTTTCTTTTTCGGCGAAGGCGCTTCCCGGATGACCAATGGCTGGCGATTGACATAGAATCCCGGCATAGAACCGAGCAGACTTGATTGGGGAGAAGCTACTCGTGCTGGGACTTTTCGCATCACCCGCGCCGACCGGAATGCAGAGCAGGCTACGTGATGTTGCGCTCTTTTCGACCCTGTCGCCGCGCGAACTCAAGGTCGTTTCGACCTTGATCCATCAGCGCAGTGCCCTTGCGGGAGAGGTCATCTTCGACGAGGGCGAGGAAGGGCAGGCGATCTACTTCGTGTTCTCGGGCGAGAT
>JAKJEY010000038.1 GCA_022705165.1 Pseudomonadota bacterium
CCGCCGTTTCCGCGTCGTCGGCGTACTGGCGTCGAGCGGCCAGGGACTGGGCATGAACACGGACGAGGTCGTCTTCGTGCCGGTGTCACTGGCGCAGGCGATGTTCAACAGCAATACGCTCTTTCGCGTGCTGATCGAGGCCACCGGCCGCGAGACGATCGAGCCGGCGAAGGCGCAGGTGACGGCGATCCTGAAGGAACGCCACGATGGCGAGGAGGACGTGACGGTGATCACGCAGGACGCCGTGCTCTCCACCTTCGACCGCCTGCTCGGGGCGCTGACCATGGCAGTGGCCGGCATCGCGGCGATCAGCCTGGCGGTGGCTGGCATCCTGGTGATGAACGTGATGCTCGTCTCGGTGACGCAGCGCACGTCGGAGATCGGATTGCTCAAGGCACTCGGCGCCGATGCGGCGACGATCCGCAACAGTTTCCTCACGGAAGCAGCGATGCTCTCGCTCGCCGGCGCCGTGCTCGGCTACCTGCTCGGGCAGGCCGGGGCCGCGCTGATCCGCCAGCTCTACCCGACCTACCCGGCCTTTCCGCCCGACTGGGCGGTGCTCGCCGGGCTCGTCACAGCGCTCGTCACCGGCATCGTCTTCGGCGTGCTGCCGGCGCGCCGCGCCGCGCAGCTCGATCCGGTGCAGGCACTGTCGAAGCGCTAGGCCATGACCCGATGATCCGCCCCGCCGACACCCTGCACCTCGCGCTGCGCGCCATCACGGCGCACCGGCTGCGCTCGTTCCTGACGCTGCTCGGCATCGCCGTCGGCATCGCCGCGGTGATCCTGCTCACCTCGATCGGCGAGGGCATCCACCGTTTCGTGCTCGCCGAGTTCACGCAGTTCGGCACCAATGTGATCGGCATCGGGCCGGGCAAGACGAAGACGTCCGGGCCGCACCCGTCCGGCATTCCGACCTCGGTACGGCCGCTGACGCTGGCCGATGCCGACAGCCTCAAGCAGCTGCCACACGTGACGGCGGTGACGCCGACGGTATGGGGCAACACCGAGGTCGGCGCCAACGGCCGCCTGCGGCGGACGACGGTCTATGGCGTCAGCGCGGCGATGACCCAGGTGTTCAGCATCAAGGTGCGAACAGGTCAGTTCCTGCCGCCGGACGATTCCGACAATGCGCGCCCCTTCGTCATCCTCGGCGCCAAGCTGAAGACCGAACTGTTCGGCAACGAGAATCCGCTTGGCGCCAAGCTGAAGATCGGCGCCATGCAGTTCCGCATCATCGGCGTGCTCGAAACGAAGGGCCAATTCCTCGGCATCGACCTCGACGACACGGCCTACATCCCCGCCGCACGCGCACTCGAGTTGTTCAATCGCGACGGGCTGATGGAGATCCACGTCGCGTATGCGGAAGGCGTGCCCGCCGCGCAGGTGAGCAGCGCCATCAAGCAGACGCTGACGGCGCGCCACGGCCGCGAGGACTTCACGATCACGACGCAGGAAGACATGCTGCGCACGCTGTCGAAGATCCTCGACATCCTGACCATGGCCGTCGGAGCGCTGGGCAGTATCTCGCTGCTGGTCGGCGGCGTCGGTATCGTCACCATCATGACCATCGCCGTCACCGAACGCACCGGGGAGATCGGCCTGCTGGTGGCGCTTGGCGCACCGCGACGGACGATTCTCGGACTCTTCCTCGGTGAAGCGGTGGCGCTGTCGGCCCTCGGCGGGCTGATGGGGCTCGTGCTCGGCATCGGCCTGGCGCAACTGATCCACCTCTTGCTGCCGGCGCTGCCTGTACATACACCGCTCAGCTTCGTGCTGCTTGCCGAGGGCGTCGCCATCGCCATCGGACTCGTTGCCGGCGTGCTGCCGGCACGGCGCGCGGCGCAACTCGATCCGGTGGAGGCATTGCGTGCGGAGTGAGTGAATGGATGCTACCGTCTCCCTATAACCCGAACCTGCATCCGCTAGCTGATCTGCCAAATCATCCGCGATGATCACACCCAACACGCCGCCCAACAGCGCCGCCGCTCGCATCCTCATCGTCGAGGACGAACCGGCCATTGCCGACACGCTGGCGTTCGCGTTGAAGCGCGATGGCTTCCTGACAGAATGCCTGTCTCTCGGCCGCGATGCGCTGGCGGCAGCCGCGTCCAGGACACACGCCCTCATTGTGCTCGACGTCGGCCTGCCCGACATGAGCGGTTTTGACGTCTGCCGTGAATTACGACGCTTCTCGGAAGTGCCGGTGATCTTCCTGACGGCACGCTCGGACGAGGTCGATCGCATCGTCGGCCTCGAGCTTGGGGCTGACGACTATGTGGCGAAGCCGTTCAGCCCGCGCGAGGTCGCCTCGCGGGTACGCGCGATCCTGCGTCGCGTGCAGCGGCCCGCAAGCAACAGCAACAACACTGCGCCATTCCAAATCGACCAAGACGGAGCGCGCATCGCCTACCACGATACCTGGCTGTCGCTGACACGCTACGAGTTCGGTCTGCTCGCCGCCCTGCTCGACAAGCCGGGGCGCATCCTGAGCCGCGCGCAACTGATGGAGCGGGTCTGGAGCGACGCCGAGGAAAGTCTCGATCGTACCGTCGATGCGCACGTCAAGACGCTGCGCGCCAAGCTGAAGGCCGTCCGCGACGACGATCCCATCGAGACGCATCGCGGGCAGGGCTACAGCGTCCGGACACGCAGCGCATGAACATCGCCATCCGGCTTTTCATCGGCTATTTCCTGATCGTCGGGCTCGCCGCCTGGTTCGTCGTCAACATCTTTGCCCGTGAGGTCGAACCGGGGGTGCGCCAGGCGACCGAGGACGCGCTGGTCGACACGGCCAACGTACTCGCCGAGCTGGCTGCCGACGACATGGCTCGCGGCAAGTTGGCCAACGGGCGTTTTGCCGGGGCGCTGCAAAACGCCCTGCAGCGCCAGATGCACGCCGAGATCTACGATATTGTGAAGGAGAACGTCGAGATCCGCGTCATTGCCACCAATGACCAGGGCATCGTTGTCTTCGACTCGGAGAATGCCGTCGTCGGGGCCGACTACAGCCAGTGGCGCGACGTATCACGCGTGTTGCGAGGCGAGTACGGCGCACGAAGCACGCGCGATGACCCGGGCGATCCCGACAGTTCGGTGATGTATGTCGCGGCGCCGATCACGCTGGGCGGCAAGACCATTGGCGTGCTGTCGGTCGCCAAACCCGCCGCATCGCTGATGCCCTACGCCGACAGGGCCCGCGACCGCGTTCGCCGTGCCGGTTTCTGGCTGCTGGCCGCGTCTGCTGCGACCGGACTAGCCTTCACGCTGTGGCTGACCTTCTCCATCAACCGTTTGCGCAATTACGCACGCACCGTCGCCGAGGGCGGCAAGGCTGTCGCGCCGACCGTCGGCGGCGGTCAGCTATCAGAACTTGCGCGGGCGCTGACCGTGATGCGGGAGCGCCTCGACGGCAAGCAGTACGTCGAGAACTACGTGCAGAACCTGGCACACGAAATGAAGAGTCCGCTGACAGCCATCCGCGCCTCGTCAGAGCTGCTCAGCGAGCAGCCGCTGGGGGAGGACTCCCGCCGCTTCGCCGGCCACATCGGCGATCAGGCCGAACGCCTGGAACAGACGATCGAGCGCATCCTGGCGCTCGCCCGTATCGAACAACTGCAGGCGCCAGAAACGGAAACGGCGATCCACTTCGGCGAACTGGCGCGAGAGGTTGCCGACAGCCGGATGACGCAGGCAGCACGCCGGGGCATCCGGCTGGATATCGAAGGCGATGCAGATGGGTACGGCGACCGTTTCCTGCTGCGCCAAGCGCTCGCCAATCTGGTCGACAACGCCATCGCCTTCTCACCCAACGATGGAACGGTGACGATATCGCTCTCCGCCAGCGACACCACCACGCTAGCCGTGTACGACCACGGGCCCGGCGCGCCCGACTACGCCCTGCCGCACATCTTCGAGCGTTTCTATTCCCTGCCGCGTCCGGACAGCGGCAAGAAGAGCACCGGCCTGGGCCTGCCTTTCGTCCGCGAGGTGGCCAAGATTCACGGCGGCGAAGCGTTCTTCGACAACGTTCCGGGCGGCGCCCTCGCCGGACTGCGCCTGCCGCGGCACGGCTGACACGACTTCACATTCGCTTCACACGCACTTCGTGCGGCCCCTCTACGCTGACGTCATCAACGTCACCAAAGGGGAAGCACATGAAGGACAAGCTCTACGTCAAACTCGGCATCATCGCGCTGCTATCCGTGATGCTCCTGCTGCCGCTTTCGATGATCGAATCGCAGATCACCGCTCGCAGTGCACGGCAATCGCAGGTCATCCAGAACATCGCCGGATCGGCTGCTGGCGCACAGACGCTGGTCGGGCCCGTCCTCGGCATCCATTACCGCGAACGCGTGGCACGCAAACGCTCGGAAAAGCAGGGGGAAGAATTCGAATGGGTCGAGCGAAGCCTCGTTTTTCCGGCACAAACACTGGCCATCGATGGCGGCATTACGACAGAAATCCGGAGCCGCGGCCTCTACCAGGCGCGCCTGTTCCACCTGGATGCCAAGCTGACCGGCGGCATCGACGTCCCGGCGCAGCTTGGCCTGAACGGCGACCATCATCTGAGCGATGTTCGCGCCTACCTCGTACTCGGTGTTGCCGACGCCCGCGGCATCGGCAACGACCCGGAAGTGGTCATCAATGGCCGCAAGCACCACTTCGTTCCCGGCACCAACCAGATAATCCCCGGCAACGGCGTACAGATCGCACTGGGCACACTCGACACCAGCCGTGAACATCATTTCGATTTCTCGCTGCCGCTGACGCTGACCGGCTCGGAACGGCTGGCCATCGCTCCCACGGGCAACACCACCACCGTTGCATTGAACTCGAACTGGCCACACCCGAGCTTTCAGGGGCGCTTCCTGCCTGGCACCCGAAAGGTCTCCGCAGACGGTTTCGAAGCGCAGTGGCAAGTGTCGCATCTGGCACGAAACCTCGATCAGGCGCTGGCAGCGGGCGTCAACCCCGGCAATGGCGAAACCCTGGACATCAGCTTCGTCACACCGGTCAACGTCTATCTCAAGGCCGAGCGCGCGGTGAAATATGGCGTGCTGTTCGTCGTGCTGACATTCGCCGCATTCTTCCTCACCGAAATCCTGCGCCGGCTACCGATCCACCCGATGCAGTACCTGCTGGTCGGTCTCGCGTTGGCGATCTTCTTCCTGCTGCTGATCGCCCTCTCCGAACACATTGCCTTTCTCGCGGCCTATGGCGTTTCTGCCGCCGCCTGCGTGCTGCTGATCGGCGGCTATCTATCGGGCGCACTGGGCAGCCACTGGCGCGGCACCCTGTTCGGTGCAGGCATCGCCACGCTCTATGGCGTGCTCTATGGCGTGCTGGTTTCCGAAGACAATGCATTGTTGATGGGGGCTCTGATTCTCTTCGTCGCACTTGGCGCAGTGATGATGTCGACCCGGCGCTTCGACTGGTATCGCCTTGGCACGCCGGCATCCGTAGCCGCAACGGAGCAGTGACATGAGACTGCCATCGCTGCGTACCGCATTCATCCTCTCCGGCTCGCTGGTGCTTGTTTTATGGGCCGCCAACCCACGCCAGCCCTACCTTTATGCGCTACGCAGAATCGAAGCCCCGCTGCTGGTGATGCTGGCACTCGGCGTGCTGATCGCCGCAACCCGGTTGATGCGCACCGGCACCGACCGCAGCGTCTGGCGGCAATCGAGCGTCGCCGCCGCACTCGTTGCAATGCTGCTCGGCATCGGTCACGACGAGGCATTCCGGCGCCAGCGGCAAACCGTACTTGGCGGCAGTGAGGCGCTGCGCGCCGTCGGTAGGCATTTCGTCGTCGGTTATCGCAGCTTCGAAGAGACCGCTGCGCTCGCCAGTCGCGGGCTCATCGGCGGCATTTATCTCAGCCGGGATTTTGCACGTACGCGTTCGGCTCAGCGCATCCGCGCCGAAGTGCTGGCGCTGCAGACGCTGCGCGAAAAGGCAGGCTTGCCCCCCCTGATCGTTGCCGCAGATCAGGAAGGCGGCGAGGTCGCGCACCTGTCGCCGCCACTGGAACCACTACCACCGCTGGCCTCGCTCGCCGACAGCGCCGAAGACCTCGACGAACGCGCCTTCGCCTACGGCACGACGCAAGGCAGCGGCCTTGCCGCACTCGGGGTCAACCTAAACCTCGGACCAGTCGCCGATCTGCGCCCGAATCATCGACGGGCGCTGCTTGATACGCATACGCTGCTGCACCGACGCGCCATCTCGGAAGCGCCCGAGCGGGTTACGCGCGTCGCCGCCGGTTACAGCCGCGGCTTGCGCGAAGAAGGAGTCACGGCAACCTTCAAGCATTTCCCGGGGCTCGCCCGCACGCGTGCCGACACGCACCATTTCGCCGCTACGCTGGACACTCATATGGACACCCTTGCCGCCAGCGACTGGAAGCCATTCCGAGAAGCGGGGGCAAGCGGCGCGGCTATCATGCTGGCACACGTCACGCTGGCCGCCATCGATGCGTCACGGCCAGCCTCGCTGTCGCGGCCGGTCGTTCAGGAACTGCTGCGACAACAATGGCACTTCGACGGGCTGCTCATCACCGACGACCTGAACATGGGGGCCGTCTTTCGTCGCGGTGTCTGTCGCAGCGCGACCGAAGCGCTGGCGGCCGGCGTCGATCTGGTGCTGATTTCGTATGACGCAGACCAGTTCTACCCGGCGATCAAGTGTGCTGCAGCGGCCTATGCTGCGGGACACCTGAATCGCGACGAACTGAAGGAGAGCCGGCGTCGCATTTCCGTAACAGCGGAGTGGCCGATGGCACGCCACGCAGAAAGGAGCTGAACGATGATGCTGGAATCGTGGGAGCAGGTTGCCGTGCTGTCCGCCTTACCGTTGCTGCTGGCTGCCATCCGGCTGGCAAGCCTGGAGGCGCCGCGCCGATGGGGTGGGATCGTCGCCCTGAAGCAGATGGGACGAGGCGCAGCATTCTTCGCGGTGCTCGGGCCGCTGCTCGGCGGCCTGATGTTGGGGGCCATGATCACGCTGGTCATGGGCGGCGCACGTTCAATCGGCGACGGCATCCTGCTCGTGCTGGGCAGCGTCGTCATCGCCTATCTCACGTGCCTTATGCCGGCAGCGCTGACCGGTCTGGCCGCGGGCGCATTGCGGCCATGGCTGAACACATGGGAACGCCGGCTGTCGTTCGGCGCCTGCGGCGCCTTTCTGACTGCGCTCTCACTACAGTTGCCGGGGAACGACAGCTGCCTGCTCGGGCTATTTCCCAGCCGGATGCTGAACATGCTGACGGCCGATCCGGTTGTCCCGATAGCGTCCTTTACCGCGACGACAGCACTTACCATCTGGTGGTGCCGCGCGCCGTTGCCGGAATTCGCCCACAGCGGCGACAATTGGGGCCGTCATGCGTAGCCAGATCATTCACATCCATCGCAATGCACCGCCGAAGCCGGCCGTGGGCGCCCCCTGCAATGGTTGCGGCGTCTGCTGTGCAGCGGAACTCTGCCCTGCCGGCATGCTGCTTTTCCGGCGTCGACACGGCCCGTGCCCGGCAATGGAATGGCATGGGAAACACTATCGCTGCGGGCTGCTGAGCAGTCCTTCGGCGTATCTGCCACGCTTTCCAGCCCGCGCCGAGGGCGGCGTTGTACGCCTTTTTGCACGCTGGATCGCCGCCGGCCGAGGCTGCGATTCGGATGCCCAACCGGAAGCATACGAATCATCATGACCCACTGGCTTTTCACTGCCCTGTTGCTCCTCGCCACGCCTGCCGCTTCCTGGGCGATGCCCCGTCACTCGCCGGTGCCTGGCGGTGTTGCGGTCGTCGAACTGGGCACGGCCGGCGATGCACGCCCGGAAGCATCCTTCAACGATCTGCCGCAACCGGTGATTCGGCACAGGGGCAAGTGGGTGGCGTTGGTCGGTTTGCCGCTCGATGCCAGTGCTGAAACGCATACGCTCAGGATCAGCTCGGCGGCGGGGGAGCGCTCGCTGCCGCTCACCGTCAGGGATAAACATTATCCGACGCAGAACCTGCGCATCACCGACGACCGCATGGTGACGCCGCCGCCCGAACTGGAAGCGCGCATCGCGGCGGAGCAGCAGCGCATCAGTGAATGGAAGCGCCACTATTCAACCGGCCGCGAGCCCGACACGCGCTTCGATCTGCCGGCTGCAGGGCGCCGCTCGGCGCGCTTCGGCGTGAAGCGGGTCCTCAATGGCGAGCCGCGCTCCCCGCATGGCGGGCTGGATGTGGCAGTCGGTGTCGGGGCCCCGCTTCGCGCGCCCGCTGCGGGGACCGTGCTGGCCGTGGCCGACCTGTACTTCGCCGGCAAGACGGTGGTCATCGACCATGGCCGCGGCGTACTGACGCTTTATGCCCACCTCTCGCGTGCCGACGTTGCCGAAGGGCAGTCGCTGGCACGAGGCGAGGTTTTCGGGGCCAGCGGTGTCAGTGGTCGTATCACCGGCCCCCATCTGCACTGGGTCGTGATGCTCGGCGGCGCCTCGGTCGATCCCGAGCTGTTTCTGCCGGCGCGCTGATCAACGCTAGAATGTGCGCATCGCCCGCAACATGGAGACTCACCGCATGAAAGCACGCATCCTCGCCCTGACCCTGCTGACGCTCTCGACCGGCGCCCTCGCGACGACCATCGCGTGCCCGGACATGAAGGCGGCGACGCGCGCCGGCGCCTGTCCTACGGAAGAGGAGCTGCTGTTCACCTTCAACGGTTACTGCAGCGACAACGCCCGCCTCTATGGGAAAGGCACGGAGGTGTGCACCGACTATCAGGCCTACCGGAAGATGAAGAACGTCGTCCTGTGGGAGAGTCGCGACGGGGAGTTCCAGGGCTATGTCTCGTGCGATCTGACGGAGGCGCAGGTCAAGGCGCTGAAGCCGACCGGCATCACCGCTAACAGGGAAATGACCGGCGGTCGCGGCTCGGAGCGCAGCATCAATCGCCTGATGTGCAGCTACGGCGAGGGCATCGTCTTCAGCCGCCGCTCGCGCGAGGAGTGCCGCGTCGAAGCGGCGGAGGCATGCAGGACAGACAGCGCAGCCTGCAAGGCGGATTGCGCCAGCAAGTAGGCTGACGTCAGGCCGTTTTCAGGCGGCGGGCGACCAGCGCGGCGAGTTCATCGCCGGAAATCGGTTTGCGGATGTATTCATCGGCACCGAGCATGTAGCCGAGCCGGACGTCCTCGACTTCGGTACTCGAGGTGATGAAGATGAACGGGACATGTGCCGTGGACGGCTCGGCACGCAAGCGGGCCAGGACGCCGAAGCCGTCGACCCCGGGCATCAGCAGGTCGCACAGCACGAGATCCGGGGGCGAACGCAGCGCCTGCTCGATGCCGGAGCTGCCACCGGCCGCCTGTATCACCACGTAACCATCATCGGTCAGCACTTCGGCAGCGCAGTCACGCACCACGGGATCGTCGTCGATCACCAGAACACGGAGCATGCGAGGCGGCATCGTCACTCATCCATAAATTGATGGCGCCCACAGGTGCCATCGTTCGAGGGCTATGTCGCGCGCTCAGACCTTCGGCTTGGCCGGCGTACTCATCTCGCCCTTGCCGTCCTTGGCCTTTTCGCCGGAACAGGCCAGGACATTGAGGCTGGCGAGAGACAGCATAACGGCCAATGCGGCAGCTATCGTTTTCTTCATGATGATCTCCTCGTTGGGGAACGCCGGAGGGCGTGAGGTTCATTGTGGGCCAGACCCCGGCACAAGGCAAGGTGAGGCGACCGTGCGAGCCCTCCCCTGGCGCACGCTCAGTGGTGATAGCCGTGATGATGATCGTGCTGATGGCGCCGCTCATGTTTGGCGTGTCCCCACGCATGCCCCCGGCCGGGGTGCCCGTAGTAGCGGTACTCGACATGGGGGGCCGGCACGTAGCGCACCTGCGGCGCGGGGTAATAGACCCGGGGGGGCGGAGGGTACGACGGGCCTTGCGACATCTGCTGCCCGACGGCGGCACCGACCGCACCGCCGACGCCGCTGCCGATGATGGCGCCGTTGCGTCCGCCCATGGAGTCACCGATGACTGCACCGGCGACGGCACCGACGCCGCCACCAACGGCGGTGCCGAACATGTCGGCACGTGCTGCCGACGCAGTGAACAGCAGCACCGCGGCGAGCGGAAGAAGAAGTCTGGTTTTCATGATTCGCACCTGCCTGGTTGTTTCGGTGCGACAAAGATAAACCGGTCTGCAACCCTTGTGGGGCCGCGGAAACAAAGGATTACAACTTGTTCACGAGCGTCATTCAGAACTGCTCGTCTTCGCGCAGGTAGCGCCATTTGCCGAGCGGCAGATCGCCCAGCCGCACACGGCCGATGCGCACCCGCTTGAGCCCGGTGACGCGCAGGCCGACCAGTTCGCACATGCGCCGGATCTGGCGCTTGCGGCCTTCCTTCAGGATGAAGCAAAGCTGGTCCTCGTTCTGCCAGCTGACCCTGGCCGGCCGCAGTTCGCGACCGTCGAGCGAGAGGCCGTGATTGAGCAGGCGCAGTCCGCCTTCGATGAGCGTACCGGAAACGCGGACGAGGTATTCCTTCTCGACCTCGGAATCGTCACCGATCAGTTGACGGGCGATGCGGCCGTCCTGCGTCAGGACCAGCAGGCCGGTGGAGTCGATATCGAGGCGACCGGCGGGTGCCAGCCCCTTCAGGTGCGCCGGCGAAAACCGGGGGCTTTCCGCGCGCTGCGATTCGCGCCACAGGCTTTCGCGTCCGACGAGGACGACAGCGGGTTCGTAGCCGGGCTCCGGTTGACCGGAGACATAACCGACCGGCTTGTTCAGGAGGATGGTGACCCGGGCCTCCTGCTTGACGTGGGCATCCGGGGCAAGCGTGATCGTTGCACCGGGATCGGCGCGCGTGCCCAGTTCTGTGACGCGCTCGCCGTCCACGAAGACCCAGCCACGCTCGATGTAGCTGTCGGCTTCACGACGGGAGCAGAGTCCGCGCTCGGCCATCAGTTTGGAGATGCGGACACCGGTGGCCGCCGACGCCGCCGGCGCGGGCACGGCGGTTGTCGGCGACGCCTGCGTGCGTTGCGGAGGAGCGTCGGCCACACTTGGCCGGGTCCGTGGTTTCCCGGAGCGGAGCGGCGGACGCGAGCGCCCGCTGCTTACAGGCTCGCCATTCTCGGGGGCCTTGCGCACCGACAGCGTGCCGGCGACCCGGCCCCCCGGTTTCTTTGGCGTATCGCTCAACTCAGTCCTTGACGTCGATCAGCGTGACATCGAAGACGAGCGTCGCATTCGGCGGGATGACGCCACCAGCACCGCGCGCACCGTAGCCGAGTTCGGGCGGGATGGTGAGCTTGCGGCTGCCGCCGACGCGCATGCCCTGGACGCCCTCGTCCCAACCGGCGATGACGTAACGCTGGGCGAGCGGGAAGACGAAGGGGTCGTTGCGATCATGGCTGGAATCGAACTTGGTGCCATCGGTCAGCCAGCCGGTGTAATGGACCACGACGAGCTTGCCGGGGGTGGCTTCGGCGCCGGTGCCCTGGACGACTTCTTCGATGACCAGGCCGCTGGCGGTAGTAGTGATCGACATGGGGTTCTCCTGAATGCAAAGGAGGGGAGTGTAGCCCAGAGCAGGCCGTCACTGAAATCTTTCATAAAAAACAGATGCTTGACACCACTGGCCAAGACTCTTTCGTTACCTTAGAATCAGGTTATCTGACAACTATATTACGGAGACTTCCTGATGACCCGCTTTACCCGTTCCCTGCTGGCCGCCGCAACGACATTCACATTCAGCGCTACAGCGCTGGCCGCCGACGACACCATACGCATCGGCTTTTACTGTCCGCTGACCGGCGGCTCGGCCGACATGGGCGTCTCGGCACGCAACGGCATCCGCCTGGCATTCGAGGAAATCAATGGCATGGCCGGCGGCGTCAATGGTCGCAAGCTCGAACTCGTCGAACGCGACGACCTGGCCAATCCGGAACACGCGAAGAAAGTCGTCGAGGAGCTGATCCAGAAGGAGAAAGTGGTCGCGACGATGGGCGTCTGCAACACTGGTGTCGGACTGGCGACGATCGACGCGTTCCAGAATGCAAAGGTGCCGCTGATCGTGCCGGTATCGACGGGAACGCCGCTGACCAAGAAATTTGCCGGCGCACCGGAAAACTGGATCTTCCGCGTTTCGCCGCGCGATGAGGTGCAGGCACCGTTCATCGTTGCCGATGCGCTCAAGCGGGGCTTCCGCAAGATCGCGCTGTTCGCCGATACGTCCGGCTATGGCGAAGCGGGCAAGAACGATGTCGAGAAGGCACTCGCCGAGGCCGGGTTGAAGCCGGTCTCCGTACAGCGCTTTGCGGTCGGCGTGAAGGATCTTGCGGAGCAGGTGAAGGAAGCGAAAGCTGCGGGTGCCGATGTGGTGATCAGCTATACCGTTGGGCCGGAAGCCGCTGTACTGGCGAAAGCGATCCAGGCGCAGAAGTGGAATGTCCAGCTGATGGGTAGCTGGCCGCTGTCGTGGCGCAACTTCATCGACGGGGCGGGCAGTGCCGGAGAAGGGACACTGGTCGCTGTGAGCTTCCTGCAGCAGGCCGGTTTCCAGCGTCGCAACGCGTTCATCACCGCCTACCAGCAGAAATACAACACGCCGGTCATTCCGTCGCCGATGGCGGCGGCGCAGGGCTACGATGCCGCGCTGCTGCTCTTCTACGCGCTGCACCAGGCACAGAGCACAGAGCCGGCCAAGATCAAGCTGGCGCTTGAGAATCTTGGACGGCAGGTGGCCGGTGTCATCACCACCTACGATCGTCCGTTCTCGAAGAGCGACCACGATGCGCTGACCGGCAACATGCTGGTCATGGGGGTCGTCAGGAAGGGCGCCGTCGACTACGCCTACAAGGAGGATGCGCAGCGCGGTTTCATCGTGCAGCGCAAGGCGCAGTAGTCGCCGCGGGCAACGAAGCGGGTGCCGGCCAGCCCCGCTTCGGATAAACTTGGAACATTGGATTGTAGGGGGTGTTCCATGGATGTCCGGTCACTGATCTCGCCCACTGTGGAGGATGAAGAGTCCCTGCAGACGTTCTTCGACGCGCTGATCGACCATGTGCTCACGATCGAGCGTGACGTCTCCCGACTGAAGGACGTGCCGGGCGATCGCGATGTCATCGCCGAACTCTTCCGCGCCGTACATAACATCAAGGGCGACGCCTCGCTCTGCAAGGTCGATTTCGGCATTGCCATCGCCCATCCGATCGAGGGCCTGCTCTCCCGCCTGCGCGCCGGCGAAGCCGTTTTTTCGGACCTGACGGCGGAGGCAATCCTGCTCGCGACCGACCGTCTGGAACTTGCCACCGATGCCCTGCTGACGAAACGACCGCTCGACGGCCTGCGCCTGCTGCCGCTGGTGCAGGGGCTGGAGAAGATGTCGCGGGCGATGCCGGAGGGCATCGATGCAGCGGCCGCCGCGCTGATCGAGTCGGTGACGGGTTTCAAGGCAGCGGCAAGCGCCGCTTTGCCCAAGGGAAAATCGCTGACCAGCTCGCGGAAAAACCTGCAGGTCGCCGACGACCTGCGCTTCTTCCGCGCCATCGCCCTGCAATCGGAAGCCCGCTCGCCGATGTTCAAGGGGCGCACCAACCGCATCCTGCGCCTGGCCCTGGAAACCAACCAGGCCGGCGGCAAGACGGTCGATCCGGTGCAGCTGGAAGCAGCCGTCTATCTGCACGACGTGGGCATGATGCTGCTGCCCGAATCGGTGTGGCTGAAGGTCGGCCGCATGACGGACGAGGAAAAGGTGTCGTTGCGCAGTCACCCGGGCTACGCCGCCGGCCTTGTGCAACGCATGGACGGCTGGGAGGAGGCTGCACGCATGATTGCCCAGCACCACGAGATGCCCGATGGCGGCGGTTATCCGCAGGGCGTCAAGGGGGACGAGATCTGTGACGGCGCGAAGATTCTCGCGATCGTCGACGCCTTCGAGGCGGTGATGCTGAAACATATCCACCGCGGCAAGAACCGTTCGGTGCTGCGCGCGATCGCCGAGATCAACGCCTGCGACAACCAGTTCGCGCCGGAGTGGATCGTACCGTTCAACAGCGTCATCCGTCGCACGATCGAGGGCTGATCGCGGCCGATGGATGCTGATCTGGAACGGCGCTTCGGGGGTATCGGCAGGCTCTACGGTGATGCAGCGCTTGCGGCCTTCCGCAACGCGAGCGTCGCCGTTGTAGGCATCGGCGGGGTCGGTTCCTGGGCTGCCGAGGCCTTGGCGCGCAGTGCGGTCGGCCACATCACCCTGATTGATCTCGATAACGTCGCCGAGTCGAACACGAACCGTCAGGTGCATGCGCTTGGCGATGCATACGGCAAGGCCAAGGTCACGGCGATGGCGGAGCGCATCCGGGCGATCAATCCGGCCTGCGTGGTGGCCGAGATCGAGGAATTCGTAACGCCGGAGAATACGGCAGCGCTGCTCGGCCGCAATTTCGACGTGGTCATCGATGCCATCGATCAGGTGCGTGCCAAGGTGGCAATGATTGCCTGGTGCCGGCGCCAGAATCTGCCCATCGTGGTCGCTGGCGGCGCCGGCGGCAAGATCGACCCTTCGCGTATCCGTCTTGACGATCTGTCGCGCACCGAACAGGACCCGTTGCTCGCGCGCGTGCGCTCGCAACTGCGCAAGGAGCACGGCTTTACGCGCGATCCGAAGAAGAAGTTTGGCGTCCCGGTCGTCTATTCGGCAGAGCCGATACGTCAACCGGTATCGGGTGCCGCCTGCGAGACGGGCGCGGTGCACGGCGGGCTCAATTGCGCCGGCTTCGGTTCATCGGTATGCATCACCGCAACGTTCGGATTGTTTGCGGCCTCGGCCGCGCTCGGCTTGATTCAGGAGAAAGCGTGATGGGCAGCGGCCGCAAGCGACGTTCACAGAAGGCCGGCCTGCCGCCGGGCGCACTGGTCCACATCGGCGAAGTGAAGACGGCAGCGACGGCGATGAGCCTGACGCGGCTCGGCGCTGGCGGTATCGAGGAAATGGAGATTGCGGACCTCACGGAGATCCCTCCCGGCAATGACGCATTTCCGGTGATCTGGCTGAACATTTACGGCGTGCACGATGCCGCAGCGATGGCTGCGGTCGGCAAACATTTCGACCTCCATCCGCTGGTCATCGAGGACATCCTCAACACCGACCAGCGTCCGAAGGTTGATGCCTTCGAAAACTATCTCTTCGTCGTCGGGAGGCTTTACGACAGTACCCGGACGCGCAGTGACCTGGCCATGGATCAGGTCAGCATGATCATCGGGCACAATTTCATCCTGACGTTTCAGGAACGGCGCAGCGGAACCTTCGATCCGATCCGGCAGCGTCTGCGCAAGGAGAAGGGAGCATCGTTGCGACGCCCGAGCGCCGATTACCTGGCCTATACATTGCTGGACGCGATGGTCGACGGATACTTCAGCATCATCGAACGACTGGGCGACAAGTGCGAGGATCTCGAGGAAGAAATCCTCGGGCGGCCGAAGAAGAACGTGCTGCAGAAGATGCACGAACTGAAGCGGGAAGCGTCAATCCTGCGCCGGACCATCTGGCCGATGCGCGAACTGATCGGGTCGCTGCAGCGGAACCATGCCAATTTCTTTTCCGAGGAAACGCGCATTTACCTGCGCGACATCTACGACCACACGGTACATCTGCTGGAGCAGCTGGAAGACCTGCGCGACCTGCTGACAGGGCTGCTCGATGTCTACCTGAGCAGCGCCAGCAACCGCGTTAACCTGGAAGTGCGTACGCTGACGCTGCTGACGACGGTATTCATGCCGGCGGCACTGGTCGCCGGTATCTTCGGCATGAACTTTCGCAGCATGCCGCTGCTGGAAAGCCCGGACGGATTCTGGACAGCCCTGATGATGATGGGCGGGATTGCGCTGCTGCTGTTCGGGATTTTCTGGTCGCGAAAACTATTTCGCTGACGCGTCGAGCCAGACGTCGAGGCCCTGGGAATTCAGCTCGACGTCGGTTTCCCACAGTTTGAGCACTTCTGCCGGGGCCATCTGGCAACCGAAGTGCTTGGCTTCGTTGACGATCAGTCTGGCAACGTTGGCGCGGATACGCGCATGTCGGTCGGGGCCCGGCCGGCTCTCGCGCCGGGCGATTTCGACGTG
>JAKJEY010000039.1 GCA_022705165.1 Pseudomonadota bacterium
ACCGTTCGTGCTGAGTAGGCGGCACCGCCGCCGTATCGAAGCATGCCAAACCGCCGTCAGAGCTGATTACTCGTGCCGCATCTGGGGGAAAAGGATGACGTCGCGGATGTTCGGCGAGTCGGTCAGCAGCATGACCAGACGGTCGATACCGATGCCGCAGCCGCCGGTGGGCGGCAGGCCGTATTCGAGGGCGCGGATGAAGTCGGCGTCGTAGTACATCGCCTCTTCATCGCCGGCTTCCTTGGCCTTGGCTTGCGCCAGGAAACGCTCGGCCTGGTCTTCGGCGTCGTTCAGCTCGGAGAAGCCGTTGGCGATCTCGCGGCCGACGATGAACAGCTCGAAGCGCTCGGTAATTTCCGGATTGGCATCCGAGGCGCGGGCCAGCGGCGAGACTTCGACCGGGTAATCGATGATGAAGGTCGGTTCCCACAGGTCCGCTTCGGCGCAGGCTTCGAAGAGCTGCAGCTGCAGGCTGCCGAGGCCGCCCGGCTTCACCGTTTCGCCGAAGGCGTTGATCTTGGCCTTGAGGAAGGCTTCGTCGGCCAACTGGGCTTCCGAGAAGCCCGGGTGCTTGGCGCGGATGGCCTCGACGATGGTCAGGCGATGGAAGGGCTTGGAGAGGTCGAGCACGCGGCCCTGATATTCGAAGACCTCGGTGCCCAGCGCCTCGCGCGCGGCGTGGCGGAGCAGGCCTTCGGTGAAGTCCATCAGGCCCTTGTAGTCCTGGTAGGCCTCGTAGAACTCCATCATCGTGAATTCGGGGTTGTGGCGCGGGCTGATGCCTTCGTTGCGGAAGTTGCGGTTGACCTCGAACACCTTCTCGAAGCCGCCGACGACCAGACGCTTGAGGTACAGCTCCGGCGCGATGCGCAGGAAAAGCTCCATGTCGAGCGCGTTATGGTGCGTGACGAAGGGCTTGGCCGAGGCGCCACCGGGGATGGGGTGCATCATCGGCGTTTCGACTTCGAGGAAGCCGTGGTTGACCATGTAGTTGCGGATCGACTGCACCATGCGGCTGCGCGCCACGAAGGTGAAGCGCGACTGCTCGTTGGTCATCAGGTCGAGATAGCGCTGGCGGTACTTCTGCTCGGTATCCGTGAGGCCGCGGAACTTCTCGGGCAGCGGACGCAGCGACTTGGTGAGCAGGCGGATCTCGCTGGCCTTGATGGTCAGTTCGCCGGTCTTGGTTTTCATCATGGTGCCGACGACCCCCATGATGTCGCCCAGGTCCCAGTGCTTGAAGTCGGCGTAGACGTCCTCGCCAACGGCATCGCGGGAGATGTAGAGCTGGATGCGGCCCGACATGTCCTGGATGGTGGCGAAGCTGGCCTTGCCCATGACGCGCTTGAGCATCATGCGGCCGGCGACTTTCACTTCGATCGGCATGCCCTCGAGTTCTTCGGCGCTCTTCCCGGCGTAGAGCTCATCGAGCTTGTCGGCAAGGTTCTCGCGCGAGAAATCGTTCGGGAAGGCCTTGCCGGTCTTCCGCCATTCGACGAGTTTGGCACGTCGCTCGGCGACAAGCTGGTTTTCATCCTGGACGTCTTGTTTCGCTTCGGGCGTGTTCTGGTTCTGCTCGGACATGATGTGTCTCGCAATCTGTTAAACGGTTGGCGCTTATTGCTGTGTCTGCAGCTTACTTTGCGGTTTCCTTCGCTGTTGCCTTTTCTTCCGGCGACTTCGTGTCGTCGAGGGCTCGCTGCAACAGGAAGTCGCTGCGTTCCTTCGGCGGCACGCCACCGATCCAGCGCGAGAGGGCCATGCGGTGGTCGCCCGAGGCGTCCGCATTCGGCGGTAGGAAGAAGAAGCCGGTGATCGATTTTTCGTCGGGCACGTAGAGGATGTACATGCGCTCATCGCTGCAGCCGCCCTGCGGGCTGCAGGCCGAGGTCAGGAACATGGTCTTGCCGCCGAGTTCGACGCGCTCGGTGGGAAAGCCGACGGCGAGGCGGTTGGTCCAGTCCGGGAGGTCCTGGTCCTTGATCGCGGCGCGATAGGCCTTGGCGAATTGCGGTTCCTGCTTGAGCAGCCGTGACGGCGGCTTGCCGACGAAACTTTCGATGCCGGCAGCCATCGCCATCGTGGCGGCGCCAGTGAGGAGGAGGGCGGAAAGAATGTGCTTGGCTTGCATGGATCAGACTCCCTGTTTCAGGCTGGCTTCGATGAAGTCGTCGAGGTCGCCGTCGAGCACGGCCTGCGTGTTGCCGACCTCGTAGTTGGTGCGCAGGTCCTTGATGCGCGACTGGTCGAGCACGTAGGAACGGATCTGGTGGCCCCAGCCGATGTCGGTCTTCGCGGCTTCGGTGGCCGCCGCCTTGGCTTCGTGCTTGCGGAGTTCGTGCTCGTAGAGTCGTGCGCGCAGCATCTTCCAGGCTTCGTCGCGGTTGCGGTGCTGCGAACGGTCGTTCTGGCACTGCACGACGATGCCGGTCGGCACGTGCGTCAGGCGCACCGCCGAGTCGGTCTTGTTGATGTGCTGGCCGCCGGCGCCCGAGGCGCGGTAGGTATCGGTACGCACATCGGCCGGGTTGATGTTGATCTCGATCGAGTCATCCACCTCGGGGTATACGAATACGCTGGTGAACGACGTGTGGCGGCGTGCGTTCGAGTCGAACGGGCTCTTGCGGACGAGGCGGTGGATGCCGGTCTCGGTGCGCAGGTGGCCGTAGGAGTAGTCACCGGCAAAGCGCACGGTGGCGCTCTTGATGCCGGCGACGTCGCCTTCCGATTCTTCGAGCACTTCGACCGAGAAGCCCTTGCGTTCGCCATAGCGCACGTACATGCGCAGCAGCATGGCGGCCCAGTCCTGCGCCTCGGTCCCGCCCGCACCGGCCTGGATTTCGAGGAAGCAGGGGTTCGGGTCCTGCGGGTTGTTGAACATGCGGCGGAATTCGAGGGCGGCGACCTTCTGCTCGATGCCCGTTGCGTCGGCCTCGACGGCATGCAGCATGTCGTCGTCGCCTTCTTCCTTGCCCATGTCGAAGAGTTCGCGGCTGTCGGCGAGGCCGGCATCGACCTCTTCCAGCACGAGCACGATGGCTTCCAGCGACTTCTTCTCTCGCCCGAGATCCTGGGCGCGCTTGGCGTCGTCCCAGATCTTCGGGTCTTCCATCTCCTGATTGAGGAGGGTCAGGCGTTCACGCTTGTGATCGTAGTCAAAGATACCTCCGGAGCTCGCCACTGCGCTGGGCAATGTCGGCGAGCCGGTTGGAGATCGCGTTGAGCTGTTCTGCTTCCATGATTGGTTCGGTCTTTTCTGCGGAAACCCGCGATTATACAGGTGTCTGCAGGTGCTCGATCATCAGTTGCACGCTCTGCACGCCGTTGTAGTCATTGACTGCAAGGCGGTAGGCCGCGTGGATTTCCCGACCCGGCGTGGTTGTGAAATTGAACTGGATGGCATCAAAGCGCTGCTGGCCGATGGTGAGGCGCAACTTAAGGTGCTTGTCCTTGAGCACCCGCTGCTGCTCGACGACGAAGCGTCCTTCGAACAGCGGCGCCGGGAAGCCCTGTCCCCAGATCCCGGAATCGAGCAGGTGGGCCGTTTCGAGAGAGAAACAGCCGGATTCGAGCGCGCCGTCGGTATGCAGGCTGCGCGTCAGCGCATCCTCATCGAGCAGCTCACCGGCGATTTCCGCGAAGAGGGCCTGGAAGCGCGGAAAATCAGCAGCCCGGATCGTGGCGCCGGCGGCAGCGGCATGGCCGCCGAACTTGAGCAGGAGCCCGGGGGCTTTCTTCGAGACGAGATCAAGCGCGTCGCGCAGGTGGAAACCGGGAATCGAGCGTCCCGAGCCGCGCAGGTCCCCTTCCGGATTGCCCGGGTCGGCGGGGGCGAAGGCGAAGACGGGGCGGTGCAGCTTGTCCTTGATGCGCGAGGCGACGATGCCGACAACGCCCTGATGCCAGCCCGGGTCGAAGAGCGAGATGGCTGCCGTGTCGGCAACGTCGATGGCCTCGACCAGTGCCAGCGCCTCTTCCTGCATGCCGGACTCGATCTCGCGCCGCTCCTTGTTGAGTGCATCGAGCTGCTGTGCGATGTTGAGGGCGCGGGCGGGATCGTCGGTGGTCAGGCATTCGATGCCGAGCGACATGTCGGAGAGGCGTCCGGCGGCATTGAGGCGCGGGCCGAGCAGGAAACCGAGGTCGAAGGCAGAGGCCTTCATCGCCTCGCGGCCCGCCGCGCGGAAGAGGGCGGCGATGCCCGGCGTCATGCGCCCGTCGCGCATGCGCTTGAGGCCCTGGCTGACGAGGATGCGGTTGTTGCGATCCAGCTTTACCACGTCGGCAACGGTGCCGAGCGCGACCAGGTCGAGCAGGGTCGCGAGGTTGAACTCACTGCGCCCGCTGCCTTCTGCGAACCAGCCGCGCGAACGCAGTTCGGCCCGCAGTGCAAGCATCACGTAGAACATGACGCCGACGCCGGCGATGCATTTCGATTCGAAGGTGCAGCCCGGCTGGTTGGGATTGACGATGCAGTCGGCCGCCGGCAGCGTCTCGCCAGGCAGGTGGTGGTCGGTGACGAGGACGGCAATGCCGAGCTCGTTGGCGAGCGCGACCCCCTCGTTGCTGGCGATGCCATTGTCGACGGTGACAATGAGATCGGGCGAGAGCGTTGCCGCGAGTTCGACCACCGAGGGCGAGAGGCCGTAGCCGTGAACGAAGCGGTCGGGGACGAGGAAGTCGACCGTGGCGCCGAAGGCGCGTAATGCTCGCAGGCCGACGGCGCAGGCGGTGGCGCCGTCGCAGTCGTAGTCGGCAACGATCAGGATGCGGGCCTCGGCCTCGAGCGCGTCGGCGAGCAGGCGGGCGGCGTCGTCGGCATGGGTCAGCGTCGCCGGCGGCAGCAGCGCTTTCAGTTCGTAGTCGAGTTCGGCGGCACTTTCGACGCCGCGTGCTGCGTAGAGGCGGGCGAGCAGCGGGTGCACCCCCTGCTGTTCGAGTTGCCATACCTTGCGCGGCGGGGCATTGCGCGGTAAGAGGCGGGTCATGGCGTGCTTCCGGCAAGTCGCGCGGCAACGGCGCCGATGGTCGTCGGGCGTTGCCAGATGCGCCACAGGTCGCCGCGGCGTACGTTCCAGCCGAGCAGGCCGTAGATGGTGCTGCTCTGCAGGTCGAGTTCGACGCGGCCGCTGCGGACAGCGGCCGCCAGCGGTGCGAACCAGCGTGCTTCGAGGTCGCGGATGCCCTGCTGCCAGGCGTCGCTGTCTTCGTACTGCACGGCGCGGAGCAGATCCTCGATCAATACCAGAATCCGGCCGTCGGCGGCGGAGGCTTGCTGAAGTTCGGCAAAAGAAGCCGGCACTTCAGCGCAGGCCGTTCCCGTGACTTTGGCCAGGCCACGTGCCAGCGGGTGGCGGCTATGGACGGTCTCGAAGCACCGGTCGAGGCCCGTGGGCAACTGACCTGGCCCCCACAGCCAGAGGCTGTTGATCGTCAGGCGGCCGGCATCCGTGCGCGACTCGTTGGCTGGGTGGCCATGCAGCAGCATCTGCGCTTCGTTGAGCAGGCGGCGCAGCCAGGCAGTACCGGACTCTTCCGGCAACTGGCGGTCGACGCGGCGGCCGGCCATCGCCGAGAGCGGTGGCGTGCGGAAATCGGCGGGGGCGGACAGGCGCAGGTGCCAGCGGTCGGGGGTCGTGGCCACGAATTCAATGGCTTCGCCGGCCTCGGCAAAATAGTCGTTGAGGTGCCTGACCAGTTGTCCGGCCTCGGTTGCATCGATGGCGATGGTGCGGCCGTCGGCGAGGATCAGCCGCTCCTGGTGGAAACGCAGGTGCACGGGATCGGCACAGGCCCAGTGGTGGGCGCCGGGGTCGTGACCTTCGCCGAGCAGGCGCAGCGGTGCGTACGGCACGTCGTCGGTGAGGCCGAAGGCGGCGGCGATCAGGGCGTCGGCGCTGTTGTCGGCGGCTGCCTCGACGCTTTCGCGGCCGCGGGCGAGCAGTGCGCCGAGGGCTGGCGTGGCGAGGCCATCCAGCGTCTGCCGGTCGCCGGGTTCCGGCCAGATCAGTTCGGGAATGAGCAGGGTAAGGCGCATGGGCCGGAAAGCTTTGTGGTTGGGGCGATTCGGAAGAGGCCGGATGGGGCGGAAAGACGAAAAAGTGTACCATAGCGCCTTTGCAGCTCTCGCCTGTTACTGACCCCACGATGGCCTTGCCCTACGAACTCCTGATCGGCCTCCGCTACACCCGCGCCAAACGGCGCAATCACTTCATCTCGTTCATCTCCGGTATTTCCATGCTCGGCGTCGCGCTGGGCGTTGCGGCGCTAATCGTCGTGCTTTCCGTGATGAACGGCTTCCAGAAGGAGTTGCGCGGCCGCATCCTGTCGGTGGTGTCGCACATCCAGATCCAGGGGGCCAGCGGCGAGCTCAGCGACTGGCCCCGCGTCGTCGGTCAGGCGGAGAAGCATCCGGCCGTCAAGGCAGCGGCACCGTTCGTGCAGGCGCAGGGCATGCTTTCATTCAACCAGAATGTCCGTGGCGCCATGGTCCGCGGCGTGCTGCCGGATCTCGAGGACAAGGTCGCCGACTTCCGTCCGCACATGAAGAGCGGCAGTTTCGATGCGCTGGTGCCGGACAGCTTCGGCATCGTGCTCGGCTCGGAACTGGCGCGTGCGCTTGGCGTCTTCATGGGCGACAAGGTGACGCTGATCGCGCCGCAGGGCGTGGTGACGCCGGCCGGTGTCGTCCCCAGGCTGAAGACCTTCACCGTCGTCGGCATCTTCGAGGTGGGGATGTTCGAGTACGACAACGGACTCGCGCTGGTGGCAATGGCCGACGCCCAGAAGCTCTACCGCATGGAGGACCGGGTTTCTGGCGTGCGACTCAAGCTTGAGGATCTGTTCACGGCCCCGATGGTCGGACACGAGCTGGCGCGAATGCTGGATGTGGATGCCTTCATCTCTGACTGGACGCGCAGCCACGCGAACTTTTTCCGGGCCGTGCAGATCGAAAAGAACATGATGTTCATCATCCTGTCGCTGATCGTCGCCGTTGCCGCCTTCAACATTGTCTCGACGCTGGTCATGGCGGTCACCGACAAGCAGTCGGATATCGCGATCCTGCGCACGCTGGGGGCCAGCCCCGGCAGCATCATGGTGGTTTTCATGGTGCAGGGGGCCTTGATCGGCATCATCGGACTGGCGCTCGGCGTCGCCGGTGGCGTTGCGCTGGCGCTGAACATCGACGTCGTCGTACCGGCCATCGAGCGTCTCTTCGGCGTCCAGTTCCTGTCGAAGGAAATCTACTACATCAACCAGTTGCCGTCCGAGCTGCA
Source organism: Pseudomonadota bacterium (assembly GCA_022705165.1). GTDB lineage: Bacteria > Pseudomonadota > Gammaproteobacteria > Burkholderiales > Rhodocyclaceae > Proximibacter. Next base: position 7,278 of record JAKJEY010000039.1, read on the forward strand.
GTGGCGCGACGTGACCGGCATTACTGCCATCTCCTTCGTGCTGGCACTGGTCGCGACGCTTTATCCGAGCTGGCGTGCGTCCCGCGTCAACCCGGCGGAGGCGCTGCGCTATGAGTGAGAAAGCAATGGTGCTGCAGGCTCGCGGCCTGGCGAAGGTTTTCGGCAGTGGCGATTCCGCCGTTCCGGTGCTGAACGGCATTGACCTTGATCTTGCCGCCGGGGAGCGCATCGCGATCATCGGCGCTTCGGGTTCCGGCAAGAGCACCCTGCTGCACCTGCTTGGCGGGCTTGACGATGCGACTGCCGGGTCGGTTGCGGTCATGGGGCGGGATCTGATGAGCATCAACCAGGCGGCACGCGGTATGTGGCGTAATCAGCATGTCGGCTTCGTTTACCAGTTCCACCACTTGTTGCCGGAATTTTCGGCGCTCGAAAATGTGGCACTGCCGCTCTTGATCAGACGGGTTGAACGTAGCGAAGCCCTGGCACGTGCGCAGGCCATTCTCGGGGAAGTCGGTCTTGGCCACCGTCTGCAGCACGCACCCGGCGAGTTGAGCGGCGGCGAGCGGCAGCGGGCTGCCGTGGCCCGGGCGCTGGTGACCTCTCCAGCCTGCGTGCTGGCGGACGAACCGACCGGCAATCTCGATCGGCAGACGGCTGAGCGTGTCTTCGAGGTGATGCTGGAAGCCAGTGCGCAGCGCGGTACCGCCTTCGTCATCGTGACCCACGATACGGGGCTGGCAGCACGCGCCGATCGTCGCCTGCGCCTGCAGGATGGCGCGCTGGCGGCAGAGAATTGATATTTCGTAGTTTGATGTCCCATAATCAACAGATAAATTACTGTCGGAGATAACGATGCAGGCACTCTTTTCCCCCGCCATCGCACTCATGAACCGCCTGCGCTTCACCCAGAAGTTCGGTCTCATGGGTCTGTTGATGGCGATTGCCATCGTCGTACTGGTCGGCAGCCTGTATCGCGCACTCGACTCGAACATCAAGTCGTCACGTGCCGAACTTCAGGGTATTGGCGTCATCAAGCCGACGCAGAAGCTGATCCAGTTCCTGCAGCAGCATCGCGGCATGTCGCAGGGCGTCCTCGCCGGCAACGCGGCGATGAAGGAAAAGCGCGACGCCAAGGAAAAGGACATCGTCGGGGGAATCAAGGCGATCGAAGCCGTTGCCAGCCCGGCACTCGTGGGCAGCAAGCGCTGGCAGGAAATTCTCGCCGAATGGAAGCAGATCCAGGCGGACGGCCTCAACTGGACGGCTGTCGAAAGCTTCTCGCGGCACACGGTACTGATCGACGCGGTGCTGACCTTCATGGCCGATATCGGCGATTCCTATACGCTGACCATTGACCCTGACATCGATTCTTACTACCTGATCGATACGGTGATGAACAAGTCGCCCGTAGCGCTCGAGCGGATGGGCCAGATGCGGGCGAAGGGCACCGGCATCCTCACCAAGAAGCAGATGTTCGACCAGCAGAAGATCGAGATGAGCAGTCTCATGGCGGAGTTGAACGGTGCCATCAAGACCCTGAAGGTCAATCTGGAGAAAACGGCGAAGTACAACCCCGACCTTCAGGCCGTGCTCCAGCAGGCGACCAAGGACTATGTCGATTCATCGGAGCAGATCGGCAAGGTCATCGTCGAGGACATGATGCTCGGTGCCTTCTCGATGCAGCCGAAGGACTATTTCGACATGACGACCGTGGCCATCGACAAGGGCTACAAGCAGATGTTCGAGATGATGCTGCCGACGTTGGAGAAGCTGGTCGAACGCCGGATCGACAAGCTTCAGGGAGAACTGCGCATGAGCATCGGCCTGGCGATCGCGATGCTGCTCGTCGTCGGTTATTTTTCGCTCGGTACGTACTTCGCGACGATCACCAGCATCAAGCAGGTGGCCGATACGGCACACACCTTGTCGACGGGTGATCTGCGGCCGCGCATTCAACTCGATACGCAGGATGAGCTGAAGCTCGTTGCCGACAGCTTCAACGAGATGGCGAATGCCTTCTCGGATGTATTGCGCAATGTTCAGTCTGGCGCCGACAGCGTGCTCAACGCTTCGCGGCGGATGGCCGAATCGACGTCGCAGATTACGCAGAGTTCCGAGTCGCAGAGCGAGGCGGCATCGAGCATGGCGGCGGCCGTGGAGGAGATGACCGTCGGTGTCGATCACATCAGCAAGAACGCGCAGGACGCGAATGCCATTTCCAACCAGGCCGGCGAGCTGTCGTCGGAAGGCGGAAGGATCGTCAATACGGTCGTGAAGGAAATCCGCATCATTGCCGATGCGGTGAACGAATCTGCCAATATCATCGATGAGCTGGGTCGCCAGTCGGATCAGATCTCCGCGATCGTCAATGTCATCAAGGAGATCGCCGATCAGACGAACCTGCTGGCGCTGAATGCCGCAATCGAGGCAGCACGAGCCGGGGAATCGGGCCGTGGCTTCGCCGTCGTTGCCGACGAGGTTCGCAAGCTGGCTGAGCGGACGACCAAGTCGACGCAGGAAATCTCGTCGATGATTGGTGCCATCCAGGGCGGGACTCAGAATGCGGTTGCGTCGATGCGCGATGGCGTCAGTCGCGTGAATGAGGGTGTCACGCTGGCAACGCAGGCCGGTGAGGCGATGGTCCAGATCCAGTCGAATGCCGGGCAGGTGGTCGACACGGTCAGTGACATCACCTCGGCGTTGCGCGAACAGGCAGCCGCCAGCACGGAAATCGCCAAGAACGTCGAACACATCGCCCAGATGGCCGAGGAGAATACGTCTGCCGTTGCAGAAAACGCCTCGACGGCCCACGAGCTGGAGCGTCTGGCCGAGGGCCTGCAAGCCGAGATTCGCCGCTTCCGAGTGGCTTGAGGCAGCGCCTGGCCGCTGTGATGAAGGCCGTCCGGCATGTTTCGCCGGCCGGCCTTTTTTCGTTAGAGAGGGCGCTTTCGCGCTGCCCGGCGCTGGCGCCAGGCGCGAATGAGATAGAGCCGCCACGCCGCCTTTGTCGCGAAGTAGCCAGTGACAGCCAGCAGGGTCGCGAGCACGACGAGACCGACGACAAGCGGTTGTCCGAGCCCGTAGGTCCACGTCGACATGGCGTGCATCCAGCCGGCGGGGTTGCGCATGTCGTACTCCGGTGGCGGCGCAAAAGCGACGTGTCCTCCCCCGAGCACGAACTGGCCGATACCGACCGCAACGATGTAGAGCGGAATGATCGTGAACGGATTGGTGTACAGCGTCGTGACCAATGCCAGTGGCAGGTTGACCCGGAAGACCAGGCAGCAGAGGGCGGCCCCGAGCATCTGGAAGGGGCCGGGGATAAGGCCGCAGAAAAGACCCGTTGCCACGGCGCCTGCCGCCGAGTGGCGGTTGAGGTGCCAGAGCCGTGGGTGCAGCAGCGTATTGGCGAACGGTGCCAGCCAGCGGTTGCCATGCACCGCCTGATGGTCCGGAAGAAAACGTCTGAGCTGTTTGCGCATGATGTGTCCGAATTCTAGCCGAAGGCCCGCACAGTGCGCTTGAACATCCTCGCCTTTGCGGCGGGCGTGCTGGCAGTGCAATTGCTGCCGGAACTGCCTACGCGCACTTTCTGGCTGGGCGGCGCTGCCGCTGCGGTGCTGCTGACAGGTGCTGCCCTGTATCGGGTCGGGCGCTTGCGGCGAGTATTGTTCGCGCTGGCAGCGCTGCTCGGCGGCGTTGCGTGGTCGCTGATGCGCGCCGACCTTCGCCTCGCCGAGGCGCTGCCGCCGGATTGGGAAGGGCGGGACATGATCGTCGTCGGCGTCGTGGCCGAGATGCCGCAGTCGTTCGCGCGCGGCGAGCGTTTTGTCTTTGCGGTAGAGAAGGTGTTGACCGAGGGCGCATCGCTGCCTGAGCGCATCATGCTGTCCTGGTACCAGCCCGGCCACGATGCGCTGATGCCGTTGCGCGGGACGGTCGCCCCGGGTGAGCGCTGGCAGATGACGGTGCGGCTCAAGCGGCCGCACGGCAATGCCAATCCGCATGGCTTCGATTACGAGGCCTGGCTGCTCGAACGCGGCATCCGGGCCACCGGCCATGTCCGGCCACAATCGCCACCCCAGCGGCTCGCTGCCTTTGTTCCGGAACCCGGCTACGTCATCGAGCGTCTTCGCCATCAGGTCCGGGATCGATTCCTGGTGGCGCTGGCGGAATCGGACCATCCCTACACCGGTATCCTCGTCGCGCTCGCGGTGGGGGACCAGCGGGCCATTCAGGGAGAATTCTGGCGGGTGTTCTCGCGCACCGGGACGACCCACCTGATGTCGATCTCCGGCTTGCATGTGACGATGGTGGCGGCGCTTGTCGCCGGCTTCGTCGGCTTCATCTGGCGACGCGTTCCGCGCCTGATGCTGGCATTGCCGGCGCAGCGTGCGTCCATCCTGAGCGGATGGATGGCGGCGCTCACCTATGCGCTGCTTTCCGGTTTTTCAGTGCCGGCGCAGCGAACGGCCTACATGCTCAGCGTCGCGGCAATTGCGCTCCTCTGCGGACGGCGTACCGTGCCGTCGCGCGTGCTCTCTGCAGCGCTGCTGCTTGTCCTGTTGATTGATCCCTGGGCCGTCCTTGCACCGGGCTTCTGGTTGTCGTTTGGTGCCGTTTCCCTGCTGTTCTACGTCGCCGTCGGGCGGGGGGGCGGGGAGCGCGCCAGTTCTGCAGGATCGCGCTGGCGCATGGCGATTGCTGCGTGGGGGACCACCCAGTGGGCGGTGACGATAGGCTCGCTGCCGTTGCTGCTGCTCTTCTTTCAGCAATTTTCGCTGATCTCGCCGCTCGCAAACGCAATCGCGATTCCGATCATCAGCTTCATCATCACACCGCTTGCGCTGCTCGCCATCGTCCTGCCATCCGGCTGGATGTCGTGGCTGCTGCAACTCGACCACGGCCTGCTTTCGCTGCTCATGGAGATGCTGATCCGCATGGCGGAACTGCCTGTGATCGAGCGCCCGGCGCCGCCTCCCGTGGCGGTCGGGCTGGCCATCCTCGGGGTCGTGTGGATCTTGATGCCGCGAGGCGTTCCGGCCCGCTGGGTTGGCGTCTTGCTGCTACTGCCGTCGCTCTTCTTCCAGCCGGCGCGTCCGGATACCGGCAAGGCCCGGGTGACAGTGCTCGACGTCGGCCAGGGACTGGCGGTGGTCGTGCAGACCGCCTCCAATACACTGCTCTACGATAGCGGTCCGCTCTACAGTGCCGAGTCCGATGCGGGTCAGCGCATCGTGGTCCCCTATCTGCGTGCGATCGGCGTTTCCACACTCGATGCGATGGTCATTACACACAGCGATACCGATCACTCCGGTGGCGCGGCATCGGTCATGACGGCGATGCCGGTCGGTCGCTTGCTTTCATCGATTCCTGAACTGCCCGGCGAGGCATGTATCGACGGACAGACGTGGGAATGGGAGGGCGTGCGCTTCCGGATGCTGCATCCACAGGCGCAGGCCGCCGAGGGGATCCGGGTCAAACCGAATCATCAGTCCTGCGTCCTGCGCATCGAGGCCGGCGGCAATGTCATGTTGCTGACGTCGGATATCGAGGCGGCTGATGAGCGGACCATGCTGGCGAACGATGCAGCGGCGGTGCGGGCCGATGTCCTGCTGGTGCCGCATCACGGCAGCCGCACCTCGTCCACGCCCGAATTCGTGGCAGCAGTCGGTGCCCGGGACGTGATCAATCCAGTCGGCTATCGCAACCGCTTCGGGCATCCGCGTGCGGATGTGGTGGCCCGTTATGGCGACGCACGCATCTGGCGCACCGACCGGCACGGGGCGATCACCATCGAACTCGGTGGCGACACACCTCCGGTTGCCTGGCGCGAGACGCATGCCCGCTACTGGCACGGCCGCTGATGCCGTGCGTGCTAGACTCTTCGTGTCTGCTTCCGGAGCGTCCTCGATGAGCCTGTTTTCCCGTCTCTTTGGCCAGTCCACCGCCGTGCCGTCCCAGCCGCGTCTGCGTGAGGTGCTGTGTGCCGGCAGCAAGGGGCTGCACCGGATGCGCTACACCGAATGGGGCGATCCATCGAATCCGCGCGTTCTGGTATGCGTGCATGGCCTGACGCGCAATGGTCGCGACTTCGATGCGCTGGCGGCAGCGATGTCTGCGAACTACCGCGTCGTTTGCCCGGACGTGGTCGGTCGTGGGCGCAGCGAGTGGCTCGCCGATCCGCTTGGTTACGGCATTCCGCAGTACGTTGCCGACATGATGGTGCTGCTGGCGCGACTCGATGTGCCGGAGGTGCATTGGTTCGGCACCTCGATGGGAGGGCTCATCGGAATGGCGATCGCGAGTCAGAGAAATTCGCCTATCTCGCGACTGCTCCTCAACGACGTCGGTCCGTTGATTACTGCAGAATCGCTTCGCCGCATCGGCGAGTACGTCGGCAAGGCGCCGCATTTCGCCGACTACGCCGCCGCCGAGCAGTACATCCGCATCGTCAGTGCACCGTTCGGCTCGCTCAGCGATGCACAGTGGCGTCATTTGACCGAATCGAGCATCCGTCAGGAAGCCGACGGAAAGTGGACGATGGTCTACGATCCTGCAATCGGAGAACCCTTCCGGGCGGCGTCGCTCGCGCATCAGGATATCGATCTCTGGCCGATCTACGATGCGATCCGCTGCCCGACGCTGGTGACGCGCGGCGCGCAATCCGATTTGCTGACTCCCGAAACCCATGCCGAGATGGCAAAGCGCGGGCCGCAGGCGATGCTGCGTGAGATCCCCGACGTCGGCCACGCGCCGATGTTCCTCGATGAAGCGCAGATTGTCATCGCACGCGAATTCCTGCTCGCGGGGTGAGGTAACGGATCAACGCTGCGACAGCGCCGGGACGAGAAACAAAAAAGCCCAGCTCGTTGAGCTGGGCTTCTTGTTTGTGGCGGAGTGGACGGGACTCGAACCCGCGACCCCCGGCGTGACAGGCCGGTATTCTAACCAACTGAACTACCACTCCGCGTAGAGTGCGGTGGCTGCTTGCGCAACCACCTTTGTAGGTGGCGTCCCCACGGGGATTCGAACCCCGGTTATCGCCGTGAAAGGGCGGTGTCCTAGGCCTCTAGACGATGGGGACCCGGTTGCTGCTCAGGTCGATACTGCTGGCCTTTTTTCTTTCGGGCTTGTTGGTGGAGGTAAGCGGGATCGAACCGCTGACCTCTTGCATGCCATGCAAGCGCTCTCCCAGCTGAGCTATACCCCCGCTCGAAAGAAGGGCGCATTATAGGGACGGATTTTTGAGTTGTAAAGCGCTTCGCAAAACTTTTTTGTCGTTACAGCGTGAGCATCTGCTGCAGTTCGCGAACCACGCTGCTCATCTTGTCCTGCTGGCTGGCTTCCGCCAATTGGGCATCCTGAACCCGCGTGATGCCCACGCTGGCGATACCGGCAATGAACAGCTCCTGCTGCTCGGTCAGCGCCAGCCGGACCCATGCACGCTCAAGCGACGCCGTCAGATCCTGGATCGCCTGCGACGTCGCGACACGCGTCTGGCGCTGCTCATTGTCGATTTCCGACAGCGTTGCCGAGATTCGCTGTACGGCCGCGGCGATGCGCTCGCCGCGCAGCCGTGAGCGCGCATCGGCAATGAGGGTATTGGTGCGCACCTCGGCACTTTCAACCAGCACCGCGAGGTGGTCACGCAGGCGTCCGCAGCGGTCCGGGTCTTCCGTCGGCATGTTGCTTACGAGCAATGAAACTGCCGGGTAGGTGATCGACAGGCGGGTGCGGTACTGGACGATACGGTCCATGCCGGCCATGTGGCTGATGACGGATGCCTCAAGCGGGCTGGCTTCGCCGCGCGTCGTCGTCGTCAGCGTACCGTTTGTCGTCCGGATCTGGACTGCACCCTCCAGGCCGTAGCTTGCCAGGCCCGCGAGCGCGGCGTCGATCAGGGCCTTGAAATCGGCGCAGTTGTTGAACGTCTGCAATGTCTGCAGCAAGGAACCGACTTCACTGGCACTGCTCATTGCCGTCATGGCAGTCTGGCTGGCGTAGTTGGCCATTTCCTTCAACTGCGCCGTCTGCGAGATCTTGGCGAGGAGGTTGGTGATCTTCGCGTTCAGTTCCTGTGCGTCGAAGGGCTTGAGGATGTAGTCCTCGCCACCGGCTTCGTAGCCGCGCAGTCGCGCCTCGATTTCGTCGTGGCCGGAGACGAAGATGACCGGTATGGCATCGAGCTCGAAATCCGCTTTCAGGCGACGGCAGGTCTCGTAGCCATCGATGCCTTCCATCTCGACGTCGAGCAGGATGACATCCGGCCTTTCTCTCGCCGCCACCTCAAGGCATTCATCGCCGCTCGCCGCTTCGACGATAGTGAAGTTTGCACCGATGGACTCGCCGATCATGACGCGCATGAAATCGTCATCGTCGGTCACGAGAACCTTGTGTGTGTCGCCCATGATCTGCCTCCCCTGGCATTGATGGATTCATTATCCATCAATCGGCGCACGAGGGGGCTGGCCAGTGCAGCCTTAAGCCAACGGGTCGAAACGGAAAAAACTGGCAAATTGCTCGTAGAGAGCGGGAAAACGGCGGGCAACGAGCGCTGGCGTTTCGAAAAATGCTTCAGCCAAGACTGCGAAGAACTCGCCCGGAATCTCGGCAGCATAGGGGTCGATTTCGGTATCCTCATCGCGTGCCTCAGCGGCGTCGACTTCGGCACAGAAATCATCGTAGGCCGCGAGAAGCACATCTTCCCAGTGCTGCTTCGCTGCGCGTGAAGGCAGTGGCGGGATACCATCGGCATCGCCGTTTCGCATATCCAGCTTG
>JAKJEY010000003.1 GCA_022705165.1 Pseudomonadota bacterium
GACTGCTGGCTGCGGCTCTCTGCCCGCCATGCGATCGCCAGACTGCCCGAGACGCTGGCGAGCTACCGGAAGCACCCAGGCAATTCGTTGCGCCAGAGAAGGAAGATGCTCGGTGCGTTCTTCCTCACCTACGCGAAATTCATCGATCTGCATCCAGGGCTGATCGACGACGACGCGTTGCGCCGACACTTCCGGCGCAACCTGCGGCGCTACTGGACGCGCATCCGTGACGACGACCGCGGCGACCTGCCACAGGTGATCGCCAGCTTCCTGCGCAGTTACCTGAGAACGCCCGGCGCCGGAGACTATCGGCGCTTCGGTCAACGCCTCCTCAACGCCGCAAACTGAACCCGGAAGGCATCAGCGCCGGCCGAACAGCTTCTTGATCGCCTTGCGCCCGAAGCGCCGCTTGGCCCAAACCTTGAAGTCATACAGAAGGAAGGGCAGGCGGTGCCAGAACCGTGGCCGGCTGCGGATTGCTGCCAGATAGATGCGGAGGAACTGCTCGCGACCTGCGGGGTGCAGCTTGTTGCAGATCCGTACCAGATCGTCGAAGCGCTGCCCAAGCGCGAGCGGGACCGGGAACACGCGGATGCGTCCGGTATCGATGAGCGCAAACGACAGCTGACCGGGCTCGGGGTTGCCGATCAGGATGTTGCCGCCCGACAGGTCGCGGAAAAGGATGCCGCCGCCGTGCATGCGCAGCAGGTAGGCCGCCAGCTGTCGATAGGCGTCAGTCTCCGGCACTCCGGCGAACAGCGGGGCGCCGCCCGCAAAGGCCGCCACCATCTCGCGCGCCGTCCATTCCGCCGGCACGTGCTCGCAGACGTAGAAGTTGCGCATCAGGGTCCGGTCGCCGCGCCATTCGAAACAGGCAACCGGCGCCGCTGCAGCGACGCCCCGACGCAGCAGTTCATTGGTGCCGTTCCAGCTGCGCAAGGCCTTGGAGGGCTTGAAGCGATCGAAGAGTCGCTTGTGCAGGTGCATCGTGACCGGCTGCTTGATCACCAGGCGGGCATCGCCGCGACGCGGGTCGGGGATCGCCCAGATGGCATTCCGCGCATGCCGCAGACTGGCCTCGCGGGAAGGCGCCGCCAGTCGTTCGGGGTGAATCGATTGCAGCAGGACATCCGCTTCCTGCGCCGATGCCGCAGCGATGACGCCCTGCCAGTTGCCCTCGCGAAAGAGGAAATACTTCAGACCCGGGGCGTGCCGGGCAATCACGAGGTCGGGCAGCAGCGCAGCGCCCGCTTTCACGGCCACCTCGCGCCCGGCAGGCCAGGAGAGGTAGCGAGGCGATTCGCCGAGCAGCATCCGCGGCGCATCGCCGGGAGGCTCCGGCTCACCGTCCCGGTCACGGAATCCCGCCGCGGCGACGTCTTCCGGCGCATACAGATCGTCCAGCGCCGCAGCCCGGCCGTTGATCGTCCAGACCACGTGCAGAAGTCGCTCTGTCGTACGGAAGGCATGCACCTCCAGTCCTTCCGACGAATTCAGCCGCCCCTCGTAACGGGCGCCGGGAACGAGCCCGGCAAACGCACGCAAGGCATGCAGGGCCGGCCGGACGCGCAGATCACCCAGATCGCCCTCCACGCTCGCGTAGCGGGTGATGCGCTCGAGGGCCGGATAGGGTCGTTCGCCATTGTCGACCAGCCCCTCGCGATGGCAGATCAGCGGCCCCCACCAGGCGCGCTCCAGCGCCCCCGAGGCTGCGCACAGCACCATGTATCGCGCCAGGTAATCGGCCTGCTTCTGTTCGCTGTCCGGCAGCATGCGTTCGATGCGCGGCAGCGTCCAGAAGGCCGCCGGAGAGATCAGGCGCGGGACACCGGCATCGGCACCGAGACGGGCCAGCAGCCTGGCCTTCTTGATCAGGTTGAACTTGTGCAGGCCGACGAGGCGGCGGCCGAGGATCTTGTGGTCGAAGCGCTCAGGCTCCGTGCACCGTTCGGAAAAAAGGTTGTCGCTGTGCAGATCGGGCAATTGACCACGCTCGGCCAGCAGCGACAGCAGACCGACATTCCAGGGCGGTTCGAAATCGGTGACGCCCGGGCCTGCCAGCGTCAGTCCGCGCGCCCGGACCTCCTGCCAGCCGATCGCCCACATCGCGAGGAAGCCGGCCAGCGAATGGCCACACCAGCGCTGGCGGTTCACCGTCGAACCGAGTTCGACCATCTCGACGTCAGCACCATAGCGGTCGAGGGTACGGGTCAGGAAGGCTTGCCACCGGCTCGCCGCATCGGCGCCGGGCATCTGCTTCGCTTCGTCGCGTGCCTGCATCGGGTGCAGCGTGACACGCACGCCGGCCGCGATCAGGCGATCGAGCAGGCGTGCTGCCGGTCCGTTTTCGTCGCTGGCGGTGAAATCCACCCTGACATGGTTCAGGCCGGCCCAGCGCAGCTGCGCCACGATGAATTCATCGACGGCCGGATCGTCGGATGCCGCAACGCCGACACCGGCAAAGGCGTCACCGACGACGTGTCCGGCCGGGGGGCGATGTCCGCCGGGGAAGCGCAGGCGGCCGCCCAGGAGCGCCGCCAGTATTGCCCCTCCGAAGCGTCCGCGTGGCGCCGCGTCTGATGCCATCAGGCCTGCTCCGTGCGCGGGGGCCGGGCATTCACGATGGCATCGATGTCGACCCAGTCGCACTCGTCCGCCATGCCCTGCATGCGTCGCATGTTGCGTGCGCGCAGATAGCGCCCGAGGCCCCACGGATGGATGCGCAGGTCGGCAAAATCGATCAGGCCCAGTTCGCCATCCGGCGTCAGGATGACGTTGCCAAGATGGAGCGAACGGAAATAGACGCCCTGGTCATGCAGGCGGACGATGAAAGCGGTGAATGCCGCTTTCAGGGCGGCGATGCGCGCCGGCGGCAGTCCGGCGCGCATCGCATCGCGCAGGGTCTGGCCGGCGAGCGGCTGATAATGCACGGCATCGCGTTCGATGGCTGGAATACGCATCAGGCGCAGCACGCGGGGAACGGGTATGCCGAGTCTGGCGAGGGCGGCAGCGTTGCTCACGAAGCGCCGCGAATAAGGAAAGAGCGCTGCGGAAGACAGCAGACGGCGCCGGCGCCGGAAAAGCTTCAGGATCGAGCCATCGACAAGGCGGAGCACCTTTTCGCCATAGTGGTCGACCTCGAGCACTGCGGCCCCTTCGCGAATCGCGAGGTATTCCTGCTTTCCAAGTCTGTCCAAGTGGCCGGTCCATCCGAAAAAACGCTAGTTTACCGCCTTGTCGCCGCGCACGGGGGCTGCCGGGGGGCGTGATAAACTGCAGAGACTATTCCAGCCCGCCGTTCCGATGCAGCAGACCACCCCGTCGCCAGACCCGCAACCCGCCTCTTCGCTGAAGATCTACTTCCGCCTGCTCGGCTACCTGAAGCCGCTGCTCGGGCTGTTCGGCATCAGCCTCGTCGGCTACATCATCTTCGCCTCGTCGCAGCCGATGCTGGCGGCGATCCTCAAGTATTTCGTCGATGGCCTCGGCACACCGGGCACGACACGTTACGAGCTGCCCCTGCTCGGCAACATCGAGCTGATGTACGGCGTGCCGATCCTGATGGTGCTGATCATCGTCTGGCGCAGCATCGGCTCCTTCCTCGGCAACTACTACCTGGCCCGCGTCTCGCTCGGCCTGGTCGAGGAACTGCGCATCCGGCTCTTCGAATCGCTGCTGCGCCTGCCCAACACCTATTTCGACAACAACAACTCGGGCCACCTGATCTCGCGCATCACCTACAACGTGACGATGGTCACCGGCGCTGCGACCGATGCGATCAAGGTCGTCATCCGCGAGGGACTGACGGTCGTCTTCCTTTTCGGCTATCTGCTCTGGATGAACTGGAAGCTGACCGCGATCATGATCGCGATCCTGCCCATCATCGGGATCATGGTCAGCGGCGCCAGCCGCAAGTTCCGCAAGCAGAGCAAGAAGATCCAGGCGGCGATGGGCGATCTGACCCACATCGCCTCGGAGACGATCCAGGGCTACCGCGTCGTTCGCAGCTTCGGCGGCGAGGACTACGAGGCGAAGCGCTTCCGCGTCGCCAGCGCCGACAACACGGCCCGCCAGCTGCGCATGGTGAAGACCGGCGCCACCTTCACGCCGGCCCTGCAACTGGTGACGTTCTCGGCGATGTCAGTGATTCTCTTCCTCGTACTCTACCTGCGCGGCGATGCCACCGCCGGCGACCTGATCGCCTACATCACGGCGGCCGGCCTCCTGCCCAAGCCGATCCGCCAGCTCTCGGAAGTCAGCGGCACGATCCAGAAGGGGCTGGCCGGCGCCGAAAGCATCTTTGCGCAACTCGACGAGGCGCCCGAAACCGATGCGGGTGACGTCGAGCGCGACCGCGTCGACGGCCACATCGAAATCCGCAACCTCAGCTTCCGCTACCCCGGGACCGAACAGCAGGTGCTCAGCGAACTCAATGTCAGCATCGCCCCCGGACAGATGGTGGCGATCGTCGGCCGCTCGGGCAGCGGGAAGTCAACGCTGGTCAGCCTGCTGCCGCGCTTCTACCATCATCGCGAAGGCCAGATTCTCGTCGACGGCGTCGATGTCGAGAAATACACCCTGCGCAACCTGCGCCGGCATATCGCGCTCGTCACACAGCAGGTCGTGCTCTTCAACGACACGATCACCGCCAACATCGCCTATGGCGACCTCGCCGGTACTCCCCGCGAGGCCATCGAGCAGGCCGCCGAAGCGGCCTATGCGCGTGAGTTCATCGACAAGCTGCCACAGGGCTTCGATACGCTGGTCGGCGAAAACGGCGTCCTCCTGTCGGGCGGGCAGCGTCAGCGCCTCGCCATCGCCCGCGCCCTGCTCAAGGATGCGCCAATCCTGATCCTCGACGAAGCCACCTCGGCACTCGACACCGAGTCGGAGCGCCACATCCAGGCGGCGCTGGACAAGGTGATGGAGGGGCGCACGACGCTCGTCATCGCGCATCGACTGACCACCATCGAGAAGGCCGACCTGATCCTGGTCATGGATCAGGGGCGCATCGTCGAGCGCGGCACGCATGCCGAACTACTCGCCGCCAACGGCCACTACGCGCGGCTGCACGCCGTGCAGTTCAGGGAAGAATCGGCGGACGGCAACTCCGCCTGAGCGCTGCTCAGGCGGGCGGCAGGGCGCGATCGAGCCAGGCCGCCAGCACGGAATCGGCGGGCCAGTTGCGCAGCAGGCGCGCGCGATCGCGCCGCCAGGCCTTGCGCCACGCGGCCTCGGAGCGATGCTGCGTACAGGCATCGAGGTCGATCAGCCATATCCTGCCTGCGTGCCACAGCAGATTCGATGCCTTCATGTCGCCATGCGTGATGCGCAAACGGCAGAGCAGCGCAAACAGCGTCGTCAGCGCAAGCGCCTCCGCCGCAGGCGGCGGGCTTTCCGGCGACAAATGCCGGGCCAGGCTCACGCCCGGGCAATGTTCGGCAAACAGCCAGGCACGACGACGCAGCGGGCCGAAGCGTTCCTCCACCAGCGCCAGCGGCGCCGGCGTCGCAATGCCGTAGAGCGCCAGCCGATGGCCTTCGCGCCACGAGTGCCAGGCCCGGCTCGGGCGCCACAGGCGCGACAGCGCATGGCCGACACTCTTCAGGTTGTAGCGCTTGACGACGACATCGCCACCCGGCAGCGCTACCTGCGCGACCGTACAGGTATTGCCCGACTTCAGCCGCGAACCGGTGTCGATCGCCTTGTCCGGAACGGCCAGCACGTCCGCCAGCCGTTCGCTTTCCGTACGCAGCACCGCAACGAAGCGGTTCGTACTTTGCACGACCGAGAACAGGGTGCAATCGCGCAGCGACTTCTTGAGGTAATCCTGCAGACGCCAGGCACGCACCTTCTCGATCGCTGCGCACAACATCGCGGCATCGACGCCGGCAATGCCGCCGACAGACTGATAGTCCGCGAGCAACGCCGGCGCGGCGCCATCCCACGCTGCCGGCAGCTGCGCCAGCAGCATGCCGAGGTTCTCGGCCGCCGCGACTGCAGACAAGGGCGCCGCCGCCACCGTCACCGAATCGCCGTCGATTACCAGCAGGCGATCGCGCGTGCGCAGGAAATTGCCGAGATGGAGATCGCGCTGCGCAAGTCCCGCACGATGCATCTGCGCCAGCATCGCCAGCACGGGGGCCAGAACCTCCAGGGCGCCCGGATCTCCGGCCGGTGGGGCATCCAGTCGCGCCCAGCCGGCCGCCAGCGATTCGGCATCCTCGACGAACGAACTGACGATTACATGGCCGCCCCCCTGCAGGCGGTCGGCCAGGAGGACTTCCGGCGTCGGGATGCCGGCGGCAGCAAGCGCCCCGATACCCTCGCTCTCCGCCTGCCAATGGCGTTCCCCGGCCTTCGCCACAAAGAGCTTGGCGAACACCCGCCGCCCGTCCAGCGACGCCTCACCGGCAATCCGCTTGCCCGGCAGCAGGCGCAGGAGGCGCTGCATTTGCAACAGGCGACCATCGGTCAGCTGCACCTGAAACGGCACGGCAAGATCGCGGCCTGCAGCCCGCAGGCCGTCGGCATCGAATGGCGCCCCGCTCATTCCCGCCCCTCGAAGAACTTCAGTACCTTCCGGATGCGCCGCTTGTCGGCAGCGGACAGCCGGTCATGCCCGGCATAGTCGAGATAGAAGCGCAGGCGCTGCGTCCGCGACAGGCGGTACTTGCCGATCTTGTCGAGACAGGCGAGGTCCTTGACGATCCGGTAGCGCAGCAGGGGGCCGCGCCAGAAAGCCCCGTTCGGGCAATCGATCAGGTAGACAGTCGGCACGTCACCATCGTCTACCAGCAGATTCCGCCACTTGAGGTCGTTATGCGCGAAGCCTTCGTCGTGCATGCGCCGGGCATGGCTCGCCACCTTGCGCATGACTTCAGCCATCCAGCGCCGGTCCCGCAGCCGCGGATCGTCCTGGTTGGCCATCGTCCCCATGTCCATGGTGCGCTCGATTTCCTCGGTCACCACGGCACCGCGCACGAAGCTGCCACGCACGCGCTCCAGCCCCCAGCAGACGAGGGTCGCCGTCGGGATGCCCCACTGCCGGAAGAGCAGCAGGTTTTCCCATTCCTTGACCACGCGCTGCGGCGCCAGCAGGCCCCGCAGGCCGAACCAGCGGCGCACGGCGTTCTTGCCGTTGCCGACGTAGCGCTTGATGTAGTAGCGCGTACCGTCGGCCGCCACCCGCTCGACCGTCGACAGCGGGTCCCTGGCGATCGGCTCGCCGCGCACGGCGAAGGTCGCCGGCAGCGTGCCGAACAATGTCTCGGCTTCGCGCCCGTGGAAGTCGGCATTGAAGTGCCAGTCGATCATGCCGCCGCTCCGGGGGCGAACTTCTTCAGGTAGCGCCGTTGCAGGCGGGCGGCCTCACGCTGCAGGTGCTCGATGAGGCCTGCCTCCTCGCGCAGGATCTCGCGCAACGGCCGGTCGAAGTAAATCCGCAGGAAGCGCAGGAAGTCACGCTGCGTCAGGCCGATCTGCAATGCCGAGAAATAGAGTGAAGCGAGATCCTTGTCGCGCCAGCGGCGTGGCGTCTGCGCCCGGGTCTGCGCCCGGTGCAGGTCGATCAGCGACAGCTTGAACGTGTCGGCCGCCGGGACCGGGTCGAGGTGCAGCAGGAAATGGCAGATGTAGAAATCGCGGTGATTGACACCGCCTTCGTGCATGCGTCGCGCCATCGTCGCCACGCGGCCGATCAGTGCGCGCTTGAAGCGCGGCTGCGGGGGGTGCTGTGGCCAGTCGCGGCAGAAATCCTCCAGGCTCACCGTCGGCGCCAGCTCCTCGGTGACGATGAACGAATGCTGCGTCGCCGGGCTGCTGCCGCGTGCGCCGTAGGCAACTGCGCACATCGTGTCGACGCCGAGTTCCTCCAGCCGCCGGATCGCCCGCATTTCGTTGCCGGCGCCGAGCACCGGTGCGCGCAAGGTCAGCAGGTTCTTGAGGATCTCGCCCCAGCCCACGCCACGATGGATCTTGACGAAATAACCGCGCCCGGCGACCTCGGTGCGCAGTGTGCGGCGCGCCTCCAGCTCGCGATAGACCTTGCCCTGCAAGGCCTCGACGGCGACGAAGGGATCCTGCGCGGCCCACAGCGTGCGGAAGGGTTCGGCAAGGATCAGTTCGTCACTCATTTCCGCTCTGCAAGGATGATGTCGGCAGCGACTTCGGCGTTGTCGTAGATGTCGGCCGTCTCCGCAAAGGCGAGCGCACCGGCCTGCCACTGACGACGCGCGGCATCATCGCCCAGCATGCGCGCGAGCGCCTCGTTCAGCGCCGCCTGCGCAAAAGGTTCGGGCAGCACGACGCCGGCGCCGGCATCGAGGATGTAGTGTGCGTAACCGCAGACGGCCGTGGTCAGTACCGGCAACCCTGCCACCACCGCTTCGAGCAGCACGGTGCCGGTATTCTCGTTGTAGGCCGGGTGGACCAGCAGGTCGGCGCCGAGCAGGAAGCGCGGGATGTCGTCGCGGCCCTGCAGGATGTCGACGCGCTCGCCGAGGCCGAGCGATGCCGCCATGCGCCGGAACAGCGACGGCTCGTCGGCACCGATGGCAATGAGCCGCGTGCGTCGCCGCAGTGCTTCAGGCAGCGCCGCGAAGGCGGCAAGCGAACGATCCAGCCCCTTGGTCTTGAAGCCGGAGCCGATCTGTACGAGCAGGAAATCGTCGGCACCGAGTCCGAACTCGGCACGGAAAGCGGCGCGGATTTCCGCGGCGTTCGCCGGCGCCCGCCGATCCCGTGAAATGCCGGGCGGCAGCAGGTGGAAGCGCACCGCCGGTGTCGCATAGTGCTTCTCGAACAGCGGCTGCTGCAGCTGCGAGATCATCAGGATTTCAGTATGGCTGTCCGGTGCGAACACCGCGCGTTCATACGCGGCAAAGTGCCGGTAGCGTCCCGAGAGCCGGTAGAGCGGATTCCTGAGCGTCTGCGCCTTGTCCTCGTAGCAGGGATCGGCCGCGAAATAGACATCCAGCCCCGGCATCTTGTTGAAGCCGACGACGCGGTCGACCGGCCGCGCCCGCATGTCGCACTGCGTCCACGTCGTGAATTTCGCGTAGCGACGCGCATTGGTCATGGCCCGCACCGGGACGATCAGCACCTCGAAGCCCGCCGGCACCTCACCACGCCATTCCAGCGTATAGACGCGGATGGCATGGCCACGCTTCTGGCAGGCCAGCGCAATGCGCATGAAATCGCGCTGCAGGCCGCCGTGCGGGAAATACTTGTAGAGGCAGAAAGCCAGTTGCATCAGGCGGCCTCTCCGGCGGTCACCGGCGGCGGCTCGACGCCACGCGGCCGCTTGTAGCGGTTGTACCCCCAGAGGTACTGCCCGGGGCAACTGCGGATCAGCGCCTCGATCTCCCGGTTGATCGCGGTGGCACGTTCCTCTAGGGAACCTTCGATCGGAAGCTGCGGCCCGCGCAGGTGCATGCGGTAGCCGGCGCCACCGGACAAACGCTCGCCGAATGCGAAGATGACGGCCGCACCGGTTTCCGTCAGTCTCGCCGCCAGCGTCATCGTGTAGGCCGGCTTGCCGAAGAAAGGCAGCCACTTGCCCTCACCCATCTTCGGCGCCTGATCGGGCAGCAGCCCGACGGCTTCGCCCCGCTTCAGCGCCTTGATCAGTCCGCGAACGCCAGAGAGATCCGCGGCCGCAAGGTGCAGCATCGGACGCGCCCGGCCGGCTTCGATCATTTCCTGCAGCACGGCGTAACGCGGGGGCCGGTAGAGCACGGTGATCGGTCCCCGCGTCGAGTAGTACTGTGCCGTCAGTTCGAAGCAGCCGAGGTGCGGGGTCAGGAAGATGATGCCCTTGCCGGCCGCCTGCGCCGCCTCGACGACCTCCCAGCCGATCACCTCGCGCATCATGCCGGCCGCCTGCGCAAGCGGATTCAGCCAGATTTTCGGCAGCTCCAGGCTCATGCGTCCGGCGGCAGCCACTGCGGCGCCCCGCGCGGCAGCGGCAGCGGGACCGAGCGCCAGCGCCATGTTCTCGCGCAGGTGTCGGCGATAGGTCGGTGACGCCAGATAGACCAGCCAGCCGGCAAGTGCTCCCAGCGCATGCAGCAGGGGCAGCGGCAGCGTTGCAAGAAGGCGGAAGACGAAACGCATGGAGTGGCAGGCAGGGGGCGGATTTGCCGAAAGGGAGAAAAGGGCTACAATCACCGGCAGCGGCAGCAGGGCAAGAAGGCGGAAAAGAAGGCGCATGGAGGCGAGTGAACTTGCGGCGAACGGAGAAAAGGCTACAATTATCGTTCCGCCGAGTTAATAGGACAACTTGCAGGGCGGAGAGGGGCAAATCCTCCGGGAGCGAACAAGACGGAATCGCGCCTGCCAAATACTGCTAAAGCGTTCGTCTGCTCGAGACCCCGGAGCCGGCAACGCCGGACAAACCGGGGTTTTTCGTTTCAGGAGCAGTCATGGCTGAATATCTCTTTTCTTCCGAATCCGTCGGCGAAGGCCATCCCGACAAGGTTGCCGACCAGATTTCCGATGCCGTCCTCGACGCGATCCTCGCCGTCGATCCGACCGGCCGCGTCGCCTGCGAGACGCTGGTTTCCACCGGCCTCGTCGTGATTTCCGGTGAAATCACCACCAAGGCCCACGTCAATTACCGCGAGATCGCGCAGGAAACCGTGCGTCGCATCGGCTACACCGACAGCGACATCGGCTTCGACTACAAGTCTTGCGCCATCCTGACCGCCATCAACACCCAGTCGCCGGACATCGCGCAGGGCGTGAACGAAGGCCAGGGCCTGGATCTCGACCAGGGCGCCGGCGACCAGGGCCTGATGTTCGGCTACGCCTGCCGTGAAACCGAAACGCTGATGCCCTTCCCGATCTACTACGCGCACCGCATCATGCAGCGCCAGGCCGAAGTCCGCCGCGACGGCCGCCTGAACTGGCTGCGCCCCGATGCGAAGAGCCAGTTGACGGTGAAGTACGTTGACGGCAAGCCGGTTTCGATCGACACCGTCGTCGTCTCGACGCAGCACAGCCCGGAGGTCTCGCACGCCCAGCTGTCGGAAGCCGTGATCGAGGAGATCATCAAGCCGGTCCTGCCGAAGGACATGCTGACCGCCAGCACCCGCTTCCTGGTCAACCCGACCGGTCGCTTCGTCGTCGGCGGCCCGCACGGTGACTGCGGCCTGACCGGCCGCAAGATCATCGTCGACACCTACGGCGGTGCTGCGCACCACGGTGGTGGCGCCTTCTCCGGCAAGGATCCGTCCAAGGTCGACCGTTCGGCCGCCTACGCCGGTCGCTATGTCGCCAAGAACATCGTCGCCGCCGGCCTCGCCGACCGCTGCGAAGTCCAGGTTGCCTACGCCATCGGCGTCGCCAGGCCCGTGTCGCTGATGGTCAACACCTTCGGCACCGGCAAGATCGCCGACGAGAAGATCGTCGAACTGATCGGCAAGCACTTCGACCTGCGCCCGAAGGGCATCATCCAGACCCTCGACCTGCTGCGCCCGATCTACTCGAAGACCGCCGCCTACGGCCACTTCGGTCGCGACGAACCGGAATTTACCTGGGAGCGTACCGACAAGGCCGCCGCCCTGAAGGCCGACGCCGGGCTGTAATTCACCGAGTCGACACAAAACGGGGGCTGCGGCCCCCGTTTTGCTTTTCGGTACCCTGCCAACGTTGCATAATTCGGTCATGCTTAAAAAGATCAGCGTCGAACACCTTACGCTCGGCATGCACCTGCACGAGTTCTGCGGCTCGTGGATGGAGCATCCGTTCTGGCGCACGAAATTCGTCCTCAGGGACCAGAAAGACCTCGACGCGGTGCGCGCCAGCAGCATCCGCCAAGTCTGGATCGACGTCAGCAAGGGACTGGATACGAGCGAGGGCGTCACGCAGGAAGCAAACTAGGCCGAGGTTGATCGCGAACTGCAGGCCGCTGCCGCGGCTGAGAAACCCGCTGCGCAGGAAAAAACCTCGATGCGCGAAGAGGCTGCCCGTGCGGCACGCATCTGTGCCAAATCCAAGCAGGCCGTGGTTTCCATGTTCCAGGAAGCGCGCATGGGCAAGGCGGTGGACGCCAAGGATTGCGCGCCACTGGTCGAGGAGATCTCGAATTCCATCGCACGCAACCCCGGCGCCCTGATCAGTCTCGCCCGGCTCAAGACTGCCGACGACTATACCTACATGCACTCCGTGGCCGTCTGCGCCCTGATGATCGCGCTCGCCCGCCAGCTCGGGCTGGACGATGAGCAGACGCGGCAAGCCGGCCTGTCCGGCCTGCTGCACGATCTCGGCAAGGCGTGGGTTCCGAACGCCATCCTCAACAAGCCGGGCAAGCTGACCGACGAGGAATTCGCCGAGATCAAGAAGCACCCCAGTCACGGCCATGCCGCCCTGCTGCAGGGGAGCGGCGTGCCGGAGATGGCGCTCGATGTCTGCCTGCACCACCACGAGAAGACCGATGGCAGCGGCTATCCGAAAGGGTTGAAGGCGAACGAGATCAGTCTCTTCGCCAAGATGGGCGCCGTCTGTGACGTCTACGACGCCATCACCTCGAACCGGCCCTACAAGGCCGGCTGGGACCCCGCGGAATCGCTGCGCAAGATGGCGGAATGGTCGAAGGGCCATTTCGACGAAGCCGTCTTCCAGGCATTCGTGAAGAGTCTTGGCATCTACCCGACCGGCTCGCTCGTCCTGCTCGCGTCCGGGCGCATCGGCGTCGTCACCGAGCAGTCCGAGAAATCGTTGCTGGCCCCGAAGGTGAAAGTCTTCTTCTCGACGAAGTCGAACGTGCGCATCAAGCCTGAAATGATCGATCTTTCGCGCCCCGGCGTGAACGACAAGATCACCGGGCGAGAAGACCCTGCAAAGTGGAACTTTCCTGATCTCAACGAATTGTGGGCAGGAGCGGCCTTGCCGTCCTGACACCTCTCGTACGGAAGGGATGGTGATGGCGATGCTTTTCACGAACCCGAACACGGAGGTTTCGTCTGACCGAATCACGGCCCACAACCAGTGACAACATCCTGCTGCTGCGTCCGCAGCGCTGGATGGCGTGGGTCGCACTGGCACTCGGCCTGTCGCTTTCCTTTCTCGGCTGGCGGGCGGCAAGCCAGAGAACCCATGAGCTTGCCGACAGTCGCTTCCAGGCACGGGCGCAGGAATTGCACCAGGCGCTGCAAGCCCGACTCGACGCCTATTCGCAGGCATTGCGTGGTGCGCAGGCATATGCCGGTTCAGTCGGACGCCCCGACCGTAAGGATTTCGCCCGTCTCGACGCCATCCTGCGCCTGAGCGACACGCTGCCGGGGATCGCGGCCTTCTCCTACCTCACTGCCGTAAGGGGCAGCGAACGCGAGGCCTTTCAACGGGCGCTGAAGAAGGAATACTCCGATTTCGACATCCGCCCCCGCGGCGAGCGAAACGAGTATGTGGTCGTCACGACCGTGGCACCGGAGACCCCCTACAACCTGCGCGCCATCGGTTCGGACAGCCTTGCCAGCGACATCCGCCGCGAGGCCATCACCGCCGCTCGCGACAGCGGTGAGACGCGCATCACGGCCAGGCTGAATCTGGTCATGGACCCGCGCGAGGCGCCGCCGGCATTCCTGATGTACCAGGCGGTCTATCGCAATGGCGAGCTACCGCCATCGGTCGACGATCGGCGCGCAAGGATTGCCGGCTATTTCGTCAGCGCATTCCGCGTCGATGCGCTGGTCACCGCCGTCATCGGCGGACGGCACCGCGACATCGCACTGCGCGTCTACGACGGCTTCGACCGGCGCGATGACAATCTCTATTTCGCCAGCCACCCCGGGCAATCCTTCGCCGACGCGCGCCATTCGCTGGCCGCCACGGTCGAGGTCGGCGGGCGCAGCTGGCTGGTCGAATATGCCGCCCTGCCGGAATTCAACGTCGACGGCGAAGGGCTCGATTCATCGTTCCGGCTGCTGGCTGCGGGCATCATCGTCAGCCTTCTCCTCGCCAGCATCGTCTGGTCGCTGGCAAGCACCCGCGAGCGGGCCCTGGGGCTGGCGCGCGACATGACGCGAACGCTGCGCGAGAATGAGAGCAAGCTGCGCGCGCTGTTCGAGCAGGCCCCCGTCGGGATCTGGCTGATCGACCGCAGCGGCCGCATCATCGACTGCAACGACAAGTTCGCCTCCTACGCCGGTGCGGACCGGTCACAGATCATCGGTTTCGACATGCTCGGCAGCGCCCGCGACACGTCACTCAACGAATCGCTCAGGCGTGCGATAGGCGGTGAAACGGTGCGCATCGAGGGCTCCTACACGTCGACGACGGGAAGCCGCAGTTCCGTTTACAGCTGGCACTTCCAGCCCGTGCTGATCGACGACGAAGCGGCCTTCGTCCTCTGTTTCGTCGAGGACATCAGCGCCCGCAAGCTGGCCGAAGCGCACATCGAGCACCTCGCCCACCACGACACGCTGACCGGTCTCGCCAATCGCAGCCTGCTGCGCGACCGGCTGCAGCAGGCGATCGCCGCAGCACAGCGCAACAAGCACAAGGCAGCGCTCTTCTTCATCGACCTGGATTTCTTCAAGCACATCAACGACACGCTCGGCCACTCTGCCGGCGACGCCATGCTGATCGAGATCGCCGCCCGGCTGCGGCAGCGCGTGCGCGCATCGGACACCCTGGCACGCATCGGCGGCGACGAGTTCGTCATCCTGCTCAGCAACATCGAGACTGCAGAAGACTGCATGCACGTTGCGGAATCGGTGATCGCCGCCATCGCCGAGCCGATCACCCTCGACGGCCACAGCTTCAGCTCGACGGCATCGATCGGCATCGCCATGTGGCCAGCCGATGGCGAGGACAGCGAGACGCTGACTCGCAACGCCGATGTCGCGATGTACCACGCCAAGCGCAGCGGGCGAAACAACTACCAGTTTTTCACTGCAGACATGAACGCCCGCGTTCATGAAATGGCGCTCCTCGAACGCAGCCTGCGCGACGCGCTCGACGCCGGCGAATTCCGGCTGCACTACCAGGCACAGGTCGACGGCGAAAGCGGACGCCTGATCGGTGTCGAGGCGCTGCTGCGCTGGCAGCATCCGACGATGGGTCTGCTGGCGCCACCAATCTTCATCGATCTCGCCGAACAGCGTGGCCTGATCACGCCGATCGGCGACTGGGTGCTGGCCACGGCGTGTCGCCAGGCCGCCGCCTGGAATCGGAATGGCCGGGCTGCCCTGCCCGTTTCGGTCAATATTTCACCGGTCCAGATGCGCAAGGGCCGCTTGCGTGAAAGCGTCCTCCGCGCACTCAACGAAAGCGGCCTGGCACCATCGCTGCTGGCCCTCGAAATCACCGAGAGCGCGGTCATGGAGGACATCACATCGGCCGCCCGCCTGCTCGACGACCTGCACGCCATCGGCGTCCAGATCGAGATCGACGATTTCGGCACCGGCCACTCATCGCTGGCCTACCTGAAGCAGTTGCCGATCCAGCGGCTCAAGGTGGACCGCAGCTTCATCCGCGACATCCCCGGCGACCCCGACGACACGGCGATCGTCGAAGCTATCATCAGCCTCGCCACCAGTCTCAAGATCGGCATCATCGCCGAAGGCGTCGAAACCGACGAGCAGCGCACCTTCCTGCTCGCCCGCGGCTGCCGCGCGATGCAGGGTTATCGCTTCGCGCACCCGGAGAGTCCCGAGGCGTTCGAGAAGCGGCTCGCCGGCTAGGCGTGCGCCAGCGCCCGGCGGTATCCGGGTTTGCTTTTTTCGATGGTCGACTAAGATGAGAGCTCCCCCGGAGCGCGTTCATGACCACCCTGCAATCGATCCGCAAGCTCGGTTTCCGCCGCTGGTACGAACGCCTGCTGATCGAGGCGCATGCCTGGCTCGTGACCTGCTTCCTGGCGCTGGTGCTTGCCGTCGCATTGTTCGAGACGCACAACGACGCGGTGGCACTGATCCAGCGCATTTCCCTGCTGACAGGCGCCGGCTTCAGCGTGATCGGCGCCTGGTTTGCCTATCGCCGCTACTTCCTGTCGCTGCAGCGGGCGGAAATATTTGGCGAGGGTGCAAGCTGCCCACGTTGCGCGGCCTACGGCAAGCTGCAGGTCGAATCGATCCGGCAGGACGCCGCCGGTGACGTCATTCAGGTGGCCGCCTGCTGTCGCAAATGCGGGCATCAGTGGCGGATCGGCGAATGACGCGGCAACGGCTACTCCGCCTCACGAAAACCGCGTATAATCCGCAGCTTATCCGAGGAGCGCTGCAGGGGTTGATGTCCTTTCTCCCCCAGGCTCGGTTCAAAACGGCGCTCACTGACCAACCCTGCCGGGCGCAGGGGGCAAGTGAGCCGCACGCAAAGCATCACACCCCTACCCTGGCTACAGTTCATGAAGGAGCTTACTGTGGCTGATTACGTTATTGCCGATATCAAGCTGGCCGACTGGGGCCGCAAGGAAATCGCCATCGCCGAGACCGAAATGCCGGGCCTCATGGCGATCCGCGAAGAGTTTGCCAAGTCGCAGCCGCTGAAGGGCGCGCGCATCACCGGCTCGCTGCACATGACCATCCAGACCGCCGTGCTGATCGAGACGCTGACCGCGCTCGGCGCCGAAGTCCGCTGGGCATCGTGCAACATCTTCTCGACGCAGGACCACGCCGCCGCCGCCATCGCCGCCGCCGGCATCCCGGTCTTCGCGGTCAAGGGCGAATCGCTGCCCGAGTACTGGGACTACACGCACCGCATCTTCGAATGGGCCGACGGCGGCTTCTCGAACATGATCCTCGACGATGGCGGCGACGCGACGCTGCTGCTGCACCTCGGCGCCCGTGCCGAGAAGGACCTGTCGGTGCTCGACAACCCGGACAGCGAGGAAGCGACCGTGCTCTTCGCCTCGATCAAGGCCAAGCTGAAGACCGACCCGACCTGGTACTCGACCCGCCTCGACAAGATCAAGGGTGTCACCGAGGAAACCACCACCGGCGTGCATCGCCTGTACCAGATGCATGAGCGCGGCGAACTGAAGTTCCCGGCGATCAACGTGAACGATTCGGTCACCAAGTCGAAGTTCGACAACCTCTACGGCTGCCGCGAATCGCTGGTCGACGGCATCAAGCGCGCGACCGACGTCATGGTCGCCGGCAAGATCGCCGTCGTCTGTGGCTATGGCGACGTGGGCAAGGGCTCGGCGCAGGCACTGCGCGCCCTCTCGGCGCAGGTGTGGATCACCGAGATCGACCCGATCTGCGCGCTGCAGGCCGCCATGGAAGGCTACCGCGTCGTGACGATGGACTACGCCGCCGACAAGGCCGACATCTTCGTCACCGCCACCGGCAACTTCCACGTCATCGACCACCATCACCTGGTGAAGATGAAGCACAACGCCATCGTCTGCAACATCGGTCACTTCGACTCGGAGATCAACGTCGCCTCGATCGAAGGCTACCCGTGGGAAGAGATCAAGCCGCAGGTCGACCACATCACGCTGCCGTCGGGCAACCGCATCATCCTGCTCGCCAAGGGCCGCCTCGTTAACCTCGGCTGTGGCACCGGCCACCCGTCGTACGTGATGAGCTCGTCGTTCGCCAACCAGACGATCGCCCAGATCGAGCTGTTCACCAAGACCGCCGAGTACCCGGTCGGCGTCTACACGCTGCCCAAGCACCTCGACGAGAAGGTCGCCCGCCTGCAGCTGAAGACGCTGAACGCGACGCTGACGCAACTCACCGATGCGCAGGCCAAGTACATCGGCGTGCCGATGGAAGGCCCGTACAAGACGGACCACTACCG
The DNA here is from genome assembly GCA_022705165.1 of Pseudomonadota bacterium. Taxonomy (GTDB): domain Bacteria; phylum Pseudomonadota; class Gammaproteobacteria; order Burkholderiales; family Rhodocyclaceae; genus Proximibacter. The sequence continues at coordinate 17,749 of JAKJEY010000003.1, forward strand.
CTACTGAGATGCTCCGCCTGCTCGCGATCTGGATCATCAATGCGGTGGCGCTGCTGGCGCTGCCGCATCTCGTGCCGTCGATCCAGATAGCCAGCTTCGGCACCGCACTCGGCCTGGCCCTCGTGCTCGGCCTGATCAACGCCGTGCTGCGCCCGCTGCTGATCCTGCTGACGCTGCCGGTGACGCTGCTGACGCTGGGTGTCTTCATCGTCGTCATCAACGCCCTGCTCTTCCAGCTCGCCGGCTCGCTCTTCGACGGTGTGCAGATCGGCGGCTTCTGGTCGGCGGTGTTCGGCACACTGCTCTACAGCCTCGTCTCGTGGGCGCTGACGGCGCTGCTGTTCCCGAAGGGCAGCAAGAGCGTCACGATCATTACCCGGAACTGACATGAACCACACCGAAATCTCCGTCGAGTTCTTTCCGCCGCAGACGCCGGAAGGCGTCGAGAAGCTGCGCGCGACGCGCGCCAAGCTCGCCGAACTGAAGCCGGAGTTCTTCTCCGTCACCTACGGTGCCGGCGGCTCGACGCCCGAACGCACCTTCGCCATCGTGCGCGAAATTGCCGCCGAGGGCCTCTCCGCCGCACCGCATCTCTCGTGCATCGGCTCGACGCGCGAGAGCATCCGCGCCATCCTCGACGAGTACAAGGCGGAGAACATCCGGCGCATCGTCGCGCTGCGCGGCGACCTGCCGTCGGGCACCGGCGATGCCGGCGAATTCCGCTACGCCAACGAGCTGGTCGAATTCATCCGCAAGGAAACCGGCGACCACTTCACGCTCGAAGTCGCCGCCTACCCCGAATGGCACCCGCAGGCGCGCTCGCCGGCAGACGATCTCGCCGCTTTCGTGAAGAAGGTGAAGGCCGGCGCCAACTCGGCGATCACGCAGTACTTCTACAATGCCGACGCCTACTTCCACTTCGTCGATTCCGTGCGCAAGCAGGGTGTCGACATCCCGATCGTCCCCGGCATCATGCCGATCTCCGGCTTCTCCAAGCTCGCCCGCTTCTCGGATGCCTGCGGCGCCGAGATCCCGCGCTGGATGCGCAGGAAGTTCGAGGGCTTCGGCGACGACGCCGATTCGATCAAGGCCTTCGGCCTCGATGTCGTCACCGAGCTGTGCGAACGGCTGCTCGCCGGCGGCGCGCCGGGCCTGCACTTCTATTGCATGAACCAGGCCGCGCTGACGACCGAGATCTGCAAGCGCCTGAAGATCGCCTGATCCCATGGCGAAACCGGTCCCCGAACTGGTGACGCACGCGAGCGAGCTGTTCGCACCGCTCGGCCACATCCGCGTGAAGGCCATGTTCGGCGGCTGGGGCTTCTACTGCGACGACCTGTTCTTCGCCATCGTCGCCGACGACACGCTGTACCTGAAGGCCGACCCGGACAGTGCTGAGCGCTACCGCGCGGCCGGCGGCGAGCCCTTTACCTATGCGATGCGCGACGGCAGCACGCAGACGATGAACTACTGGACGGTGCCGGAAGAGGCGATGGAAACCCCGGCCGGCATGCGCCCCTGGGCGCAACTGGCGCTGGTGGCGGCCGTACATGCCCGCAAGCCGCCATCCCGAAAGGCAAAGCAATGAGCGATCTGCCGATGCTGCACTGGCAAGAGGACGGACAAGCGCAATCGGCACGCTGGCGCTCCGAGGCCGCTGTCGCGCCACCGAAGCGTGTTGCTATCGTGGACGACCAGACACGCGCCGACGAAGCCTGGAAACTGGCCTGCGAAGGCACCGCCCTGCTCTATCGCGGCGATTTCCAGAACGCACGGCAATTGCTGCAGGCGCTCGGCCGGCGCGCCGAAAAGAGGCCAAAGAAGGCCGCCAGCATCACCGAGGCCTTTCACCAGCATCGCATGGCGCAGGCGCAGCGCGCACGCACGCTCGGCCTGTTGCTGATCCCGCTCGATGGCGGCTACGGCATCCCGCTGCGCCGTGCGCCAGACGTCGGCATGGCCTGTACCGAAGCCTGGGGCGAGGCCGGCGGTCAGCCTTCCGTGGTTTCGCTGCGCGAATTGCAGGGATTGATCGGCGCGCACGAATGGCGCAAGAAAGGGGTGCCGATCCCGGCGCTCGACGGCGCGCACATTCATCCCCATTACGGCGTTTTCTCGCCGGTGCGCGGCGAATACGTCGACCTCGTCGCCGCGGCGCCGCTGCCGTCGACAGAGGGCACGCCACTGAACGCCTTCGACATCGGCACCGGCACCGGTGTGCTGGCGGCTGTGCTGGCGAAGCGCGACGTAAAGAAGGTGATCGGCACCGACCGCGACCCGCGCGCGCTGGCCTGGCTCGGCCTCGGCAAACAGGTCAAGGTCGTCGCGGCCGATCTCTTCCCGGAAGGCCGAGCCCCGCTGATTGTCTGCAACCCGCCCTGGCTGCCGGGCAAGGTTTCGGCGCCGATCGAGGGCGCCGTCTACGACCCGGACAGCCGCATGCTCAAGGGCTTCCTGGCCGGACTCAAGGATCACCTGACGCCGAACGGCGAAGGCTGGCTGATCCTCTCCGACTTCGCCGAACACCTCGGCCTGCGCCCGCGCGGCGAAGTGCTGCGCCTGATCGAGGCCGCCGGCCTGAAGCTGATCCAGCGCCACGACACGCGACCGCGCCATCCGAAGGCGATGGACACGAGCGATCCGCTGCATCTGGCGCGCGTCGCCGAGAAGACCTCGCTCTGGCGGCTGGCCGCGGCATAGGCGTCGTGCGCATCGAAGCGATCCGCCAGCGCCTGCGCGCCCTTGGCGCAAAACCCGGCCACGAGGCGCGCGTACTGCAGGCATGGCTCGGCACGCAGCCGCTCGACAGCGGCCCGCGCCCGGCCAAGGACTACCTGCCGCTGGCCGTGCGCGAGGACCTGCCAGCACTGTGGGCAGAGCTCGACGCGCTGGCCCGCGTGCGCTCCGAACACCCCGGCGAGGACGGCTCGGCGCGCCTGCTGGTCGAACTCGGCGACGGCCAGATGGTGGAGAGCGTGCTGCTGCCGAGGGACGGGCTGTGCGTGTCGACGCAGGTCGGCTGCGCGGTCGGCTGCACCTTCTGCATGACCGGCAGGGACGGCCTCATCCGCCAGCTCGGCAGCGCCGAGATCGTCGCGCAGGTCGTGCTCGGCCGGCACCGGCGCCCGGTGAAGAAGGTCGTTTTCATGGGCATGGGCGAGCCGGCGCACAACCTAGACAACGTCTTCGAGGCGATCGACCTGCTCGGCCACGAAGGCGGCATCGGGCACAAGAACCTCGTCTTCTCGACCGTCGGCGACCAGCGCGTCTTCGAGCGTCTGGAAGCGATCCCGGCCGGCGGCGTCAAGCCGGCGCTGGCACTCTCGCTGCACAGCACCGACCCCGACCTGCGTGCAAAGCTGCTGCCGCGCGCGCCGCAGATCGGCATCGAGGAGATGGTCGAGCGCGCCGAGGCCTGGGCACGCGCCACCGGCTACCCGATCCAGTACCAGTGGACCCTGCTCGACGGCATCAACGACAGCGCCGCGGAAATCGACGGCATCGTCCGCCTGCTCGCCGGCAAATACGCGGTGATGAACCTGATCCCGTGGAACAGCAACGAAGGCTTCGGCTACCGCCGCCCCGATCCGGAAAAGACGGCGGCGATGGGGCTGGCACTCTACCGGCGCGGCATCCTGACCAAGCTGCGCGACTCGGCCGGTCAGGACATTGATGGCGGCTGCGGGCAGTTGCGCGCGCGGTCCGGCATCAAGCGCCGGGCTTGTCGCTGAAGCCGTACTTCTCGATCAAGCGGTAGATGTGACGCTCGCTGAGGCCGAGCGTGGCTGCCGTCTGCTGGCGATTGCCGCCGAATTTGGCGAGCACCTGCCGCAGATATTCGCGTTCGATCTGTTCCAGGCTGGGATCCTGTCCGAAACGCAGGACAACCTCTCCTCCCTGACCGCGTGGAATGAAGGAAAGATGTTCGAGGCGAACCTGGTCGCCCGCCGGGCGGGCAAGAATCACGGCACGCTCGATGGCGTTGCGCAACTCGCGCACGTTACCCGGCCAGTCGTAGGCAAGCAGCAGCTTCAGCGCCTCCGGCGCGAGCGTCATCGGCGATGTCCGGGTCAGTTGTGCCAGAAAATGGCGCGCCAACAGGCCGATATCCTCGCGGCGTTCGCGCAGCGGTGGCAACTTGATGACGAATCGCGAGAGGCGGAAGAACAGATCATTGCGAAACCCGCCCGTGCGGCTGAGCGTCTCGATGTCCCGGTTGGTCGCCGCGACGAAACGGACATCCGCGCTGAGCGTCTTGTTTCCGCCGAGTCTACGGAAGGTGCTCGTCTCCATGACACGCAGCAGCTTCGCCTGGATGGCCGGCCCGACGTCGCCGATCTCGTCGAGAAACAGCGTGCTGCCGGCAGCCTCCTCGATCAGCCCCTTCTTCTGGCGGTCGGCACCCGTGTAGGCACCGCGCTCGTGACCGAACAGTTCGGATTCGAAGAGATTCTCCTGCAATCCGCTACCGTCGATCGCGACCAGTTCGCGCTGGGAGCGCAGGCTGCGTTCATGAACGGCCTGCGCGATCATCTCCTTGCCCGTGCCAGACTCGCCGAGAATCAGCACCGTCGCATCCGTCGGGCCGACGGCATCGATCATTTCCTGCACCTCCGCCATGGCACGGCTTGCATAGACAAGCGGCCCCGGGCGATGGGAGGCGAGGCGGTTTCGGTAATAGCGGTTCGATTCGCGCAGTTCGGCATTTTCGAGAACGCGGCGAACCGTCAGCTCGAGTTCGTCGATATTGACAGGCTTTGTCAGAAAATCGGCGGCCCCCTCGCGGATCGCGCTGACCGCATTCGGGATCGACCCATACCCGGTCAGCACGATGACCGGGTACTGGTTGCGCAGTTCGGCAAGAATGTTCTCGGCATTGCCATCCGGAAGCTTGAAATCGAGAATTATGGCGGCCGGCTCGACCTTTTCGCCGAGCTGCTGTTTCGCATCGGCCCATGAGGCCGCACCGACGGCCGTGAAGCCCATCGCTTCGAGCTGGCGCCGGAGCAGCGAATTAAAGATGGCGTCGTCATCGACAACGAGCAGTGTCTTCTTGTTGTTCATTCGTTTTCCAGGCTCGCTTCAACGAGCGGCAAGCGGATACGGAAGCATGTTCCCTTGCCGGGTTCGCTCTCGAAGTCGATCTCCCCCTTGAGCCGGTTGACGATGGTCCTGACGATCGTGAGTCCCAGCCCGGTTCCGGCGATACCATCAGCACGTCGGCTGAAGAAGGGGTCGAAAACCCTGGCGGCGAACTCCGGCGCCATACCGATGCCGTTGTCGGAAATCTCGATCACGGCATCGTTGCCATCCCGACGCAGACGGGCAACGACGCGCCCGCCGGAGGGCAGTGCATGGTGGGCATTCTGCACCAGATTGAGCAGGATCATGCGCACTTCCGCTTCGTCCGCAAGAAGGCGCAGCGGCTCGTCCGGAAGCTCGATGCATTGCTCCACACTTCTCGCCTGGGCATCGAACGCAAGCAGTTTCAGCGTATCGGACAGCGCCTCGTTGACGACGACCAGCTGCAGATTTACAGTCGGCGGCCTCGCCAGCAGCAGCAGCCTGCGCGTGACGGCAATGCAGTTGTCGATCTCCTGGTCGATCAACGTCATGTAGTCGACAACCCGTTCCTGCGTGACGCGATGCTCGTGCGCTTCGCGTGTCAGCCCCTGAACGCCGAGCCGGACGGAGGCGAGCGGATTGTGGATCTCGTGCGCGATGCCGGCAGCAAGCAGGCCGAGTTCAGACAGGCGTTGCTCGTGCGAAATGCTCACGGTTTCGCCGAGATCCCGTATGGATTCGACGACATAGCGGCGACGCTCATCGCCGCTGCCGAGCTCCACCAGCGCAGCATGAACTTCCGCCGGAAAAACCGTACCATCGGCCCGCACATGGCGGTGCGTCGACTTCAGAGCGTCGCCAACCTGGTGCAGTTCCGCGAGCGGGCAGACGACGAGCGTGGAAGCACACGGCGCCGTTACCGCATGCGATCCGGCATAGCAGGGCTGGCCAATCATTGACGAGGCCTCCCGCCCGAGCTGGCGCGCGAAGGCCCGGTTGACCAGCACCACCCGATGACTCTCGGCACTGATCACGCGGATGCCGTCAGGCAGGCTGTCGAGAATCTCCTGCAGATAGGCCTCGTGGTCTTGTACACGGGCCATCTGCGTTTCAAGGGCTTGCGCCATGCGATCGAAGCGCCGACCGAGTTCCGCCAGTTCGTCCGTTCCGGACAACTGTGCCCGCGCCTGCAGATCCCCGCGTTCGAGCGCCTCGCTGGCACGCCCCAGCGCCGCCACCGGCCCGAGCACACGACTGCTCAGTGAACGCCAGAGTACCAGCATGATCAGCGCCAGCACGACCACGCCGGCAACAGAGAAAAGCAGCGCGCTTCGCCAGGCCTGCGTGCGGATTTCGTCGGCAATATAGTCGACGACGAGAATGCCGTTGACCGGGTGATCGTAGACCTGGCCATGGCAGGGAGCACAGGGGGCCTTGTTGCGTACGGGATTGATCGAACGCAGCACATCGGCCCCATTCTCGGCGACGACGAATTCCGCCCACGGCTCGGCACCGGCTCGCGGCACCAGGTGGGGCAGTTTCATGCCCATCGCCTGCGGCGTCGAACTGAAGCGGACCTCTCCCGCCGGGTTGAGGATCATCACCGCCCGGATTCCCGGCTGACTGCCCATGCGCGACACGATCTCGGCGAGTCCGGGAACATCCCGCTTGAGCATCGCATTCTCGAGCGCCGCCTGCAGCAGCAGGTTGAAGCCGAGCGAGGCACGACTGCGTTCGCCGATCATCTGGCTGCGATACATGGTCAGGAAGACGACGAGCAACAGCGCCGAGAGCAGGCCCGCGGCAAGCAACAATCGAATCAGAATGTGACGTTTGAGCGGAGAAAGCACGTTGTTTCTCTATGAGGCTTGGTGGTCTACTGCGTTTTTTCGCAACTGCCTGCTGGCAGCCTATCCAAGGCATCGCCCTCGCCATGCCGAGACCGAAGGCAGGGAATCGTAGCGAAAAATCACCCGATCCCCCGGCACGGTATCACTGCCTGTCGGAAACGACTGACCGCTGCCGACCCAGCGAACGGAACTTGTTCGCGGCGCCGACAAGGTGTCCTCGCCACCATAGCGCAAGAAAGGACTGCAGTTCAATCCGCTCGAAATTTTCGGTAGTCATTATTTCACTTGCCAGGAAGTCGAATTCCTCCCCCTCAAAGCGTAGATCGTCGACTTCATGGCTGCCGCCTTCGGCAAGCAGCACTTCCTTGATCGAGAAACTCTCACGTGCCAGCGCCATCAGCACGGCAAGCGTTTCATCGAACTGCCTGTCGCCTGCAGCGCCGCCCTCAGGATGATCGATGCAGTCGGCGAGCGCATTGCAATGCGCCACGATCTGCCTGTGCCGCGCATCGACGACCTCAACGCCCGTGTCGTAATTGTTGTCCCAATGCACCCGTACCGCCATGTTTTCGTCCCGTCCGAATTCGTATCAGAAACCGAGGGACTCGACCACGGCGACGAGATCGGCGAAGTTCGCCGTCTCGAGTTTTTCCGCCAGGCGCTCCTTGTCGAGCCCGGCGATTTCGAGTCGGCACAATCGCACTTCGAGCGGCAGTTCGCGAATTTCCAGCGGCGCCATGAAGCCGATGCCGCAGATGTGCGAGAGGCACCGGCGATCAGGCTCCGAGAGATCGAGGCCATGCTCCCGAAGGATCTCCAGATAGCGCTCGGCCGTGCGATTGAGTCTGCCGCTCACCTCCATGGTGTTCGTCTCGCCGCTCGTGAGGCAGGCTAGCGGCGGCCCGAAGAAGACGCTCGTCTTGCCGATGCGGCGCGTCCGTTCCTCAGGCGTGAGTGCGGGCAGCGCCGGCTGCGGCACGCTGCCGCGTTCAGTTGCCTCTGTTGCGCGTTCGGTCATCGATGGCATCTCCGGAACGAGGTCGTCAATGGGCAATCGGATGGACTTTCTCGTGCCGGGCATCCTTCATGCCGGCTGGCAACTGAGGGGGAGGCTCGGGCTTCAACTGCGTGAATCCACGCTGGTGGGCACCATTCTGAACATCATGCGGATTGTGGCATTCCGTGCAGACGAACCAGCGTTTCTTGCCGGTGCTGGCAAACTCCCCGATGCGTTTGCCGTGGATGCCGTCACGCCAGTCGCGCAGCTTGTCGCCGTGGCACTTTCCACAGAGCAATTGCGGCTGGTCCAGGCTGACCGGATCGCCAAAATTATCCACCAGCTTGTCGCGCCGGGTCGGGTGATGGCAGTCAAGACACCAGATGCGGCCGCGGCCATGTTGCAGATCCTTGACATCGGGAACCATCGCTTCCATGGTCGGGATGGGGATCGGCTTCTTGTGTTTCGGGAAGCCTGGCGGGGTTACCCCGTTGTGACAGGCCAGCGTGCATGTCGAAGCGAGGCTGAGCTTTTCGGTACGCGGCTTGACGACGGCATGCCCCTCCGGAATCTTGTCGAGCAGGGGCACCTTGCCCATCGGCACGGTATCCTCGTAAGGGTCGCCGTACCAAAGGACGGCATCGGTCGTCGGCGAGCACTTCACGTTGGGTAGTCCGGGCCTGATCTCGCGCTTCGTGACTTCGGAGGCGCCCTTCCGGCTCTCGAAGCAGATCGTTTCCTTGACCTCTTTTTTCTCCGCGTCCTGAGCCAGGCCCGGGGCGGAGAAGCCGGCGCAGGCAGCAAGAATCAAGGCGTGACGGACAATCCTGTTCATGGCCATTTCCTCACTCCGCCACTGTAGCCGGCTTGCCGGCATACCTGACTTCGCCTTGCAGGATGCCGATGGCGCCCTTGAAGAGGATGGTCAGGATGAAAAATCCGGCAGCCCAGATGCCGATGGTCATCAGCCATTCGACGAAGGTCGGGTAGTACTCCGTCACCTCGCCGATCGGGGAGGGGATGAAGCCCGGCACGATCAGCCCCATGCCCTTTTCGATCCAGATGCCGGAAAACGCCATGACACAGGGGACGGGCAGCAGCCGGTTGTTGTTGCGTACGGCGGGGATCAGGAACATCACGAAGGCCACGACCATCAGCGTCAGGGAGGTCCAGAACCACGGCACCAGGCCGGTCAGCCCGTGCAGTCCGAACATCAGGTAGTAGAGCCCGTTGGCGTGCTCGGTGCGGGCATAAAACTCGACGACGATCTCCGACATCGTCAGGAACAGCGCAATGCCAAGGCACCAGGTAATGATCGTGGCCAACAGGCGGATCGCACTGTCCTCGACCCACATCTTCGTGTTCTTCCGGATGATCAGGAAGGCGAGGATGATCAGGCACGGCCCCGCCGCGAACGCCGTCGCGATGAATCGAATGGGCATCATGCTGTGGAACCACATCGGCCTGGCCGGCATCGTCGCGATCAGGAAGGCGGTGACGGTGTGGATACTTAGCGCCCAGACAATCGAGATGAAAACGAGCGGCATGAAGAACCGCTTGTTGACCTCCCCCCCCACGTACTTGATGTAGAGGTAGTAGAACCCGCAGATGAAGTTCAGCACGAGGTAGCCGACGAGAACGAGCACGTCCCAGCCCAGCATGGAATGCGGAAAATTGTAGATTCCGATGAACGGGATCATGTGCCAGAGCCGGTCGGGACGCCCCATGTGCGCGAGAACGAAGAGGTTGACCATGATCACCGCAGAGATGGCCAGCATTTCGCCCAGCACGGTCACCTTGTGCATGCCGTCGTGATGATAGACATAGGCCGGGAAGACGATGGTCACGGCGCCTGCGGCGACGCCGACCAGGAAGACCAGGTTGGCGAAGTAGAGTCCGTCGTGGATCTGGCTGGTCATCCCGGTGACGATCAGCCCCTCGGTGTTCTGCAGGTAGAAAACGTACATCATCCCGGCGATGAGTACGGAAAGGAAACCCATCCAGGCGTAGTACTTCGTGCTGCCCTTGAGAATGTAACGGACGTAGTCGATGGCGAAGCTGATCAGTCGCACGGCCGCCTCCTCAATCGTAGAAGTAGAAGAACTTGGGGAAGGTATTCAACTCGGCCTTGAGACGGAACACGTTCTTGCGGGCAAGGATGAGGCTCACTTCGCTGTCCGGGTCAAGCAGGTTGCCGAACTTGCGGGCGCCGACCGGGCAGACCTCGACGCAGGCCGGGTAGCGGCCCTGCCGTGTGCGCTGCAGGCACCAGTGGCATTTTTCGACGACGCCGCGCATGCGCGGCCGATTGCCCAGATAGTGCGTTACCGGATTCATTTCATCCTTGGGCAGCACAGGTTTTGTGACATTCATGCGGCGCGCCCAGTAGGGGCACGCGCCCATGCACATGCGGCAGCCGATGCACCAGTTGTAGTCGATCACCACCGGGCCATCGGCTTCCCGGTAAGTCGTACGCACCGGGCAGACCTTGACGCAGGGCGGCTTCTCGCACTGCATGCAGGCGATCGGCATGTAGGTCGCATCCTTTTCGGGAACGGCCTCGGGCGTGTAGTGAAACTGCCCTTCGAGAACCTGGCCGACCGGGGTGTAGGCATTGCCACCCACCTGGATGCCAAGCCCCTCGGGGTAGCCATGGTTCATCCTCTCCTCCGAGAATTCGCCGCGCTCCATCCGGAGTACCTGAATCCACTCGATGCGCTCGCCGGGGCGACTGCCGCGCGACTGGTTGTTCTCCTCGACGCATGCCTTGACGCAACGCCGGCAGCCGATGCATTTGCGGACGTTCAGCGCATAGCCCATGAGCACGCCTGGCTGGGCCCCGGAAATATCGACAGTGACCTTCCTGCCATATTCCGCGGAATGACGCCTTTCAAGGCGGATGCGTGCCTCGTTTTTTTCCTCGTCCGACATCAGCCGGTAGTTCTTCTGGAAGTGCTCGGCCCATTCGATGGTCGCCTTGGCGTCATCGGTCTGCGCCATCAGCGCCGCCGTACCCATCAGCGATGACAGGCTCAGCATGCCGCCCGCCTTCAGGAAATCGCGTCGCGTGGCCTTTGGAACCGCTTGTGCCGGATCTGCCGAAGCCGGCAGCGCCGGCTCGCCAAGCGGGCGTTTATCGATGCTCATGACGCTTCTCCTGACGGGAAGGTTAGACTTGCGCCGCGATCACTTGGCGCCGGCCAGTATCCACTTGATCAGCGTCTCCATGTCGGCATCCGTGACCTTGGGGTTGGGCGGCATCGGAACCTGGCCCCAGACGCCACCCTTCGTGCCGGCCTTGACCTTGGCGGCGAGGGTCTTGACGGCATCCTTGTCGCCGCCGTACTTCTTGCCGATATCGACGAGCGCCGGGCCCACCAGCTTCTTGTCGACCGTGTGGCAGGACATGCAATTGTTTTTCTTGGCAAGCTCGATGCTTGCATGGGCGGGAATCGCGGTCATCAGGACTGCGGCAAGCAACACGGTGATAATCGACTTCATTTTTCTCCCTCTCTCTATTGGTAAATTGGCTGAGCCGGGGTTTGGCAAGCGCTTTTCCCCCGCGCCCCGCTCTCTGGCAAGAACTCGGGCCGCCAGACCTAAAGCGTCGGCCCGAGGCCCGGCATGAAGGACAACGGAACGACGTTGTCCTGAACCCGCGGTTTCATGCGCAACTCGATCTCGTCGCTGGATGGACGCGCCTCGCCGAGGTGGGAAGCGATCAGCGTACGCAGCGTGTCCAGCCAGGCGGCAGTGAGCACCGCCAGCGACGAGTAGAAATCCGACCCGCTGCGCCCGACGATCCTGGCGGCGAAACCGTCGATCCACCGCAGCAGGTGCTCATCGAGCATGTTGGCCAGTGCACGCCAGTCGGCTGACGTCTCGGCATGGCGGGAAGCATGGGCGATGTAGAGCAGTTGCAGGACGAGGTGATCCTCGGAACGCTTTCGCCAGTTGGGCGCCGCCAGTCCGGCGGCAGCGTAGATCGCACGCAGCTCGAACATCGCTTCCTGACAGGTGAGATGCTCCTCATGGAGCCAGACCGATTCCAGCGGTGAGGCGCCGTAGGCATTCGTCAGGTAGATCGCCGCGTAGTCGGCGGCCAGATTGTCGAACCAGCGTTCATGCGGCTTGACGGGTTGCAATGAGAGCGTGTAGCGCATCGCACGCCAGGCGGCCGTAGTCGAAACGGTCACCGGCATCAGGCCGAGACATTCCGGGAAACACGCCTCGCGCAGTGCCGAAAACAGTTGCGGCGTCAGCTCGCGATCGTGCAATGCCGCGAGCGACTGGGCATCATCGGCGATCGCAGTCCGATACTCGGCCCCCAGGGAAACTGGATTCATACCTTGCCCTTGCTGTGTGGAACGAAGACGATCGACGGATTGGTCAGATCAGGGTTGGCCATGTTCTTCACCTGGCGGACGACCTTGTCCGCCGTGCCTACGGCGGTCGTCGCATATTTCCCGGCACGCAACTCGTCGATCGGTCCGATGTCGAGCACGCGCATCATGCAGGCCATGACGCAGTAGGGCTTGCGACCGGCGTCGATTTCGTCGACGCACATGTTGCACTTCTGCACGATCTGCGCCTGCGGGTTCCACTGCGGCGCACCGTAGGGGCAAGCCGCCTCGCAGCGGCGACAGCCGATGCACAGCGTCGAATCGATGTCGACGATGCCGTCCGACTGGCGCTTCCAGATCGCTCCGGTCGGACAGGTCGGCAGGCAGGCAGGCTCGGCGCAGTGGTTGCACGACATGTTGACCTTGTACGCATACACCTCGGGGTACTGGCCACCCTCGATGTACATGACGCGGCGGAATCGGGGCCCCGGCGGCAAGCCGTTCTTGTCCTTGCAGGCGATCTCGCAGGCACGGCAGCCAATGCAGTCCACGTTGTGGTGAACGAAGCCGAGCTGCTTTGCCGGTTTAACGGGTTCATAGGTCTGCGCCACCTTGCGCTGCAGGGCCTCGGTGACCTGCTGCTTGTCGAGTTTCCTGGTCATGGCTCAGGTATCCCTGCGGAAGATGTAGGAACGTGCGGTGGCCTTGCTGTCCCAGCCGGGACGGTGGTCGAGCGTGGTCTTCCTGACGTTCACGAGGATCGTGTTGTAGGCGAAGGCGCCGGCCGGGCTTGGCTCGTCGAGCGTGAGGAAATCCGGGTTGCCGGAGCGGTCGACGCCATTCTTGTCGAGGTCCATCCAGGCACCTTCATGCAGCACGACAACGCTCGGCATGCAGCGCTCGGTGACGTAGACCGGAACGACGCACTTGCCGCGGTCGTTCCAGGTCTCGACGATGTCGCCGGTCTTGAGACCGAGGCGTGCCGCATCGCCGGTGTACATCGTCAACTCCTGCTGATAGGTCTCGCGCAGCCAGGGGATGTTGTGGAAGATCGAATGCGTCCGCCAGCGGGGGTGCGGCGTGATCATGTGGAAGGGATAATCCTTCGCCTTCGGGTGGTTTAGCCATTCGAAGGGTTCGATCCACTTCGGAATGGCGGGGATCGGATAGCCGTAACGCGTCTTGGTCCAGTCCGTGATGTGCGCCAGCTCGGTATTCAGGATTTCGATCTTGCCCGACGCGGTTTCGAACGGAACCCCCTGCTCGATCTGCTCGCGGAAGGCAACCAGCGGCTTGTCGAAAACGAACTTGTACACGCCGCGCCGCTTGAATTCCTCCCAGCTCATCGTGACGCCCTGGTGTTTCTGAACCCTCAGCCACCAGGCGGAGAGATAGGCCTCGTCGAAAGCATCGGGATTCTCCCAGTAGGAGCGGTCGGCACGCGGGTTGTAGCGCTTGCCGAAATCCTTCAGCGTGGGGTCCAGCTTTTCGAGCCGATAGGCAAGCTCGGTATAGACTTGGAAGTCCGTCCTGCTCTCGCCAAGCGGCTCGATGACCTTGGGCCGGTGAATGTAGTAGTGGCCCTTGTACCAGGGCAGGCCGACGTCGTGGCGCTCGAAGTGCGTGGCAATCGGCAACAGCACGTCGGCCCACAGACCCGACGGCGAAATCGTCGAGTCGGAGCAGACGACGAGCTCCAGCTTCTTGATCGCGGCGATTTCCTTGTTGATGTTGGTGAGCTGGTTGAACCAGTCCGAGCCGTGCCAGAAGATGGCCTTGATATTCGGGATCTTGCCGTCGAGTTCGTCATCGCGCGGCCAGAGTCCGATCTCCTCGCGCTTGACGTTCGGGTAGTTGAGCACGCAATGCGCCCAGCGATCCGATTTCAGCGAAGACCACCAGACGTTCGCATACTCGTCATGGGGATAGGCCACCGATTCCGCGTGCCAGGCCTTGCCGACGCCCTCGGCGCAGCCGCCGAGAATGCCGATGTTGCCAGTCATCGCCTGCACCGCTGCGGCCATGCGGTTGTATTGCTCGCCGTAGGCGGCACGACCCGCAGCCCAGCAGGCTTTCAGCGCTGCAGGTTTGGTGCGCGCGTACATGTCGGCAAGCTTCTTGATGTCCGCAGCGCTCACGCCGCAGATTTTTTCTGCCCATTCCGGCGTCTTCGGAATGCCGTCCGTGGTACCGAGAATGTAGTCCTTGAAGCTCTCCTGCCCCTTGGCCCAGTCGGGCATCGTGCCCGCATCCATGCCCTGGCAGAATTTGTTGATGAACTTCTGATCCTGCAGATTGTTCGAAAAAATGTAGTGCGCCATGCCGGCGAGCATGGCTGCATCGGTGTTCGGCTTGATCGGAATCCACCAGGCATCGTAGGCCGCTGCCGAATCGGTGTATTGCGGGTCGATGACGACGAACTTGCAGCCCTTCTGCTTGGCCATCCGCATGTAGTAGAAGGTGTTCCCGCCATGGAAGGTATAGGCCGGGTTCCAGCCCCACATGATGATCAGCTTCGAATGCGCGAAGGCGTCGTCCTCGTTGCCGTCCTCGATGGTGCCGAAGGTCCAGCGCGAACTGGTGGTGGTGGCCTGGTAGCTTGGCACCGACCAGGAATTGGTGCGGCAGCCGAACATGCCGAGGAAGCGCGCCAGCAAGCCCTCGATCTGGTCCGACTTGTGCAGCACCCCATACGATGTTCCGGCGTAGGCCTGATCGAGAATCGCGGTCGGGCCATATTTCTGCTTCAGCTCGACCATCTTCTTGGCAATGTGGTCGAGCGCCTCATCCCAGCTGACGCGCTTGAATTTCCCTTCGCCGCGCGGGCCGACGCGCATCATCGGGTACAGCAGTCGCTCGGGCGAGTAAATGCGGGCACGATAGGAGCGGCCACGCAGGCAGGCACGCAGTTGGGGTTCGGCAAAGGTGTCCTTGCCATACGCACCGCCGGCCTGATAACGCCCGTCGTCCGACGACAGCCGCACGATCACGCCCCCCTTCTTGTGCGCGACCAGCATATGGCGCGAACCGCAGTTGTGATCGCAACTCGTCACGACGGTGCTGAGCTGGTCGTCGGTCAGGTAGGGTTCATAGGCAAACGCCTGCGCCTCCTTGCCACCCGCCGCGAGTTCGACAAGCCCGCTGGCGGATGCGATGGCAGCGCCCGCCCCAACAGTCTTCAGGAAGCCGCGCCGGTTCGGGTTGAGCAGTGACAGAATGTCTTGTTCTTCTCGCGTATCCATGTCGTTCATCATTTACTGCTCCTGTTTGCCGTCGGTGGCACGAAGCGCGCCTCACTCGCCACCGGACGATCTTTCGCCCAGTCCGGAACATCGGGGGACATGCCGTCCCAGGCATGCCGCGGATAGGGGTAGGCGATGCGATACCAGGCCCGGCCACCATGGCAGCCGTAGCAGGACTCATCGCTCTTCTGGCCCGCCTGTTCGATGGCCTCGGCGTTCAGGTAGGTGACCTGGTGGCGATGGGTGCGGATGGAGGAATGGCAGGTCAGGCACGAGTTGCCGAACATCTCGCGCGACTCCGGCCAGGGCGATGGCAAGCCCATGACTTCAGCATTCATCTGGCCATGGCACTTCAGGCAGATCGTCTCGACATTGACCTGCTTGCGCAGGGTGAAGGCAGTCGTCGACTTCGGTGCTGCGGTCGCCGACGAAGCAGGCGCCTCTTCGCGGACGTCATGGCCCTGATGGCAGGTCGTACAGCTCAGCTTCATCACTTCCTTCGCGAAGGGCGTCACCAGATGGCGGCGATGGAAAGTGTCCTGCTCACCGGAATAGGTTGCGACCCTCTGGTACCACGCAAGGCTGTCGGCAGCCTTGACGCCTGCCGGCGACGCGGTGCGAACGCGGTCTTCAAGAACTTCGCGATGGCAGGCCAGACAGTCGGCGTCCGTCGCCTTTTCGATGGCCGGCTTGAAATGGAGAGGGCTGTAGGTTGCCCGCAGGTGATCGATGGAAGACACGGCGGGAATCGTGTCGTCGGCCGTCCGGAAGTGAGCAATCATCGCGGCGATGGCGACGATGATCACGACGGCGAAAGCGACGGAAGCGAGCGTCCGGTTCATTTCTTCTCTCCCACCCTCGTCTGCGAATGCCAGCCGCGCAGATCGTAGGGTCCGGGCATGCCTCGCAAATCGAACGGTGTGTACCAGCCACCCTGAGCCTCGACGAACTCGAGACCCGCGGGGCGGGGTGCAGGAATGCCATGTAGCGAGCGGGTCGTATCGACAGGTGCATCCGCCGTCAAGCGCGGCGCATTCGCCGGTCGCTGATCAGGGGCTAGTCCTGCCACGGGATATTCGGATGCCGCAACGGCAGCCAGGGACGCGAGGCCGATACCGATGCCCAGCAACAAGGAAGAACCGCTTGGCGCGATCATTGGGAAAAATCCGTAAAGGAGAAAAAAAGGGGGGGGGAATGGAAAATCCCACCCCCTTGGTACGGCAGAAGAAGATTTACTTCTGGCCTTCCATGCCCGACATGCCGGACATGCCCTTCTGGTCAGCCGCATTCGCAACGCCAGCGATGCCAAGCGAGAGAATGGAGGCGACAACGACAGACTTGATTTTCATAAAAACCCCTTCGAAGAGTTGGTAGTGGAACAACGCGGCCGGCAAAAGGCCGACCTGCGGGAAGCGATCTACGCCTCTGCATGACCTATAGCAACCCTCGTACCAAGCTTGCGAAGCTGATTTAAGCCAATGAATATATTGAATAAATCAAGATCGGCCCGATTGCGGCAATTGGCGCGAACCTGACAGCTTGTCAGGCCAGAAAGGCGACTTTCGATATAACTCGTTGATTTATTGACATTGCTCGCACTGACAGAATGTCAGGCTGAAACGGACGCCGGAGGAATGTGAGCTTTCCCTGTCGAAGCGGGTCGGGTCGTCAGACTTCTGCGGATTTTCTGCGCGGCCCCAAGCAGAAACGGCTACAGCCTGCGCACGGGGGCAACGGCTTATATCTTCGTCTCGCGCCCGACCCAGAACGGATCGCGCATCTCGCGCTTGAGGATCTTGCCGGCCGCGTTGCGCGGGAACCCGGCGTAGACGATGACACGACTGACGCGCTGGTAGCGGGCGCCGACGCGTTCGTTGATCCATGTCCTGAGCGCTTCCGCATCGGCTGTCGCGCCGGTGCGCAGCACGACGGCGGCTACGGGTGCCTCGCCCCACTTGTCGTCGGGAATGCCGAACACCGAGCACTCGACGATATCGGGATGCCGAACGACGACTTCCTCGACGTCGCGCGGGTACACCTTCACGCCGCCCGAATCGATCATGTCCTTCTTGCGGTCGACGAGGAAGAGGAAGCCCTCGTCGTCCACATAGCCGAGGTCGCCGGTGTATAGCCAGCCGTCGCGGATAGCCGCTGCGGTGAGATCGTCGCGCCGGTAGTAGCCGGGCATCAGCAGCGGGCTGTGGCCGGCGATCTCGCCGACCTCGCCCGGCGCCGCGTCGCTGCCGTCCTCGCGCACGATGCGCATCTCGGAGAAGGCCGGCGGCACGCCGACCGAGCCGCGCTTGCGTTGCGCATCGGCCTTGTCGAGGATGGTGACGAAGCCTTCGGTGAGCCCGTACAGCTCGTGGAAACGGCCGGGCAACGCGGCCTCCAGCCGGTTCTTGTGCTCGACGTGCAGCGGCGCGCCGAGCGACAGCAGCATCTCGACCGAGGCCAGTTTCTCCGCTGCGAAATTCGGCGCGTCGAGCACGGCGATGATCTGCGAGGGCACCAGCATCAGGTGCGTCACCTGCTCCCGCGCCACCGTCTCGATCAGCGCCGCGGCGTCGAACTGTTTGTGCAGCACGTAGGTCGCACCCTGCAGGAAGCAGGGGAAGAGCGTCACCATCGCGCCGTTGAAGACGATGGCGCCGGTGTGCAGCACGACCGACTCCGGGCGCAACCGCCAGGCGTTGGCGAACAGCGTGCCGTAGTGCGCGCGGATGCGCTGCGTGTGCATGATGCCCTTGGGCATGCCGGTGGTGCCACTGGTGTACATGATGTTGTAGAGATCGTCGGGGGACACCGCGACAGGCACTGGGGTTTCCGCGGCGTTGGCAAGCAGCGCCGACAGGGCGCTGAAACCGGACGGCGCGCCATCCGTGCAGACCGCAACGGCTGTCGGCACGACATCGCAGGCGTCGCGGACAACCGCCGCCGTGCCGGCATCGGCCAGCACCACGCGTGGCCCCGCATCGGCCAGCAGCGAACGCAGCCCATGCGCGGTGAGCAGTGGCGAGAGCGGCACCATCACCGCGCCGATCTGCGCGCAGGCCCAGTAGCAGTCGAGCAGTTCCAGGCAGTTCGGCAGCACCGTCGCCACCCGCTCGCCCTTGGCCACCCCCTGCGCCTGCAGCGCCGCGGCCAGCCGCGAGACGCGTGCGTGACAGTCGCGCCAGGACAGACGCGACTCGCCGAAAACGACGGCGGCGTGGTCCGGCCGGTAGCGAGCGTGGCGCTCGATGATGCGGTCGATCTTCATCAATTGCCTCTACGCGGCTTGCGGGCCGTCAATCGTTGGAAAAGCTGCACCACCAAGACACAAAGACACAAAGAGGGCATCAAGTTCGACCACGTGCATTCTTGGTGGAACTTCGTGCGCCCGGTGTCTTGGTGACGCGCTTTTCCCATGAGTCATCATCAGGCGCGCACCGCTTCGAGAATGCTGACGTAGCTCGCCACCGCCGAACCGCCCATGTTGAACACGGCGCCGAGTTTGGTATCCGGCAACTGCAGTTCGCCGGCGCGGCCGGTCAGTTGCATCGCCGCCATCACGTGCATCGAGACGCCGGTGGCGCCGACCGGATGACCCTTGGCCTTGAGGCCGCCGGACGGATTCACCGGTAGCCGGCCGTCGAGGCGGGTGACGCCGTCGAGCGCGACGCGCCCGCCCTGGCCCGGCGCGGCGAGGCCCATCGCCTCGTACGAGAGCAGTTCGGCGATGGTGAAGCAGTCGTGCACCTCGGCGAACGACAGGTCGTCCACGCCGATGCCGGCCTCGGCGTAGGCGCGCGCGAAGGCTTCCTTCGGACCGGCGAAGTCGATCACGTCCCGGCGCGACATCGGCAGGAAGTCGTTGACCTGCTGCGTGGCGCGGAAACCCACCGCCTTCGGGAAACTCAGCGCCACCTCGGGCGCGGCGACGATCAGCGCTGCCGCGCCATCGGCCACAGTCGAGCAGTCGGACACCTTGAGCGGCGGCGCCACCAGCTTGTTCTTTTCCGACACGTGGCGGCAGTAGTCGAAGCCAAGATCCCTGCGGATGTGGGCGAGCGGATTCTTCGCACCGTTGGCGTGGTTCTTCGCGGCGATCGTCGCCAGCGCGTCGCTCTGGTCGCCGTAGCGGTCGAAACAGGTCTGCGCCATCTGCGCGAAGATGCCGGGGAAGGTCAGCCCGGTGGCACCCTCCTCCTTCATGTAGCTGGCGGCGGCAAGCGTGGCGGCGACGCCGGCATTGTCGAGCGCGTTCATCTTCTCGACGCCGATCACCAGCGCGATGCGCGCGCGGCCGGCAGCAATGCGGTCGAGTGCCGCGTAGAGCGCCGCCGAACCGCTGGCGCACGCATTCTCGTAACGCGTCGCCGGCTTGAAGCGCAGCCCGGCGTCGGCCTGCAGCGGCAGGCTGGCCGGGAAGGTCTGGTTCTCGAAGCCGCCGAGGTTGCCGACGAAGACGGCGTCGACCTCGCGGCCGCCGATTCCGGCATCGGCCAGGGCGCCGCTCGTCACCTGCGTGATCAGCGATTCGAGGGTTTCGCCGTCGAGGCGGCCAAAGCGCGTATGCGCCCAACCGACGATGCAAGGGTTCTTCATGGCCGCACCCTCAGATCGTCAGGCCGCCGGAAACTTCCAGTACGGCGCCATTCACATAGCTGGCATCGTCGGAAAGCAGGAAGGCGACGCTCGCCGCGATTTCCTCGGGTTGGCCCATGCGCTTCATCGGCACTTCGTTGACCAGCCCGTCGAGCACTTCCTTCGGCATGTCGCCGAGGATCGGCGTCTCGATGAATCCGGGACAGACGGCGTTGGCGCGGATATTCTTGCGCCCCAGCTCCTTGGCCCACGATTTCGCCATGCCGATGACGCCGGCCTTGGCGGCAGCGTAGTTGGTCTGGCCGAAATTGCCATAGACGCCGACCACCGACGAGATGTTCACGATGCTGCCGCTCTGCTGCGCGAGGAAGGTATCGACGAAGGCGCGCGTGCAGTTGTAGACGCCCTTAAGGTTGATGCCGATGACGCGGTCCCATTGTTCTTCGGTCATCTTCTTCAGCTGCGCGTCGGCGACGATGCCGGCGTTGTTCACCAGCCCGTCGATGCGGCCGAAGCGCGCCAGCACCGCCTGCGCAGCGGCATTCACCGCCGCGGACGAGGCGACGTCGACGGCACAGCCATGCGTCTCGACGCCGTAGGACAGTTGCAGCGCCTTCGCCATTGCCTCCGCGTCTTCCTGACGCAAGTCCCACACCGCGACACGCGCTCCCTCCTCAGCACAACGACGGGCTATCGCCGCGCCGATGCCGCGCGCCGCCCCCGTCACCACAACAACTCTGTCCTGCATCCGCTTCATTACCGCCTCCTGTAGGTGAATTGGCTGCGACGATAGCACCTGATTTCACGCACACAAATAGCGATTCATGCCAAACTGATGTGCATGAATGCACAATATTCATCCGACTGGGGCGACCTCCGCTTCTTCCTCGAACTGGCCCGCGCCGGCACCCTGCTCGCGGCCGCCCGCCGCCTTGGCGTCGAACATACGACCATCGCGCGCCGCCTGGACCGCCTGGAAAAAAGCCTCGGCACACCGCTCTTCGACCGCCATCGCGGCGGCTGCACGCTGACGGAGGCCGGACAGGCACTGCTGCCCCACGCAGAAGCGATGGAGAGCGCCCTGCTCGCCGCGTGCGAGGATCTTGGCGGGCAGCGGGCCACCGCGTCGGGACTGGTGCGGCTCGGCGCTCCGGAAGTGTTCGGCACCCGCCTGCTGACGCCGGCGCTGCCGCCGCTGCTTGAAGCCAACCCCGAACTGAGCATCGAACTCCTGCTGCTGCCGCGCTTCCCCAGCCTGGCCAGCCGCGAGGTCGACATCGCCGTGACGCTGTCACCGCCGGCAGCCGGACGCTACGTGGCGGTGCCGCTGCTCGAATTGCGCTACCAGCTTTACGCCAGCCACGCCTATCTCGCCGCGCATCTGCCCATCCGCAGCCGCAGCGACCTCGCCGGCCACCGCTTCGTCGACTATGCGCAGGACACGCCGATGGGCGACACGCTGCGCTACCTCGACGAACTCGTGACGGCGCCGCACCGCGTGTTCACGGCCAGCGGCATGCTCGCGCAATGCGCGGCCATCGAGGCCGGCATCGGGCTGGGCATGATGACCGGCTACGTGCCGCCGGCGGAGCACGATCTGGTCGTCGTGCTGCCGGACGAGATCGATGTGCGCCGCACGCTCTGGCTGTCGGCACCGGCTGACCTGCTGCGGCTGAAACGCGTGCGCGTGGTCTGGGATTTCCTGCGCGGGCTGGATGGATCGACGGGCACTGCCGAGCGGACAGATCAGGCCAGCTTGGGCACGTAGATAACGCCCGGCAGGGCGGTAAAATGCGCATCGCAGGTGAGGAGGTCTGCGCCATGTTCCAGCGCCGTCGCATAGACGATGGCATCCGCGGTCGCCAGGCGATGCTGTCGGTGCAAGTCAGCCGCCAGCAGGGCAATCCTCGTATCCAGCGGCACGACAACGCAGCGTTGCGTATAGGCGATCATCTGGTCCGCGGCCTCCTCGCCGACTTCGCGTGTCAGCCACTTCGACAGTTCCAGTTGCACGATCGTCGGCACCAGACACTGCTCTCGCGCTGGAATCTGCGCCGCCAGATTTTTCCCCAAGGCACTCCCGATCAGCCACTCGATCCAGACCGAGGTATCGACGACGCGCATCAGAAGCGATCCTCGCGATCGCGATAATCCTCGTCGCGGGCGCCCGCTGCCAGCCCGGCAAGATCGCTCAGATCGGGCAGCGGCATCACCAGCACGCCCTTGCCCTTGGGAATGAAGACGAATTCCTGACCGGCCTGCCAGTGCTGGGCCTCGCGCACAGGCTTCGGAATGGAAATCTGGAACTTGCTGGAAAGGGTTGCGGTAGCGGCCATTTTCTTACCATTCAATAATCGATGTTAATTGCGTAAGAAATTCTAGCCGCAATATCACCGAATGCAAGGCCGACCTATTTCCGGCTGACCAGCAGCACCCCCGCCAGCACCAGCCCGGCGCCGGCGATCTGCGCCAGCGAGATCGGCTCGGCGAGCAGCCACCAGCCGAAGAAGATGGTCAGCACCGGCCCCAGCGTGCCGATCAGCACCGCCCGCGCCGAACCGATGCGGCGGATCGCGGCCGACTGCCAGAGCACCGGCAGCACGGTCGAGAAGAGCGCCATCGCCGCCCCGTAGGCGTACACCGGCAGCGGCTGCACCAGCGCCGAGAGCGGCTGCGTGATGAAGAAGTGGATCTGCGTTGCCGTCGTCGACACCAGCATCGCCAGTGCCGCGAAGCGTGCCGAGCCGAGCCGGCGGATCGCCGGTTCGGCGCCGGCGCTGTACAGCGCGTAGGTGAGTGCCGAGCCGAAGACGAAACCGGCGCCGATCAGCACCGCTCGCAGGTCGCCGGCGATCGAGAGATCATGCGCAAAGGCGAGGCCGATGCCGGCGTAGGACAGCGCCAGCGCGCCGACCTGCCGCTTCTCCAGCGACTTGCCCATGAACAGCACGCCGATCAGGACGGTCAGCGTCGGGTAGGTAAACAGGATCAGGCGTTCGAGGCCGGCGGAAATGTACTGCAGGCCGAGGAAGTCGAGCATGCTGGAGGCGTAGTAGCCGAGCAGGCCGAGGGCGACCAGCATGCCCCAGTCGCGCCGCGTCAGTGGTGGCGCTGCGCGACTGGCGGCGAAGCCGATCCAGAGGAAAGCCGGCAGCGCAAAGACCATGCGCAGCGAGAGCAGCGTCACCGCATCGACCGGCGCCGCGGCATAGGCCAGCTTGACGAAGATGGCCTTGAACGAGAAGCCGAAAGCGGCCAGCACCGCGAGGGCGATGCCGAGTCGTTCGGCGGACCAGTGTTTCCAGGGCATGAAGGCGGGATGAGCGTACGTATTCTGCGAAATCATCGGAGGAGAGCCGCGTCATCAACACGGCCCGGGCGCAATAATGAAGGCCGCACCGGTCGTCGACAATTGCTCATATCGCAGCAGTGAATTCGTATAATACGAACGATGCGTTACAACCTCACCGATCTCCGCCTCTTCGTCGCCGTTGCCGAAGCCTCGAACCTGACGCGCGGCGCCGAACGCGCGCACCTCGCGCCGTCGTCGGCCAGCCACCGGCTGCAGCAGCTGGAAGGCGCACTCGGCACGGCACTCTTCATCCGCCGCGCCCGCGGCGTCGAACTCACCCGCGCCGGCGAAGCCCTGCTGCGTCACGCCCGGCAGGTGTTCGCCCAGCTCGAACAGATGCACGCCGACCTCGCCCCGTTCGCCGCCGGCGTGCGCGGCCACGTCACGCTGTGGGCCAACACGCACGCCACGCACAGCTTTCTTCCCGACGACCTCGCCGAGTTCCTGCGCGCCAATCCGCAGGTCAGCGTCACGCTCGAAGAACGTACCAGCCCGGAAATCGTCATGGCCGTCGCGCGCGGCGAGGTCGAGGTTGGCGTCGTCGCCGAGACGGTCGAGGGTGCCGAGGTCGAAATGACCCCCTACCGCGCCGACCGCCTCGTACTGATCACCCCCGCCACCCACCCGTTGGCAGCAAAGGCGAGCACCCGCTTCGCCGAGGTCCTCGACCACCCCTTCGTGATGCTGCACGCCGGTTCGGCCATTCACACCTTCACGATGAATGCCGCCGCGGCGCTCGGCCGTCATCTCAACGTGCGCATCCAGGTGCGCAGCTTCGAGGCCGTCTGCCGCATGGTCGGGGCCGGCGTCGGGCTCGGTCTGGTGCCGAAAAGCGCCGTCCCGAAGGGCGGGCTGCGCGAGCCGCCAACGGTCGTCGAACTGGACGAAAGCTGGGCACAGCGCGATCTGCAGATCTGCGTCCGCCAGCGCGCCGCGCTGTCGGGTTTTGCCGCCGCCCTCGTCGAAAACCTTTCCCGCCCCCGGCATGAGTAAGCGCCGGCTCACCTGCTATACTCCGCCCCATCGCAACCTTATCACCGGAACACGCTATGTCTGCCACGCCGCCCTGCCCGCAATGCACCCTTGAAAACACCTATCCCGATGGCGCCAATTACGTCTGCGCGGACTGCGGCTTCGAGTGGCCACAGGCGGGCGCCGCACCGGCGGATGATGGCGGACGCATCGTGCGCGACGCCAACGGCACCGTGCTGAACGACGGCGATGCGGTGGTCCTGATCAAGGACCTGAAGGTGAAGGGCTCATCGACGGTGCTCAAGCAGGGCACCAAGGTGAAGAGCATCCGCCTCGTCGGCGATGGCGACCACGAAGTCGACTGCCGCATGGACGGCGGCAGTTTCATGCTCAAGGCCTGCTTTCTGAAGAAGGCTTGAGTGGGCGCCGGCTCTTGGCCAACTCCACGGCACCGATGAGCTATCAAATCTACCCGTCACGGATTTGGAGCATTTTCAATGCATGCCTTTTTGTTTTTTGTGCGTTCGTATTTGGTTTAATGGCCATTCGCACACCAAGCGCGCTATTCGTAATTGCGATTTTGTTTTTCCTTCTGGCCGCGTTTTCAGCGTTCGTCGCGGGAAAACTGTTGTGGTCGACAAAGGCTCCAGTTGTAGAGCTAGATGAAAGCAAGTGTCGATTTCGGAACTCCAGCGGGGAAAACACAGAGGTTTCTTTTTCTGACATTCGCAGAGTCGAGGGCTATTTTACGGACCAATACCTAACCGGCCTGCTGCTGACTCTGGATGGAGATCAAACCGAAGTTGTGATGTGTGGAATTACGGTAGACGTCCCACATGTGTTCCGCGAGATCCAACGACGCTCGCCACATTTACGACAGTTGTATAGCACCGTTATGGTGCTAGTCGCCATTCGGCAACAAATCGCCCCGACGCCTGCGATCGACGCCTCCTAGATGAAATGGTAGGAACCAGGGTATGCAGCTGCCCGTCCTGCCCTCTCAATTGCGCGACACCCAACTCAGCAGTTGCCCAAACAAAAGGCCGGCATTCGCCGGCCTTTTTCACGTACGCGGAAGAGCTGATCAGGCCAGCATGTCGGCCCAGATGTTCTTCGCCCAGCCCATCGCATAACCGGCCTCGACCTCGTTGCGCGCGGCAGAGACACCGCCCGAGCCCGGCACGGTGAGCATCGTCTTCTTCTCGGCGTCGTACTTGTGCACCGAGGCGACGTGAATGACGTTCTTCGCATCGACGAAGCTGTAGCAGGTATTGGCCATCATCACCTCGCTGCTCGGCGCTTCGCCGGCGAGCAGGTTGAGGATGGCGGCGGCAGCGACCTTGCCGTGCTGGTTGGCCATGAAGCCGGACTTCGGCATCAGCGGCGCCGAGAGCGTCGAGTCGCCGAGGATGTGGATGCCCTTGGCGTTCACCGATTCCATGCTCGTCCAGTCGACCTCGGCCCAGCGCCCGTTGGCGAGCTTGGCGCCCGACTGGGCGACCAGCGCGCCGGCGCGCTGCGGCGGCACGACGTTGAGCACGTCGGCCTTGACCTTGTCGAACTCCAGGATCGCCGTGCGGCCGGCAACATCGACATCGCGCAGCTCGCTGAAGTGCGTGAGATACATTGCGCGCGGCGCAAAGGACATCAGCAGGTCGATCGACGAGTGCATCGCCTCGGGATCGAACTGGACCGGTGTCGTCGTCGGGAAGACGAACTGGCGGCCATCGGTATCGAGTTCGCGATAGGACAGCCCGAAGGTGTCGCCGGTAAAGATCGTGTTGCTGCCACGATCGACGATGCAGATGTGGTGACGCGCGTGCCCCGGCGTGTCGAGGCAAAGGAGTTCGCGCCCGGCGAGGTCGATACGGGTTTCGTGCGGTGCCTCGACGATGCGCGTCGCGTCGATCGGCAGGATCTCGCCATACATGCGGCGCACCTCGTTGGCGCCATACACGGCGGCCGCGCCGGCAACCAGCTTGCTCGGATCTGCCATGTGACGGGCGCCGCGCGGGTGCACCACCAGGCGTGCATTCGGAAACGCACGCATCATGGCGCCGGCGCCACCAGCATGATCCAGATGAATGTGCGTCAGGATGACGTAGTCGACGCTGTCGACACCAAGATCCATCGCTTCCAGGGCATCGATGACGCGTGGCAGGGACTCGTTGGTGCCGGTATCGACGATAGCGACGCGCCCGTCTTCCACGACGAAATGGATCGCCGCGTGCAGATGGCGGACGTATCCGGAATCGATCGCGCTGACCCCGTGGGCGTAGTGGAAAATCTGAGGTGTCACGGCACTTCCCATATTGCGCTTCATAGCGAGGGAGCGATTATAGTTGCTCTTGGGTCTGCCTTGTGACACCCTGCGCGCATTTCCATAATCCGCAATCCTGAGACTTTTCCATGGAGCATTTCCTGGCCGACGACGGCGAGAAGATCTATCTGAAAATTTCCGGCGACGGCCCACCCTTGGTGATGCTGCACGGCTGGACGTCGAGTCATCAGGAGTGGTTTCCGTTCATTGCCGAGCTGCAGAAACACCACACAGTCTATCGCTGGGACGCGAGAGGCCACGGCGGACATCGCCTGCAGGGGAACGATCAGCCTACCGTTTCGCGCATGGCACGCGATCTTCACCTGCTGCTGACGCACTTTGGGCTCGACGACGCATGCGCTGTCGGTCATTCGATGGGTGCACTGACGCTATGGCAGTATGTCCATGATTTCGGCACGACGCGCCTCGGGAAGCTCTGCTTCATCGACCAATCTCCACGGCTGGTGACCGATGGCGACTGGCCGCATGGTATCTATGGTGATTTCGACCAGACTCGGGCGCAGCGTTTTGTCGGTGAACTGGAGCTTGATTTTGCCGAATCGGTTCTGCGCCTCGGGGCGCTCGGACTCAATGAACGTGCGCGTCAGAAATATGCCGAGAATGCGCGCGGCTGGGAGCGTAGCCGCGCACAGCTTCGCGCGCTCGATTCAAAGCCGCTGATCGCCTGCTGGCAGAGTCTGACGGAAGCAGATTACCGGGAAGTGCTGTCGCAGATCGACATTCCCGCACTGCTGATCTACGGCGGGGAAAGCAATTTCTACCATGCAAGCACGGCGCAATACGTGCAGAGCCGCATTGCTGGCGCCATCCTTCACATCTACGAGGGGACCGACCATTCGCCGCATCAGTGGCAGCGCGAGCGCTTCACGCGCGACCTGCTCGCTTTCGCCGGCTAGGTAGGTTTTAGACGGCTCGCGAACTGTGCGCGAAAGCGCGCAAGCTTTGGGCCGATGACGACAGCGCAGTAGCCCTGCTCGGGGTGCCGGGTGAAGTAGTCCTGGTGGTACTCCTCGGCCTGGTGAAACGGCATTTTCTTCAGCACTTCGGTAACTATAGGCTTATCGAACAGGCCCTTGTCGTTCAAAGCAGCGATGCAGGAAAGCGCCGCCTCGTACTGCGCTGAGTCCTGCGCGACGATAACCGAACGATATTGCGTACCGACGTCGTGCCCCTGCCGATTGAGGGTGGTCGGATCGTGGCTCGAAAAGAACGTTGCGAGGAGATCGTCGAATGAAATCTGCTCGGGATCGAATTCGATCTGGACAACTTCGGCGTGGCCGGTTTTCCCGCTGCATACCGACTCGTAATTCGGGTGCGGATCAAGGCCGCCGGCGTAGCCACTTTCGACGGAGCTGACGCCGGCAAGCTGGCGAAATAGAGCGTCCAGGCACCAGAAGCACCCGCCACCAAATACGGCTTTCTGCATGGCATTTCCTCATCGAGACCCACACCACTACGACAGGCGAGCAGGCCTGAAGATTCCGCCGCCCAGCAAATTCACGATCGAGCTCATGAAAGAGAAACACCCCTTGAGGGGTGCTCAAGGGGTGTTTGTATGGGGTAGCCTGGCGGTGACCTACTTTCGCACACGAGGTGTGCACTATCATCGGCGCGGTTTCGTTTCACGGTCCTGTTCGGGAAGGGAAGGGGTGGGTCCGAAACGCTATGGCCGCCAAGCAT